>NZ_JBQQBY010000043.1:0-65542 GCF_052246385.1 Streptomyces sp. 8N616 | reverse complement strand
TCTCAATCAGCAGCCAGGGCGCCCCGGAGAGCTGGGCGGCCACTCCCACCGAGCCACGTCCGACAAGGCGTTGTCAGCCACACCCGGCCCTCCCGGGCCGCCCAACAACTTACGGAGATGTTGTGCTGCCCCGTCCAGTCCGGCAGCCGGTCCTGTCGGTCCTGTCGGTCCTGCCGGGCCTGGCGGCGGTGACGGAGGTCCTCTCGAGCCCATCGAGGATCAGATCGAGTCCGAATTCGAACTCGTTGCCGTAGTCGTAGTCGGGCCGGAGCACGTGCTCGGTCGTCAGCTCTGCCAGGTGGGGGTACTGGTCAGCGGGGAACTGCGCCAGCATGGCCTGCGCCAGCTCCGTGGTCTCATCGGGGGTGTCGAACGGCAGGCCGCGCTCCTGGAGGGCGAAACCGTAGATGTAGCTGTCGAGGACCGAGTACGCGTGCGCGGTCGACTCGACGGAGAAGCCGGCGTTCCGCAGGCATCCAATGACGGCATCGTGGTGCCGCAGCGTCGCCGGACCGGGCGAGGTCCGCGACTCCATCAGACCGATCGCCCACCGGTGGCGGGACAGGACTCGGCGAACCGAGACCGCCCGCTGACGCATCGCCGCCTTCCAGCCGTCCTCGCCGGACGGCAGATCGATCTCGCTGAACATCATGTCGATCATGCCGTCAAGGAGGTCGTCCTTGTTGGCCACGTGGGTGTACAGCGACATTGCCTCGACCCCGACCGCCTCGCCGAGCTTGCGCATGCTGAGCGCCTCGAGCCCGTGCTCGTCGGCGTAGGCGACAGCGGCGTGCAGCACCCGTTCCCGGCTGAGCGGGGTTCGGGGTGCTCGAGCGCGGGGGGTCCGCGGGGTCATCTGCGTCCTCCTATCGTCGGCCCTTGACATCCTTACGCCGTAAGGATAAGCCTTACGACGTAAGGTTTCAAACGAATCCGGAGGCTTGCCATGCACCACAAGCAGCTCGACAACCCGACAAAGCCGACCGCCGTGACCACCGGCGGGAGATCATGAAGTCGATCGTCCAGGACCGGTACGGCCCTGCGCCCGAGGACGTCCTCCGGCTTGCGGAGATCGACAAGCCCACGATCCAGCGCGACGAAGTCCTGGTGCGAGTGCACGCAGCCAGCGTGGACCGGGGCACCTGGCACGTGATGGCCGGCCTGCCTTATCCCATCCGACTCGCGGGGTTCGGCCTCCGTCGGCCGAAGAGCCCCAACCCGGGCCGCAGCCTCGCGGGAACGGTCGAAGCCGTCGGCGCCGGCGTGACCGGCTTCAAGCCGGGTGACGAGGTGTTCGGCATCAGCAGCGGCTCGTTCGCCGAGTACGCGCGCGTCCGGACGGACAAGCTCGCACCGAAGCCGGCGAACCTCTCCTTCGGCCAGGCGGCTGCCGTTCCCATCTCCGGGCCCACCGCCCTCCAAGCCGTTCGGGACCATGGACGAGTCCAGGCCGGCCAGAAGGTGCTGATCGTCGGTGCGTCGGGAGGCGTGGGCACCTTCGCCGTGCAGATCGCCAAGGCATACGGAGGCGAGGTCACCGGCGTGTGCAGTACGGCGAAGGCCGACGCGGTCCGAGCCATCGGCGCCGACCACGTCATCGACTACACCCGAGAGGACTTCGCTGACGGGCAGCAGCGCTACGACGTCATGCTCGACATCGGAGGCAACCGCCGGCTGTCACATCTCCGCCGCGCTCTCACACCCGCAGGACGGCTCGTCATCGTCGGAGGCGAGACCGATGGCCCATGGCTCGGCGGCATTGACCGTCAACTCCGGGCGCATCTGCTGTCTCCGTTCGTCGGCCAGAAGCTGGGCACCTTCGTCGCGTCGGAGAACGCCGAAGACCTGCTGACGCTCCGCGAACTCATCGAGTCTGGCAAGATCGCACCCGCCGTCGACCGGACGTACCCGCTCAGCGAGGTCGCCGCGGCCATCCGCTACATGTTGGACGGGCAGACTCGCGGCAAGCTCGTGATCACGATCTAGCTTCGATCCACGAAGGGCTGCGCCTCAGCCGTTCCGCGGCTCATGATCTGGTGAAGCTGCCATGCGCGCCCCCGCGTGGGGTGTTCCCCCTCAAACGAGGATCTTGAGCGCACCACGCACAACGGACACCCCGGTCACCACAGCACCCTGACGAAACGGCCCCTGGTCCGCGGAAACGCGGTCAGGGGCCGTTCGGCGTCCGCGAAGTCCTAGAGTCGTGGCATGGCTTCAGAGGAGGGGACCGTACGAGTCGACAGCTGGATCTGGTCCGTGCGGCTCACGAAGACCCGTTCGCTGGCCGCCTCGGCCTGCCGCGCCGGGCACGTTCGCGTCAACGGCGAACGCGTCAAGCCCGCCCACGCGGTGCGGTCCGGGGACGAGGTGCGGCTGCGCCATGCCGGGCGCGAGCGGATCGTCGTCGTGTCGCGCGTCGTACGGAAGCGGGTCGGGGCCGCCGTCGCCGCCGAGTGCTTCGTCGACAACAGCCCGCCGCCACCGCCGCGCGAGGAGATCGCGGAGGTCCCGAGGCGCGACCGCGGCGCCGGGCGGCCGACGAAGCGGGACCGGCGGGATATGGAGCGGCTGCGCGGCCGCTGAGCTCTCGCGGAACCGGGGGACGGCTGGACCGATTTCCGCCAGGCCACCGCGACCGCGTGCGCTTCAGAGGCCGTTGATCGCGAGGAACCGTTCGATCATCGCGTTGACCTGCTCGGGCACTTCGAGCTGGATGAAGTGCCCGGCCCCGACGGTCCGGCCGATGGCGATGCCGGGGGATTCGGCGCGCAGCTCGGGCTCGGCGTCCGCGGGGTCGACCGACAGGAGCGGAACCTCGGTCCGGGCCAGCGCGCTCGCGCCGTGGAACCGCTCCATCGCCCGCAGCTCCGCCGCGGCGATCTCCGCGGGCAGCGCGGCCATCTGCGCGATGATCTCGTCCCGGCGGACCGAGTCGGTGGGCAGGAAGAGCCCGGACGCGAAGGCGGTGCGCCATGAACCGTCCTCGTCGGCGGCTATAGCTGGGAACGACTGCGCCAAGGCCGCCTTCCCCTCCGGGTCGAGGACCGGCGCGGAGGCGAGCATCGCCGCTGCCCGCACCGCGCCCCTCCGGGCAGCGCACGCCAGCGAGACCAGCCCGCCCAAGCTGTGCCCGACCACGACCGGCCGGTCGAATCCGGCGGCCCGGGCGACCGCGAGCGCGTCGTCGGCGAACCCGGAGATGTCGTCGTAGACGCCCGCGCCCGGCTCGGGCCGGTCGCTGTCGCCGTGTCCGCGCAGATCGAGAGCAGCGACAGCGTGATGCGCCGCGAAGTGCGTCAACTGCGGTGCGAAAGAGGTCCGGTCACAGCACCAGCCGTGAATGAACAGCATCGCCGGCTCCCCGCGCCCTGCCGAGTCGTAGGCCAGCCGGACACCACCGGCCGTATCGGCGTCGGCGAACTCGGTCATGGTGAGCCTCCAACCGCCCCCTCACTTCAGTCTGGCCCGCGAGCGGAGAGCACGGCGAGCCGGCGACCGAGGCGCGGCTACGGCTCAGGCGCGCCCGATGCCTCGGGCGCGGCGTCCTCCGGCGGATCGTGGACGTGCTTCAGCGCCATTCGGCCCGTGACACGCGCCGGGCCCTCGAGGGAGTCCCAGAAGACGTGGGTACTCACGAATACCGCGAGCTCCAGGTCCCGGTCCAGGAGCTCCCTGACCTTCCGCCGGTCCTCGTCGCTCCAGCCGTCGGTGTACCGCGGCAGTCGCCCGTAGAGCGCGGTGAGCTCGTGCCGCACCTTGTGCAGCTCCTGCTGTGCTTCCAGCAGGTCGTCGGGGAAGTCGTATGTGTCCGCCACGAGACTTAATAGTACGCACGTTCGAATGTCTTGGGTGGGAGCGGCGCAGCGCGGAAGGGGGCGCGAAGATCCGGCCGTCGACTGCCGGTGCTCCGCCCTCACCGGCCTCAGAGGTGGTGCTGGCCCGTCCTCGTGATGTGGGTGATCTCGCCCGTGCCGCCCAGCTTCGGGGGCTCGACCACGATGTAGTCGAGGCGTTCCAGGGAGCGGACGGCCTCGGTGACGGTGTCCTCGGACAGGCCGGTCGCCCGTACGAGATCGCTCGTGTGCGGCTGGCGGGGCGGCTTGGTGTCCAGGAACTCGTCGATCGCGCGGAGGACCGTGCGCTCGTCCTGGGTGATCGGGGCCTCTCGGGGCATCCCGGGTCCCGTTGGCTCTGCCGGTCCTGCCGGTCCTGCCGGTCCTGCCGGCTCTGTGGGCTTCATGGCTGGTCCTGTTCGTCGGGCCAGTCGGCGGGGCCGCCGCCCCGCCATTCGATGAGGTCCGGATCGTCCAGCCGCACGGCGTTCTCGTCCAGCCCGGCCACGCGCAGGAACTCCAACACATCGCTCGGCGAGCGCGCTTTGCCGACCGGCTCGCCGCGGATCGTCACGCGGCGGGCGCCCTCGGCCCACGGATGTACGACCACGGGCGGCTGCTCTCCGTCCATGCTCCCTAGCGTGCTGCGGCCCCCGGCCGGACGCATCCCGGCCGGGCGCCGCGCCGGAGCGTGATACGGAAGGCCCGCCCCGTACGAAACCCGCCCCGTACGAAACCCGCCCCCTATGAAAACCGCGTCGTACGCACCGTACGAACCCCCGCGGCGCGTCCGCCCCCGCGCCTTCAGCCCGTCGACGCCGCCTTCACCGCTTCCTCCACCGGCACCGTGCCGGAGATCAGCTCCAGCGTGCGCCCCGCCGTGCCCGGCTCGCGAAGGAGCGCGGCGAGGACCGCCGCCACGTCGTCGCGCGGCACCGCGCCCCGCCCCGTCTGCTCGGCGAGGTTCACCAGACCCGTACCCGGCTCGTCGGTGAGCCTGCCGGGCCGAAGGATCGTCCAGTCGAGCCCCTTCCGGGCCCGTACGTCGTCGTCGGCGGCGCCCTTGGCCCGCAGGTAGGCCGCGAACACCGGATCGGTGCCCGCGGGCGGCTCGCCGTCGACCCCCATGGAGGACACGACGAGGTAGCGCCGCACGCGGGTGCGCTCCGCCGCGTCCGCGAAGAGCACCGCCGCGGCCCGGTCCACCGTGTCCTTGCGCGCGGCTCCGCTGCCCGGCCCCGCACCCGCTGCGAAGACCGCCGCGTCCGCGCCCTGCAGATGGGCCGCGACTTCCTCGACCGACGCCGACTCGAGATCGCAGAGTACGGGCTCGGCGCCCGCCGCCCGCAGGTCGTCCGCGTATGCGTGATTGCGGATCAGGCCCGCCGCCTCGTCCCCGCGCGCGGCGAGCAGCCGCTCCAGCCGCAGCGCGATCTGACCATGTCCACCAGCGATGACAATGCGCATGGTTCCGACCGTACGCCGTGATCCCCGGGCCGCACCTCCGGAACCCGGCTCCACGTACGAGGTGTTGACCGGTCGCCGCGCCCGCACCGCACCTCGGGTCAGGTCCGCTCCATTCCCTCGGTGACGAGTCCTCCGGCCGGGATGTGCGCGGTCCCGCTCTTAGGACTCGCCCTGCGCCTGTCGCGGCAGGTCCAGGGCCGCGACCGCCGCCGAGTCGCAGTACTCGCGCACCGCGCTGGTTCGCGCCACCACCCGCCCCCGGTGCACCACGACGCGGCTGTACGCCAGCGACAGCACCCCCGTGAGCCCCTCCCCACGTACGGCGAGCAACTCCGCGGGGAACCCGGCCTCCACCCGTACCTCCGGCAGCCCCATCGCCCCGCGCGCGTGCCCGCTCACCGCGCCGTACGCCGCCTCAGGCCGCACTCCGCCCTGCGCCGTGAGCAGGTACGCCGCCTCCAGCGGGTCGCCGCGCCCCACCGGGTTCGCCCTGTCGCGCATCGCCCCGCTGCCGGCCGCGACCCGTACGCCCGCCGCCTGCAGCAGCCGTACGGGAGGCGCGCAGGCCCCGGGAGCGGCGGCGCATGCTCCTGCGAAGCGGTCCTCCCGGGACCGTTCCGGCCCTTCCTCCTCCGCCCGCGGCCCATCCGCCCCCGCCCCCGCCCGTTCCATGGCCCCGCAGCCTCCCTGCGGCAGGCAGACGACCGTGATCCCGGCCACCGCGAGCTGGTCCGCCGCCCGTCCCGCCACATCCCGCGGCAGCCGCGCGAGCCCCGCGCACGGCCCGAGCGAGACGCCGGGGCGCAGCCCGCCCGCCATCGCCGCGAGCCGCGCGAGCCTGGCCGGATCGTCGCCCTCCGTGTGCAGGTCGACGGCGCAGCCGTGCTCCGCCGCGACCTCCAGGACCGTCTGCGCGAAGCCGGTCGGATCGGGGTCGAGATCGGGGCAGCCGCCCACAACTCTCGCGCCCATCTTCACCGCGTCCCTGAGCATGGCGAGCCCGTCCGCCCCGGCGGCACCGGTGAGCACCCGCGGCACCGCGACCACTGACAGCTCCGTCAGCCCGCGCAGTGCGCGCCGCGCCTGCAGTACGGCCCCCAGTGAGCTCAGCCCCCGCGCCCCGCCGATCCGGATGTGCGTGCGCAGGGCGGTCGCCCCGTGCCCGAGTTGCAGCAGCGCCGCCTCGGTGGTGCGCCGTTGGACATCCTCGGGGGCGTACGAGACGGGGCCCGCGGCGTCGGCGGTGAGCGCGGTGTCGCTGTGCGCGTGCGGCTCGGCGGGTGCCGGCAGCAGCAGATAGCCGCTGAGGTCCACCCTGGACCCGGCTCCCGGCCTGCCCGCGCCGCGGGCGAGGCTGCCCGCCGTGCCGACGGCCTCGATACGCCCGCCGCTGAGCCGTACGTCCACGGTGCGTCCGTCGGTGAGCCGCGCGCCGCACAGCACCAGCCCGCCGGGGTCGGGGGCCGCGCCCTCGCGCTTCGGGGGTTGCTGCGGGTGCTGCGGGTGGCTTCCTGGCATCGCGCTCCCTGACCGGGTCCGGTGGACCATGACCGTGTCCGGTGGCCCCTGGCCGGGGCCCTGCGCCGCCAAGATCACACAGCGCGGGACGAGCCTATGGCGAGGCCGGTACGGCATCGAGGAGGAGCCGAATAGTCGTACTGGTGTGGTGGCCTGGCCACCTGGGGAGGAGGTACCGATACGGATTTCACGTTCGGCGGCCGAGCGTGTAATGTCTTCACCGCTCGCCCCAATAGCTCAGTCGGCAGAGCGTCTCCATGGTAAGGAGAAGGTCTACGGTTCGATTCCGTATTGGGGCTCTGGTGATCAGTCCTCCCGCCGGTCGGCGGGGAGTCTGCTCATCCCAAGCGGCGTAGCTCAGTCGGTAGAGCAAGCGGCTCATAATCGCTGTGTCACCGGTTCAAGTCCGGTCGCCGCTACACCGCGTAGCCGATTGTGGGATCGGTCCTTCAATCGGCTACTCTTTCCTGCGTTCATCCATCCGTTCGTCAAGGAGCACTCACGTGGCTGCCACCGACGTCCGCCCGAAGATCACGCTGGCCTGCGTTGAGTGCAAGGAGCGGAACTACATCACCAAGAAGAACCGGCGCAACAACCCGGACCGTCTTGAGATGAAGAAGTACTGCCCGCGCTGCAACTCGCACACGGCGCACCGCGAGACGCGGTAATTCAGGCTGACACGCGAGGCCGTCCCCAGCCGGGGGCGGCCTCGCGTCGTTGATCGACCCAGCAGTAAACCGGTGATCGACCCGGCGTCGAGCCGGCGTCGACCGGTCACCCCGATCATCGACTGAGCAACGACCCAGGAGGTAGCGAGCCATGCCGCTCGATCAGTCCTTCGTCGGACGGTCCTACCCGCCCACCCCGCCGTACGAGGTCGGCCGCGAGAAGATCCGTGAATTCGCCGAGGCGATCGGTGACCCGAATCCCGTCTACACCGACGCGGACGCGGCCAAGGAGTTCGGCCACCCGGATGTGATCGCTCCGCCGACCTTCGTCTTCGCGATCTCCTTCAAGGCGGCGGAACAGGTCGTCCATGACCCGGCGCTGGGCCTCGACTACAGCCGTGTCGTCCATGGCGACCAGAAATTCGTCTACTCGCGGCCGGTCCGCGCAGGCGACCGGCTCCACGTCACCTCGACGATCGAGTCCATCAAGTCCCTTGCGGGGAACGACATCCTCGACGTCCGCGGCGACGTCCACGACGACAGCGGGGAGCACGTGGTGACGGCGCTCACGAAGCTGGTGGCGCGCGCCGCCGAGGAGGGCTGAGGCGATGGCGGCGAAGATTTCGTACGACGAGGTCGAAGTCGGCACCGAGCTGCCGGCCCAGACCTTCCCGGTGCTGCGCGACACCCTCGTCCGGTACGCGGGCGCATCCGGCGACTTCAACCCGATCCACTGGAACGAGAAGTTCGCCAAGGAGGTGGGCCTCCCGGACGTCATCGCGCACGGCATGTTCACCATGGCCGAGGCGATCCGGGTGGTGACCGACTGGGTCGGCGACCCGGGGGCGGTCGCCGAGTACGGCGTGCGGTTCACCAAGCCCGTCGTGGTCCCGAACGACGACCGGGGCGCGACCATCGAGGTCAGCGCCAAGGTCGCGGCCAAGCTGGAGAACCGTACGGTACGAGTCGACCTCACGGCCGTCAGCGCGGGCCAGAAGGTGCTGGGCATGTCCCGCGCCCTCGTCCACCTCGCCTGAGCGGCGCGCGTACGAGCCTCCGCGCCTCGTGAGTTTCCGAGCGCCCGCGGCCCGGTGCCCACACTCTGCGCCGGGCCTGGCGCCGCCCTTTGCTTTATTAGTGATTGGCCACTAACTTACCCACATGGCCAAGGGAAGTATCCGGATGAGCGCCGAGGAGCGGCGCGAGAGCGTCGTCCGCGCGGCGATCACCGAGTTCGCCCGGGGCGGTTACAACGGCACATCGACCGAGGCCATCGCGCGCCGCGTGGGCGTCTCGCAGCCGTACCTTTTTCGTCTCTTCCCCAACAAGCAGGCCATCTTCCTCGCTGCTGCCGGCCGCTGCCTGGAGGACACCCGCCGGGCCTTCGGCGAGGCAATGGCGGAGTCGCCGGACATGCCGCCCCTCGACGCGATGGCGGCGGCGTACAAGAAGCTCGTACGTGACCGTGACAAGCTGCTCATGCAGATGCAGATGTACGTCGCGGTCGCGTCGGCCGAGGCGGCCGGTGACCACGAGTTCGGCGCGGCGATCCGCGACGAGTGGTCCGAGCTGTGGGACCAGGCGCACTTGGCGCTCGGCGCGGAGGCCGTCGAGACCACCAGGTTCATGGCTTGGGGAATGCTGATCAACGTCCTCGTGTCGCTCGGGTTTCCCGCCGAGCACCGGGTGTGGTCCGGGTTCGGCGCGTTCCCCGACTGAAGCATGCTGTCCGGGCGTCGCGCTTTTCCGCGCCCGCAAAAGTTATTGAGTGATAACTAATATGAGCAGGAGGGGAGATGCAGCAGCGAACAACCCGCCGCACCGCGGTCTGGGCCCTCGTCATCACCAGCATGTCCGGCTTCATGGCCAGCCTGGACAACCTCGTCGTCACCACCGCCCTGCCCTCCATCAGGGAAGACCTCGGCGGCGGCCTCGAGGACCTCGAGTGGACGGTGAACGCCTACACCCTCACGTTCGCCGTGCTCCTTCTCTTCGGCGCCGCCCTCGGCGACCGGTTCGGCCGCCGCCGCCTCTTCTGCGCGGGGCTCGCCGTCTTCACCGGCGCCTCCGCCGCGGCCGCCCTGGCGCCCGGCATCGACGGTCTTGTCGCGGCCCGCGCAGCCCAGGGCATCGGCGCCGCGGTGGTCATGCCGCTCACCCTGACCCTGCTCACCGCCGCCGTGCCCGCCGAGCGGCGCGGCATGGCGTACGGCATCTGGGGCGCGGTCAACGGCCTCGCGGTTGCCGCGGGACCGCTCGTCGGCGGCGCGGTCACCGAACACCTCTCCTGGCAGTGGATCTTCTGGCTCAACGTTCCCGTCGGCATCGCGCTGCTCCCGCTGGCCCGCCTCCGCCTGACCGAGAGCCACGGCCCGGACAACCGCCTCGACCTGCCGGGCACGGCCCTCGCCAGCGCAGGCCTGTTCGGGATCGTCTACGCGCTGATCCGCGGCAACGCCGACGGCTGGACCGACCCCCGGATCCTGACGGGCCTCACGGTCGGTGCGGTCCTCATGGTGGCCTTCGTCGCGTACGAGCTGCGCACCCCGTGGCCCATGCTGCCGATGAGCCTCTTCCGCAGCCGTGCGTTCAGCGCGATCAACGCGGCGAGCCTGCTGATGTTCCTCGGCATGTTCGGGTCGATCTTCCTGCTCAGCCAGTTCCTGCAGGGAGTGGGCGGCTACAGCCCCATGGAGGCGGGTATCCGGATGCTGCCCTGGACGGCGATGTCGCTGGTCGTCACCCCGGTCGCGGGCGCGCTTTCCGACCGCATCGGCGGCCGGCCGATCATCGTGGCGGGCCTGGCCCTCGAGGCGCTCGGCCTCGCGCTCTTCGCGCTGGTCATCACGCCCGGCGTCTCGTACGGGGCGCAGCTGCCCGCGCTCGTGGTCAGCGGTATCGGCATGGCGCTGTACTTCGCGCCCACCGCCAATGTGGTGATGGCCAGCGTCCGGACCCGGGAGCAGGGCGTCGCCTCCGGCGCGAACAACGCTATGCGCGAGGTCGGGGGAGCGCTGGGGATCGCGATCCTTTCTGCGGTCTTCTCGGCGCAGGGTGGTTACGCGTCGCCCCGCGACTTCGTTGACGGCCTGAACCCGGCCCTGTGGACCGGCGCTGCGGCAGTGGCCGTCGCCGCGCTGGTGGCGCTGCTGGTTCCCGGGCGGCATAGGGCTCCGCGGGCCACGGGACCTGACGATCAGCCCAGGCTGCCGCTGAGCCGCCGGGTGTCCGGGCATGAGGCAGCCGCAGGGGCCGGGCGCCGGGACGTAAGGACGTAAGGGACAGTGGGCGTGCGGACGTAAGGGGCGGCGGGTGTGCGGTGGTAGGGGGCCGGGTGTGCGGTGGTAAGGGGCGGGGAGCATGGGCGCCCGCCCCTTACGCTTGTGCGCGTGCAGGAACTCCACGATGCCCCTCTCGGCCCGCTGACCACCTTCCGGCTGGGCGGCCCCGCCACCCGCCTGGTCACCGCCACCACGGACGACGAGGTCGTCTCGGCCGTCCGCGAGGCCGATGCGGCCGGCACCCCGCTCCTGATCATCGCCGGCGGCAGCAACCTCGTCATCGGCGACAAGGGCTTCGACGGCACGGCCCTGCGCATCGCCACCACCGGCTTCGCCCTCTCAGGCACCCGCCTCGAGCTCGCGGCGGGCGAGAACTGGTCCGAGGCCGTCGCGCGCACCGTCGAGGCGGGCCTCGCCGGGATCGAGTGCCTCGCCGGAATCCCCGGCTCCGCGGGCGCGACGCCGATCCAGAACGTCGGCGCGTACGGCCAGGAGGTCTCCTCGGTCATCACCGAGGTCGTCGCCTACGACCGCCGCAGCGGCGAGACGGTCACGATCCCGAACGCGGAGTGCGCCTTCTCGTACCGCCACAGCCGCTTCAAGGCCGACCCCGGCCGGTACGTCGTCCTGCGCGTCCGCTTCCAACTCGAGGACGCCGGCGGCCAGTCCGCCCCGGTGAAGTACGCCGAGCTCGCCCGCACTCTGGGCGCCGCGCCCGGCGACCGCGTGCCCGCCGCGGCCGCGCGTGAGGCGGTCCTCAAGCTCCGCGCGGGCAAGGGCATGGTGCTGGACCCCGAGGACCACGACACCTGGTCCGCGGGCTCCTTCTTCACCAACCCCATCCTCAGCGCCGCCGAGCACGAGGCGTTCCTGGCCCGCGTGGCCGAGCGCCTCGGCCCGGGCGCGGCGCCCCCGGCCTACCCCGCGGGCGACGGCCTGACCAAGACCTCCGCCGCCTGGCTGATCGACAAGGCCGGCTTCACCAAGGGCTACGGCACGGGCCCGGCCCGCATCTCCACCAAGCACACCCTGGCCCTCACCAACCGCGGCAGCGCGACGACCGAGGATCTCCTCGCCCTCGCCCGCGAGGTCCGCGACGGCGTCCACGCGGCTTTCGGCGTCACCCTTGTCAACGAGCCGGTGACGGTCGGCGTCAGTCTCTAGGGACCGGATCCTCCGGGCCGTTCGTAAGCGTCCTTGCCGCGACCCCCGTACGCGACCAGTACCCGTCTCCGCATGCGGCCGGAGAGCGACCCCGTACGTGACTAGTACGCGACCCCCACCGCCTGCTTCACGGTCGCGGGATCCTCGGCCATCGCCAGCATCGCGTGTGCCACATCCGCGCGCCCGATGCTCCCGCCGCGCGGCGGATTCGCGTTCAGCGCGGTCCGGTACGCCCCGGTGAGCGCTCTGTTAGTCAGCTTGGGCGGCCGTACGGAAGTCCAGTCCGTGGCGCTGCGCCGCATCTCGTCCTCCATCGCCCGCAGGTCGTCGTACACGCTGCGCAGCAGCCGCGAGATCAGCGGGAAGAGCACCCGGCGCTGCAGGAAGGAGTCGCCGTCCGGCACGGGACCGAGCGGCGCCGCGCTCACCGCGAGGAAGCGGCGCACCCCCTCGGCTTCCATGGCCCGCAGGATGCTGCGGGTGCCGGACTCGGCGATGCCGACCTTCCTGGGGCTGCGCGGGCCGAGGCCCGAGAACACCGCGTCCCGCCCCGCGAGCGCCGGCCGCAGCGCCTCCGCGTCCCCGAGCCCGGCCGTCACGACCTGCAGTTCAGCGCCGGTCACCGTGAGCCGGGCCGGGTCGCGCACCACGGCCGTGACGCGGTGGCCCGCGTCCAGGGCCTGCCGGACGATCTCCTGCCCGATGCCCCCGGTCGCTCCGAACACCGTGAGATCCATTGCGTGTCCGCTCCCTCGGTGGGTAAGTATTCACTCACCGCTAGGGTGAGTGGACACTCACCCCTTCGTCAAGGCCTGATGGAGCAACCGATGCCAGCGCCGCCCCCCACCCGGGTCCGCATCCTCGACGCCGCCCATGACCTCATGCTCACCATCGGCCTCGCCCGCGCCACCACCAAGGAGATCGCGAAGGCGGCCGGATGCTCCGAAGCCGCCCTCTACAAGCACTTCGCGAGCAAGGAGGACCTCTTCGTCCACGTCCTCGAAGAGCGGCTCCCCAGGCTCGGCTCGCTGCTCGCCGAGCTCCAGCACACCCCTGCGACGGACAGCGTCGAGGAGAACCTCACCGAAATCGTCCGCAGGGCTACCCTCTTCTACGAGTCGAGCGTGCCCATCGCCGCCTCCCTCTTCGCCGAGCCCGCCCTGCTGCGCCGCCACCGCGAGGGGCTGCGCAGGCTCGGCGGGGACGCGGGCCCGCACCGCCCCCTCGACGCCCTCGCCGCCTATCTGCGCGCCGAACGCGACGCAGGCCGCATCCGCCAGGACGCCGACACCGACGCGGCCGCCGCCCTGCTGCTCGGCGCCTGCTACCAGCGCGGCTTCTTGAAGGGGTTCACGGGGGACGACGCCGCCGTCCCGCCGCTCGACGCGTTCGCCCCCTCCGTGGCCCGCACGGTCCTGAACGGAATCGCCTAGGCCGAGCCGACCCGCCCTCAGTCCGACCCACCCTCAGTCCGGACCGCGCTCAGTCCCTCCCGCCCTCAGCCGGCCAGCCAGTCGTCGATCCCGGCCAGCAGCTTCCCCTCCACGTCCTCCGGCGCCGCCGAGCCCCGCACCGACTGGCGCGCCAGCTCCGCGAGTTCAGCGTCCGTGAAGCCGTGGTGCGCGCGGGCCAGCTCGTACTGGTCCGCGAGGCGGGAGCCGAAGAGCAGCGGGTCGTCCGCGCCCAGCGCCATCGGGACCCCCGCGTCGAAGAGCGTCCGCAGCGGTACGTCCTCCGGCTTCTCGTAGACGCCGAGCGCCACGTTCGAGGACGGACAGACCTCGCAGGTCACCCCGCGCTCGGCCAGCTTGCGCAGCAGCCGCGGGTCCTCCGCGGCCCGCACGCCGTGCCCGATCCGCCCCGCGTCCAGGTCGTCGAGGCAGTCCCGGACGCTGCCGGGCCCGGACAGCTCACCGCCGTGCGGGGCCGCGAGCAGCCCGCCGTCCCTGGCGATCGCGAAGGCCCGGTCGAAGTCGCGCGCGAAACCGCGGCGTTCGTCGTTGGAGAGGCCGAAGCCGACGACGCCCCGGTCCGCGTACCGGACCGCGAGCCGCGCCAGGGTCCGCGCGTCCAGCGGGTGCTTCGTACGGTTCGCCGCCACGAGCACCCGCATCCCCAGGCCCGTCTCCCGGGACGCCGTCTCCACCGCGTCGAGGATGATCTCCATGGCCGGGATCAGCCCGCCGAGCCGGGGTGCGTACGAGGTGGGGTCGACCTGGATCTCCAGCCAGCCCGACCCGTCCCGTACGTCCTCCTCGGCCGCCTCGAGGACCAGCCGCTGGATGTCCTCCGCGGACCGTAGACAGGACCGCGCGATGTCGTAGAGCCGCTGGAAGCGGAACCAGCCGCGCTCGTCGGTCGCCCGCAGCCTGGGAGGCTCGCCGCCGCTCAGCGCGTCGGGCAGATGGACGCCGTACTTCTCGGCGAGCTCCAGCAGCGTGCCGGACCGCATCGACCCGGTGAAGTGCAGATGCAGATGGGCCTTGGGCAGGAGACGGACGGATCGAGCGCTTTCCATTGGAAGATCCTGCCGCATGGATCCGGCGTATCGGTAGGGGATTCCCTGAACGAGCCCGTGCCCGAAAACGAATGCGGGCCCCCCGGCCGAAGCCGGAGGCCCGCTACTTCACGAATTCGAGAAGACCTACTTCGCTTCGCCCAGCAGCTTCTGCAGCCGCGAGACGCCCTCGACCAGGTCCTCGTCGCCCAGCGCGTACGACAGCCGCAGGTAGCCCGGCGTGCCGAAGGCCTCGCCCGGCACGACCGCGACCTCGGCCTCCTCGAGGATCACCTCGGCGAGCTCCACGCTCGACTGCGGCCGCTTACCGCGGATCTCCTTGCCGAGCAGCCCCTTCACCGAGGGGTACGCGTAAAAGGCGCCCTCCGGCTCCGGGCACACCACGCCGTCGATCTCGTTCAGCATCCGCACGATGGTGCGGCGGCGGCGGTCGAAGGCCGTCTTCATCTCCTCGACGGCGTCGAGGTCACCGGAGACCGCGGCGATGGCGGCGACCTGGGCGACGTTCGACACATTCGAGGTGGCGTGGGACTGCAGGTTGGTCGCGGCCTTGACCACGTCCTTCGGGCCGATGAACCAGCCCACGCGCCAGCCGGTCATCGCGTACGTCTTGGCCACGCCGTTGACGACGATGCACTTGTCGCGCAGCTCCGGAACGAGCGCGGGCAGCGAGGAGAACTCGGCGTCGCCGTAGACCAGGTGCTCGTAGATCTCGTCGGTGAGCACCCACAGGCCGTGCTCGGCGGCCCAGCGGCCGATCTCCTCGACCTGCTCGCGCGCGTACACGGCACCGGTCGGGTTGGACGGCGACACGAACAGCACGACCTTCGTGCGCTCCGTGCGCGCGGCCTCCAGCTGCTCCACGCTCACGCGGTAGCCGGTCGTCTCGTCGGCGACGACCTCCACGGGCACGCCGCCGGCCAGCCGGATCGACTCGGGGTACGTGGTCCAGTACGGGGCCGGGACGATGACCTCGTCGCCCGGGTCCAGGATTGCGGCGAAGGCTTCGTAGATCGCCTGCTTGCCGCCGTTGGTCACCAGGATCTGCGGCGCCTCGACCTCGTAGCCGGAGTCGCGCAGTGTCTTGGCGGCGATGGCGGCCTTGAGCTCGGGGAGACCGCCGGCAGGCGTGTAGCGGTGGTACTTCGGGTTGCGGCAGGCCTCCACGGCGGCCTCGACGATGTAGCCGGGCGTCGGGAAGTCGGGCTCGCCCGCGCCGAAGCCGATCACGGGACGCCCGGCGGCCTTGAGGGCCTTGGCCTTGGCGTCCACGGCCAGGGTCGCGGACTCGGAGATCGCGCCGATACGGGCCGATACCCGTCGGTCGGTAGCGGACGTTGCGGGTGGAGTAGCAGCGGTCATGACTGCATCGTCGCAGACCCTGCCGCCGAGGGGCACTCAGGTATCCACAGGTATCCCGGGACCTCGCAGGTACGTGTTCGACGCCCGGCCGCGGACCACGTACACTCATGCGTCGTTGGCCTTCACCGGCCGCTCCGCCCTGCGCACTCCGTGCACCCGGGCGGATGCGGTACGTTGGGGGAAACAACAAAGGGTCGTAGCTCAATTGGTAGAGCACTGGTCTCCAAAACCAGCGGTTGGGGGTTCAAGTCCCTCCGGCCCTGCTCCGCACATTCTTCGTCAGGAATGTGCGTGCAGGTACGTACTGATTGCACCGCCGTGCGGCTCCACCGGGCGCGGCACGGCCACGACCCGGGATTCAGGTGAGGACGAGTGACGGCAGCCCCTGGCTCCACCGCGACGCCTGAAAGCGGTCGTCCCGAGGACGAGATCGCGACCAAGAAGGGCCGTCGCGGCGGCAAGCGCGGCAAGAAGGGTCCCCTGGGCCGACTTGCGCTCTTCTACCGACAGATCGTCGCGGAGCTTCGCAAGGTCGTCTGGCCGACCCGCAGCCAGCTGTCGACCTACACCACTGTGGTGATTGTCTTCGTTGTCATCATGATCGGTCTTGTGACCGTGATTGACTGGGGATTCTCCGAGGCCGTCAAGTACGTCTTCGGCTGATCCCGCGGAGGGAGTCCGCGGGACGAACCTCCGCCTGTTCCACCCCTTGAAGCCAGGAAGAAGCAGCCACCGTGTCTGACGACCCGAACCTGAACGACGCCACCGAGCCCGCCGAGGGCGACGAGGCAGCGGTCGACATCGTCGAGGCGGCCGACGAGGTCGACCAGGCCGAGGCTGCGGACGCAGCGGCGGGCGAGCCGGCCGAGGAAGCCGCGATGCACGTCGAGGACGAGGCCACCGCCGTGGCCGAGGTCGCCGAGGACGTGGCTCCGGAGGAGGAGGCCCCGGCTGCCGACCCGGTCGAGGCCCTGCGCGAGGAGCTGCGCACCCTCCCGGGCGAGTGGTACGTGATCCACACCTACGCGGGCTACGAGAAGCGCGTGAAGGCCAACCTGGAGCAGCGCGCCGTCTCGCTGAACGTCGAGGACTTCATCTACCAGGCCGAGGTGCCCGAGGAAGAGATCGTCCAGATCAAGAACGGCGAGCGGAAGAACGTACGCCAGAACAAGCTGCCCGGTTACGTGCTGGTGCGGATGGACCTGACGAACGAGTCGTGGGGCGTGGTCCGGAACACCCCGGGCGTCACCGGCTTCGTCGGCAACGCCTACGACCCGTACCCGCTCACCCTGGACGAGATCGTCAAGATGCTCGCCCCGGAGGCGGAGGAGGCCGCGGCCAAGGCCGCCGCCGCGGAGGCGGGCGTCCCGGCGCCGAGCCGCAAGGTCGAGGTCCAGGTGCTGGACTTCGAGGTCGGCGACTCGGTCACGGTCACCGACGGTCCGTTCGCGACGCTGCAGGCGACGATCAACGAGATCAACCCCGACTCGAAGAAGGTCAAGGGCCTGGTCGAGATCTTCGGCCGGGAGACCCCGGTCGAGCTGAGCTTCGACCAGATCCAGAAGAACTGAAGGCTCCGGACGGCGCCTTCCGCCGCTTCCGACTGCTTCCGGCCAGGTCAAGACCGCTCTCCGTGGGCTGGTCCGACCTGGCCGGTTTTTGGCCGCGCAGCCCTACCCGTTATCGTTGTGCGGTATGCCTCCAACCGGATGATCCGGACTGGAGGCGAATCACCTCTTAACTGGACCCGGAGAGAGCATGCCTCCCAAGAAGAAGAAGGTCACGGGGCTGATCAAGCTCCAGATCCAGGCCGGTGCCGCCAACCCGGCTCCGCCGGTCGGCCCCGCGCTGGGTCAGCACGGCGTCAACATCATGGAGTTCTGCAAGGCCTACAACGCAGCGACCGAGTCGCAGCGTGGCATGGTCGTGCCGGTGGAGATCACGGTCTACGAGGACCGTTCCTTCACCTTCATCACCAAGACTCCGCCGGCCGCGAAGCTGATCCTCAAGGCCGCGGGTGTGGACAAGGGCTCCGGCGAGCCGCACAAGACCAAGGTCGCCAAGATCACCCGCGACCAGGTCCGCGACATCGCCACCACCAAGATGCCCGACCTGAACGCCAACGACCTCGACGCCGCCGAGAAGATCATCGCCGGCACCGCCCGTTCCATGGGCATCACGGTCGAGGGCTGATCACCCCACTCAGCACCCCCGTGGAGGGGCCACGCGCTGGCCCGTACCACACCTCCGTATGACTGACATAGGAGCAGCAGTGAAGCGCAGCAAGACTTTCCGCGCTGCGGACGCGAAGATCGACCGGGAGCGTGTGTACGCCCCGCTCGAGGCCGTCCGTCTCGCCAAGGAGACCTCCTCGACCAAGTTCGACGGCACCGTCGAGGTCGCCTTCCGCCTGGGCGTCGACCCGCGCAAGGCCGACCAGATGGTCCGCGGCACCGTGAACCTTCCGCACGGCACCGGTAAGACCGCCCGGGTCCTGGTCTTCGCGACCGGTGACCGTGCCGAGGCCGCGCGTGCCGCGGGCGCCGACATCGTCGGCGCCGACGAGCTCATCGACGAGGTGTCGAAGGGCCGCCTGGACTTCGACGCCGTCGTCGCCACCCCGGACCTCATGGGCAAGGTCGGCCGCCTGGGCCGCGTCCTCGGCCCCCGTGGTCTGATGCCGAACCCGAAGACCGGCACCGTCACTCCGGACGTGGCCAAGGCCGTGACCGAGATCAAGGGCGGCAAGATCGAGTTCCGTGTCGACAAGCACGCGAACCTGCACTTCATCATCGGCAAGGTCTCGTTCGACGAGGCCAAGCTGGTGGAGAACTACGGCGCGGCGCTGGAGGAGATCCTCCGTCTGAAGCCGTCCGCCGCGAAGGGCCGGTACATCAAGAAGGCCACCATCACCACCACGATGGGCCCCGGCATTCCGGTCGACGCCAACCGCACCCGTAACCTCCTCGCCGAGGAGGACGTGGCCGCCGTCTGATCCGTCGACAGCGGCGCGCGAGCGAACCCGATCGGCCCCCGCACTCTTGCGTGCGGGGGCCGATTTGTGTACGGGCGCGTGGCCGCGTAATCTGTGCGAGAAGCCAAAGACCGCTGGTCGTTGCCGTGCCTCTGCAAGAGGGGGACGGCGGCCGAAGGATCCGCTAGCTGCGGACGACCCGCGTAGGTGAATGAGGATGAAGCTCCCGGGCGTCTGTCCGGTCGAGCCGAGCCCCGTGCGCCTGCGCCGGGGCGTTTGTTCTGTTCAGCCCCTTCCGAGCGGTCCTCATCACCCGGAAGGAGGCCGAGGCTCATGGCGAGGCCCGACAAGGTCGCAGCCGTCGAGGAGATGCGGGACAAGTTCCGCAACTCCAACGCCGCTGTTGTGACTGCGTACACCGGTCTTACCGTGGCACAGCTCAAGGAGCTGCGCCGTTCGCTCGGTGAGAACGCTCAGTACCGTGTGGTGAAGAACACGCTGACCAAGATCGCGGCCAACGAGGCCGGGATCAACACGCTCGACGACCTGTTCGCGGGTTCGTCGGCCGTCGCCTTCGTGACCGGTGACCCGGTCGAGGCGGCGAAGGGTCTCCGTGACTTCGCCAAGGAGAACCCCGCTCTCGTCATCAAGGGCGGTGTCCTTGACGGCAAGGCGCTGACCGCTGACGAGATCAAGAAGCTCGCGGACCTCGAGTCCCGTGAGGTGCTGCTCGCCAAGCTGGCCGGTGGCATGAAGGCGTCCATGGCCAAGGCCGCGGCGACCTTCCAGGCCCCGCTCTCGAAGTTCGTCCGCACCGCGGACGCCCTTCGCAGCAAGGTCGAGCAGGGCGGTGCCGGTACGCCGGCTCCCGCCGAGGCCGACGCGGAGTAACCGACTCCCGTCTGTCGCAGCGGGCCCGTAACCAAGTGATGCCATAGGCATACGCCCGCCCAAGAAGTGCAGTACACCCGGCACCAGCCGAATTAGTGGAAGGACCGCCACCATGGCGAAGCTCAGCCAGGACGAGCTGCTCGAGCAGTTCAGCGAGATGACCCTCATCGAGCTCTCCGAGTTCGTGAAGGCCTTCGAGGAGAAGTTCGACGTCGAGGCCGCCGCGCCGGTCGCCGTCGCCGCCGCCGGTGCGCCGGGCGCCCCGGTCGCCGAGGCCGAGCCGGAGAAGGACGAGTTCGACGTCGTCCTCACCGGTGCGGGCGACAAGAAGATCCAGGTCATCAAGGTCGTGCGTGAGCTGACCTCGCTGGGTCTGAAGGAGGCCAAGGACCTCGTCGACGGCACCCCGAAGCCGGTTCTCGAGAAGGTCAACAAGGAGCAGGCCGACAAGGCCGCCGAGTCCCTCAAGGGCGCCGGCGCGTCCGTCGAGGTCAAGTGACCTTCTGAAGGCTCACGACTCGTTCGCCGAGGGCGATCACCCGAACGGGTGGTCGCCCTCGGACGTTGCCGCACAGGGTCCCTTGCCCCCTGCCGCATGGCGGGTATGGTGATCTTCGTTGCCTGGTCTGCGGGCCTTCCGGACGATCTCTGGGAGGCGGGGGGCCTTGACGAACGGCACGCAGCGCGCAATTCTCAGGACGCGTCGTCACACCGATCCAGGATCCGAGGCATGGATCGCAGACGAAGAGGGCAGGATCGATATGCGCTTCCAGCGCGTGGCTTGCAGCAGGCGATGAAGAACAACGAGGGACGCACCCCGGGGCCCGGGGAACCGGTCTGGACATCAGTGGGCCAAGTGGCTACACTGACCCTTTGCGCTGCCTGTTAGCTGCTCCCTGCCCGTCACCAGGGGCAAGCCCACGTTCGATCATTATTGAATGAGACTCCCTGACCTGGGATTTCTGCCGGTGTGTATCGAACTGGACCGGTACGCGCGTAGTGAGTCCGAGCCCTCGGAAGGACCCCCTCTTGGCCGCCTCGCGCAACGCCTCGACTGCCAATACGAACAACGGCGCCAGCACCGCCCCGCTGCGCATCTCTTTTGCGAAGATCAAGGAGCCCCTCGAGGTTCCGAACCTCCTTGCGCTGCAAACCGAGAGCTTCGACTGGCTGCTCGGCAATGCCGCCTGGAAGGCTCGCGTCGAGTCGGCCCTGGAGAGTGGACAGGACGTCCCCACCAAGTCCGGTCTGGAGGAGATCTTCGAAGAGATCTCCCCGATCGAGGACTTCTCCGGGTCGATGTCGCTGACCTTCCGCGACCACCGCTTCGAGCCGCCGAAGAACTCGATCGACGAGTGCAAGGAGCGCGACTTCACCTACGCGGCTCCGCTGTTCGTCACTGCGGAATTCACCAACAACGAGACCGGTGAGATCAAGTCCCAGACGGTCTTCATGGGTGACTTCCCCCTCATGACCAACAAGGGCACCTTCGTGATCAACGGCACCGAGCGTGTCGTCGTATCGCAGCTGGTCCGCTCTCCCGGTGTCTACTTCGACAGCTCCATCGACAAGACGTCCGACAAGGACATCTTCTCCGCCAAGATCATTCCGTCCCGGGGTGCCTGGCTCGAGATGGAGATCGACAAGCGCGACATGGTCGGTGTCCGCATCGACCGCAAGCGCAAGCAGTCCGTGACCGTTCTCCTCAAGGCGCTCGGCTGGACCACCGAGCAGATCCTCGAGGAGTTCGGCGAGTACGAGTCCATGCGCGCCACCCTGGAGAAGGACCACACCCAGGGCCAGGACGACGCGCTGCTCGACATCTACCGCAAGCTGCGGCCGGGCGAGCCGCCGACCCGCGAGGCCGCGCAGACCCTGCTCGAGAACCTCTACTTCAACCCGAAGCGCTACGACCTCGCGAAGGTCGGCCGCTACAAGGTGAACAAGAAGCTCGGCGGGGACCAGCCGCTCGACGCCGGCGTGCTGACCACGGACGACGTCATCGCGACGATCAAGTACCTGGTCAAGCTGCACGCGGGCGAGACCGAGACGGTCGGCGAGAACGGCAGCCAGATCGTCGTCGAGACCGACGACATCGACCACTTCGGCAACCGCCGTCTGCGCAACGTCGGCGAGCTCATCCAGAACCAGGTCCGTACGGGTCTGGCGCGGATGGAGCGCGTCGTGCGCGAGCGCATGACGACCCAGGACGTCGAGGCGATCACGCCGCAGACCCTGATCAACATCCGGCCGGTCGTCGCCTCCATCAAGGAGTTCTTCGGCACCAGCCAGCTCTCCCAGTTCATGGACCAGACCAACCCGCTGTCGGGTCTGACCCACAAGCGCCGCCTGTCGGCGCTGGGTCCGGGCGGTCTGTCCCGTGAGCGGGCGGGCTTCGAGGTCCGTGACGTGCACCCGTCGCACTACGGCCGCATGTGCCCGATCGAGACGCCCGAGGGCCCGAACATCGGTCTGATCGGCTCGCTCGCGTCGTACGGCCGGGTCAACGCGTTCGGCTTCGTCGAGACGCCGTACCGCAAGGTCGACGAGAAGGGTGTCGTCACCGATGAGGTGAACTTCCTCACCGCGGACGAGGAGGACCGCTTCGTCATCGCGCAGGCCAACGCGCCGCTGACGGACGACAACCACTTCGCCGAGGCCCGCGTGCTGGTCCGCCGCCGTGGCGGCGAGGTCGACTACGTGCCGGGCACCGACGTGGACTACATGGACGTCTCGCCGCGCCAGATGGTGTCGGTCGCGACGGCCATGATCCCGTTCCTCGAGCACGACGACGCCAACCGCGCGCTCATGGGATCGAACATGATGCGCCAGGCCGTGCCGCTCATCCGGGCCGAGGCCCCGCTGGTCGGCACCGGCATGGAGTACCGCTGCGCGGTCGACGCGGGCGACGTCATCAAGGCCGAGAAGGCGGGTGTGGTCCAGGAGGTCTCCGCGGACTACGTCACCGTCGCCAACGACGACGGCACGTACACCACCTACCGGGTGGCCAAGTTCAACCGCTCCAACCAGGGCACCTCCTTCAACCAGAAGGTCGTCGTGGACGAGGGCGCGCGGGTGATCGAGGGCCAGGTCCTCGCCGATGGTCCGTCCACGGACGAGGGCGAGATGGCGCTCGGCAAGAACCTGCTCGTGGCGTTCATGCCGTGGGAGGGCCACAACTACGAGGACGCGATCATCCTCAGCCAGCGCCTGGTGCAGGACGACGTCCTCTCCTCGATCCACATCGAGGAGCACGAGGTCGACGCCCGCGACACCAAGCTGGGCCCCGAGGAGATCACCCGGGACATCCCGAACGTCTCCGAGGAGGTCCTCGCCGACCTCGACGAGCGCGGCATCATCCGCATCGGTGCCGAGGTCGTCGCGGGCGACATCCTGGTCGGCAAGGTCACCCCGAAGGGCGAGACCGAGCTGACCCCGGAGGAGCGCCTGCTCCGCGCGATCTTCGGTGAGAAGGCCCGTGAGGTCCGTGACACCTCGCTGAAGGTGCCGCACGGCGAGACCGGCAAGGTCATCGGCGTGCGCGTCTTCGACCGCGAGGAGGGCGACGAGCTGCCGCCGGGCGTGAACCAGCTGGTCCGCGTCTACGTCGCACAGAAGCGCAAGATCACCGACGGTGACAAGCTCGCCGGCCGCCACGGCAACAAGGGCGTCATCTCCAAGATCCTTCCGGTCGAGGACATGCCGTTCCTGGAGGACGGCACCCCGGTCGACATCATCCTCAACCCGCTGGGCGTCCCGTCCCGGATGAACCCGGGACAGGTCCTGGAGATCCACCTTGGCTGGCTCGCCAGCCAGGGCTGGAAGGTCGAGGGCAACGAGGACTGGATGAAGCGCCTCCAGGTCATCGGCGCCGACGAGGTGCAGCCCGGTACCAACGTCGCCACCCCGGTGTTCGACGGGGCGCGCGAGGACGAGATCGCCGGCCTCTTCGAGGCGACGGTCCCGAACCGGGACGGCGACCGGCTCGTCCTGCCCTCCGGCAAGGCCCGGCTGTTCGACGGCCGCTCCGGCGAGCCGTTCCCGGACCCGATCTCGGTCGGGTACATGTACATCCTCAAGCTGCACCACCTGGTCGACGACAAGCTGCACGCCCGGTCGACCGGCCCGTACTCGATGATCACCCAGCAGCCGCTGGGTGGTAAGGCCCAGTTCGGTGGCCAGCGCTTCGGCGAGATGGAGGTGTGGGCCCTCGAGGCCTACGGCGCCGCCTACGCCCTCCAGGAGCTGCTGACCATCAAGTCCGACGACGTCACCGGCCGCGTGAAGGTCTACGAGGCCATCGTCAAGGGCGAGAACATCCCTGAGCCCGGCATCCCCGAGTCCTTCAAGGTGCTCATCAAGGAGATGCAGTCCCTGTGCCTCAACGTGGAGGTGCTGTCCTCGGACGGCATGTCCATCGAGATGCGCGACACCGACGAGGACGTCTTCCGCGCTGCGGAGGAGCTCGGTATCGACCTGTCCCGGCGCGAGCCGAGCAGCGTCGAAGAGGTCTGACGGGTCTGGACGGGGCTCCCAACGTGAGCCCCGTCCTCCCCCAGAGCCTGAACGGCCTGGGGGGACCCCCATCCGGACCCTCAGTCAGACCCCTGAAGACACGACCCCGAAAGAGGGATTGACGACAAGTGCTCGACGTCAACTTCTTCGACGAGCTGCGGATCGGCCTGGCCACCGCTGACGACATCCGTCAGTGGTCGCACGGTGAGGTCAAGAAGCCGGAGACCATCAACTACCGCACCCTCAAGCCCGAAAAGGACGGACTCTTCTGCGAGAAGATCTTCGGTCCGACCCGGGACTGGGAGTGCTACTGCGGTAAGTACAAGCGCGTCCGCTTCAAGGGCATCATCTGCGAGCGCTGCGGCGTCGAGGTCACTCGCGCCAAGGTGCGACGCGAGCGGATGGGCCACATCGAGCTGGCCGCCCCCGTCACGCACATCTGGTACTTCAAGGGCGTCCCGTCGCGCCTGGGCTACCTGCTCGACCTCGCCCCGAAGGACCTCGAGAAGGTCATCTACTTCGCCGCCTACATGATCACGTGGGTGGACGAGGAGCGCCGTACGCGCGACCTGCCCTCGCTGGAGGCCCATGTCTCCGTCGAGCGCCAGCAGGTCGAGCAGCGCCGCGACGCCGACCTCGAGGCCCGCGCCAAGAAGCTCGAGGCCGACCTGGCCGAGCTCGAGGCCGAGGGTGCCAAGGCCGACGTGCGCCGCAAGGTGCGCGAGGGTGCCGAGCGCGAGATGAAGCAGCTGCGCGACCGCGCCCAGCGCGAGATCGACCGTCTCGACGAGGTGTGGACCCGCTTCAAGAACCTCAAGGTCCAGGACCTCGAGGGCGACGAGCTGCTCTACCGCGAGCTGCGGGACCGCTTCGGCACGTACTTCGACGGCTCCATGGGTGCCGCTGCTCTGCAGAAGCGCCTGGAGACCTTCAACCTCGACGAGGAGGCGGAGCGCCTCCGCGAGATCATCCGGACCGGGAAGGGCCAGAAGAAGACCCGTGCGCTCAAGCGCCTCAAGGTCGTCTCCGCCTTCCTGCAGACCAGCAACAGCCCCAAGGGCATGGTGCTGGACTGCGTCCCGGTGATCCCGCCGGACCTGCGCCCGATGGTGCAGCTGGACGGTGGCCGCTTCGCGACCTCCGACCTGAACGACCTGTACCGCCGCGTCATCAACCGGAACAACCGCCTCAAGCGGCTTCTCGACCTCGGCGCGCCCGAGATCATCGTGAACAACGAGAAGCGGATGCTGCAGGAGGCCGTCGACGCGCTGTTCGACAACGGCCGCCGCGGCCGGCCGGTGACCGGCCCGGGCAACCGCCCGCTGAAGTCGCTGTCCGACATGCTCAAGGGCAAGCAGGGCCGGTTCCGTCAGAACCTGCTCGGCAAGCGCGTCGACTACTCGGCCCGTTCGGTCATCGTCGTCGGCCCGCAGCTCAAGCTGCACCAGTGCGGTCTGCCCAAGGCCATGGCGCTGGAGCTCTTCAAGCCGTTCGTGATGAAGCGCCTGGTTGACCTCAACCACGCGCAGAACATCAAGTCGGCCAAGCGCATGGTCGAGCGCGGCCGTACGGTCGTGTACGACGTGCTGGAAGAGGTCATCGCCGAGCACCCGGTGCTGCTCAACCGTGCGCCGACCCTGCACCGCCTCGGCATCCAGGCCTTCGAGCCGCAGCTGGTCGAGGGCAAGGCCATTCAGATCCACCCGCTCGTCTGCACCGCGTTCAACGCGGACTTCGACGGTGACCAGATGGCCGTGCACCTGCCGCTGTCCGCGGAGGCCCAGGCCGAGGCCCGCATCCTGATGCTGTCCTCGAACAACATCCTCAAGCCCGCCGACGGCCGCCCGGTCACCATGCCGACCCAGGACATGGTGCTCGGCCTGTTCTTCCTCACCACCGACGAGGCGGAGCGGGACGTCAAGGGCGAGGGCCGCTCGTTCTCCTCGGTCGCCGAGGCGATCATGGCGTTCGACGCCCGCGAGCTCTCGCTCCAGGCGAAGGTCGACATCCGCTTCCCGATCGGCACCGTCCCGCCCCGCGGTTGGACCCCGCCGGTTCCGGAGGAGGGTGAGCCGGAGTGGCAGCCGGGCGACAGCTTCACGCTGCGCACGACCCTGGGCCGCGCGCTCTTCAACGAGCTGCTGCCCGAGGACTACCCGTTCGTCGACTACTCGGTGGGCAAGAAGCAGCTCTCCGAGATCGTCAACGACCTCGCCGAGCGCTACCCGAAGGTCATCGTGGCGGCGACGCTCGACAACCTGAAGGCGGCGGGCTTCCACTGGGCCACCCGCTCCGGTGTCACCGTCGCGGTCACCGACATCGTCGTCCCCGAGGCCAAGAAGGCCATCATCACAGGCTACGAGGCGCAGGACGAGAAGGTCCAGAAGCAGTACGAGCGCGGTCTGATCACCAAGGACGAGCGCACCCAGGAGCTCATCGCGATCTGGACCAAGGCGACCAACGAGGTTGCCGAGGCGATGACCGCGAACTTCCCGAAGACCAACCCCATCTTCATGATGGTCAACTCGGGTGCTCGCGGAAACATGATGCAGATGCGTCAGATCGCGGGTATGCGTGGTCTGGTGTCCAACGCGAAGAACGAGACCATCCCGCGGCCCATTAAGGCGTCGTTCCGTGAGGGTCTCTCCGTGCTGGAGTACTTCATCTCCACGCACGGTGCCCGTAAGGGTCTCGCGGACACCGCCCTGCGTACCGCCGACTCGGGTTACCTGACCCGTCGTCTGGTCGACGTCTCGCAGGACGTGATCATCCGCGAGGAGGACTGCGGCACCGACCGCGGCCTCAAGCTGGTGATCGCCTCCAAGGGCGCCGACGGCGTGCTGCGCAAGGCCGAGAACGTCGAGACCAGCGTGTACGCGCGTGCCCTGGCCGAGGACATCGTCGCGGACGGCAAGGTGCTGGCCCCGGCCAACACCGACCTGGGCGACGTGCTCATCGACGAGCTGGTCCGGCACGGCGTCGGGACGGTCAAGACCCGCTCGGTCCTGACCTGCGAGTCCGCGGTCGGCACCTGCGCCATGTGCTACGGCCGCTCCCTGGCCACCGGCAAGCTGGTGGACATCGGCGAGGCCGTCGGCATCATCGCGGCCCAGTCCATCGGTGAGCCCGGCACCCAGCTGACGATGCGTACCTTCCACACCGGTGGTGTGGCCGGTGACGACATCACCCAGGGTCTGCCGCGTGTCGTCGAGCTCTTCGAGGCCCGTACGCCCAAGGGCGTCGCGCCGATCTCGGAGGCCGCCGGCCGCGTCCGGATCGAGGAGACCGAGAAGACCAAGAAGCTCGTCGTCACCCCGGACGACGGCTCCGACGAGACCTCGTACGGCGTCTCGAAGCGAGCCCGTCTCCTGGTGGGCGAGGGCGACCACGTCGAGGTCGGCCAGCCGCTGACCGTCGGTGCGGTCAACCCGCACGACGTGCTGCGGATCCTCGGCCAGCGGGCCGTCCAGGTCCACCTGGTCGGCGAGGTCCAGAAGGTCTACAACTCGCAGGGTGTGTCGATCCACGACAAGCACATCGAGATCATCATCCGGCAGATGCTGCGCCGCGTGACGATCATCGAGTCCGGCGACGCGGAGCTTCTGCCGGGCGAGCTCGTGGAGCGCACGCGCTTCGAGGGGGAGAACCGCCGTGTCGTCCAGGAAGGCGGCCACCCGGCCTCCGGCCGTCCGCAGCTGATGGGTATCACCAAGGCCTCGCTGGCGACCGAGTCCTGGCTGTCGGCGGCGTCCTTCCAGGAGACGACCAGGGTCCTGACCGACGCGGCGATCAACGCCAAGTCGGACTCCCTGATCGGCCTCAAGGAGAACGTGATCATCGGTAAGCTCATCCCGGCCGGTACGGGCCTGTCCCGCTACCGCAACATCCGGGTCGAGCCGACCGAGGAGGCGAAGGCCGCGATGTACTCGGCTGTCGGCTACGACGACATCGACTACTCGCCCTTCGGCACGGGCTCCGGCCAGGCGGTTCCGCTGGAGGACTACGACTACGGTCCGTACAACCAGTAAGGCGATCCGTCCGCAAGGACGTCCACAGGGCGGCCACCCCATGGCGGGGTGGCCGCCCTGTGCCGTATGTTGCAGGCCGGTGTGTCCTGCACAGGGTGCTTTTGTTTTGACCGGAGCCGGTGCTATAGGTACGCTCTGACCTTGTGCCTGGGGTGTGCCCGGGTTCTTGTGCGTGCAATCGACCGCACGGGATGCCGAGGCCGAAGCGCCGTCCACATACGCACTTTCCGCCCTGCGGGAGTCGTATGAGGTACGCGACACACCCGACCGCGTGGGTCGGAGAAGCCCCAGGTTAGCTTCACTGATACGGCACACAGAAACCGGAGAAACGGTGCCTACGATCCAGCAGCTGGTCCGCAAGGGCCGGCAGGACAAGGTCGAAAAGAACAAGACGCCCGCACTCGAGGGTTCGCCTCAGCGCCGCGGCGTCTGCACGCGCGTGTTCACGACCACCCCGAAGAAGCCGAACTCGGCCCTGCGTAAGGTCGCGCGTGTGCGTCTGACCAGCGGGATCGAGGTCACCGCTTATATCCCGGGTGAGGGACACAACCTGCAGGAGCACTCCATCGTGCTCGTGCGTGGTGGCCGTGTGAAGGACCTGCCGGGTGTTCGCTACAAGATCATCCGCGGTTCGCTCGACACCCAGGGTGTCAAGAACCGCAAGCAGGCCCGCAGCCGTTACGGCGCCAAGAAGGAGAAGTAAGCATGCCTCGTAAGGGCCCCGCCCCGAAGCGCCCGGTCATCATCGACCCGGTCTACGGCTCTCCTCTGGTCACCTCGCTCATCAACAAGGTGCTGCTGAACGGCAAGCGCTCCACCGCCGAGCGCATCGTCTACGGCGCCATGGAGGGCCTGCGCGAGAAGACCGGCAACGACCCGGTCATCACGCTCAAGCGTGCCCTGGAGAACGTGAAGCCGACCCTCGAGGTCCGCTCCCGCCGCGTCGGTGGCGCCACCTACCAGGTGCCGGTCGAGGTCCGCCCCGGCCGCTCCTCCACCCTCGCTCTGCGCTGGCTCGTGGGCTACTCCCGCGCCCGCCGCGAGAAGACCATGACCGAGCGCCTGATGAACGAGCTGCTGGACGCCAGCAACGGTCTCGGCGCCTCCGTCAAGCGTCGCGAGGACACCCACAAGATGGCCGAGTCCAACAAGGCCTTCGCGCACTACCGCTGGTAGTCGCTAACCCACATCGAGATCCGAGAGAAGACTGAGCCTTATGGCTACCACTTCGCTTGACCTGGCCAAGGTCCGCAATATCGGGATCATGGCCCACATCGACGCGGGCAAGACGACGACCACCGAGCGGATCCTGTTCTACACCGGTGTCTCCTACAAGATCGGTGAAGTCCACGACGGCGCTGCCACGATGGACTGGATGGAGCAGGAGCAGGAGCGCGGCATCACGATCACCTCGGCCGCGACGACCTGTCACTGGCCGCTGGACAATGTCGACCACACGATCAACATCATCGACACCCCTGGCCACGTCGACTTCACGGTCGAGGTGGAGCGCTCGCTGCGCGTGCTCGACGGTGCTGTGACGGTGTTCGACGGCGTTGCCGGTGTCGAGCCCCAGTCCGAGACGGTGTGGCGTCAGGCGGACCGCTATGGCGTTCCGCGTATCTGCTTCGTCAACAAGCTCGACCGCACCGGCGCCGAGTTCCACCGCTGCGTCGACATGATCGTCGACCGGCTGGGCGCGACGCCGCTGGTCATGCAGCTGCCGATCGGCACCGAGGCGGACTTCAGGGGTGTCGTCGACCTGGTTCGTATGAAGGCTCTGGTGTGGTCCGCGGAGGCCACCAAGGGCGAGATGTACGACACCGTCGACATCCCGGACACCCACGTCGAGGCGGCCGACGAGTGGCGCGGCAAGCTGCTCGAGGCCGTCGCCGAGAACGACGAGGAGATGATGGAGCTGTACCTCGAGGGCGAGGAGCCCACCGAGGAGCAGCTGATCGCGGCGATCCGCCGCATCACCATCAACTCCGGCAAGGGCGGCGACACCACGGTCACGCCGGTGTTCTGCGGTACCGCGTTCAAGAACAAGGGCGTTCAGCCCCTGCTCGACGCGGTCGTGCGGTACCTGCCGTCGCCGATCGACATCGAGGCGATCGAGGGCCACGCGGTCAACGACCCGGAGCAGGTCGTCAGCCGCAAGCCGTCCGAGGACGAGCCGTTCTCCGGTCTCGCCTTCAAGATCATGAGCGACCCGCACCTCGGCAAGCTCACCTTCGTCCGGGTCTACTCGGGCCGCATGGTGACCGGCACCCAGGTGCAGAACTCCGTGAAGGGCAAGAAGGAGCGCATCGGCAAGATCTACCGGATGCACGCGAACAAGCGTGAGGAGATCGAGTCGGTGGGTGCCGGTGACATCGTCGCCGTCATGGGTCTCAAGCAGACCACCACCGGTGAGACCCTCTGCGACGCGTCGAACCCGGTGATCCTGGAGTCGATGGACTTCCCGGCCCCCGTGATCCAGGTCGCCATCGAGCCCAAGTCGAAGGGCGACCAGGAGAAGCTGGGCGTCGCGATCCAGCGGCTGGCCGAGGAGGACCCGTCCTTCCAGGTCAACACCGACGAGGAGACCGGCCAGACGATCATCGCGGGTATGGGCGAGCTGCACCTCGACGTGCTGGTCGACCGTATGAAGCGCGAGTTCCGGGTCGAGGCCAACGTCGGCAAGCCGCAGGTCGCGTACCGCGAGACGCTGCGCAAGGCCGTCGACAGGGTCGACTACACGCACAAGAAGCAGACTGGTGGTTCCGGCCAGTTCGCGAAGGTGCAGATCGCGATCGAGCCTCTCGACGGTGAGGGCTACCAGTTCGAGAACAAGGTCACCGGTGGCCGTATCCCGCGGGAGTACATCCCGTCCGTGGATGCGGGCTGCCAGGAGGCCATGGAGTTCGGCGTGCTGGCCGGCTACCCGCTGACCGGCGTGAAGGTGACGCTGCTCGACGGCGCCTACCACGACGTCGACTCCTCCGAGCTCGCGTTCAAGATCGCCGGTTCGATGGCCTTCAAGGAGGCCGCGCGCAAGGCCAGCCCGGCCCTGCTCGAGCCGATGATGAAGGTCGAGGTCACGACGCCCGAGGACTACATGGGCGACGTGATCGGCGACATCAACTCCCGCCGCGGGCAGATCCAGTCCATGGAGGACCGGGCCGGCGCCAAGCTGGTCACCGGTCTCGTTCCGCTGTCGGAGATGTTCGGCTACGTCGGAGACCTGCGCAGCAAGACCTCTGGTCGTGCGAGCTACTCCATGCAGTTCGACTCCTACGCCGAGGTTCCCAAGAACGTGGCGGAGGAGATCATCGCGAAGGCCAAGGGTGAGTAACGGGGCTTCGCCCACGTTTCTTACGCTTTAGGCTGGAGCAAAGGCATCGGGGCATTCCGCCGTAAAGTGTTCGCACTTTACGGCGGGCCCCGCCGCCGGCCCCCAAGCGAATACGGCCAAGGGCATCCCCTCGGGGTCCTGGTCGGGTTCGGTAAGACCACCTGAACCCACTCGCAAAGCGCGGGTGGAGTACAGCACCAGTCCACAGGAGGACCCCAGTGGCGAAGGCGAAGTTCGAGCGGACTAAGCCGCACGTCAACATCGGCACCATCGGTCACATCGACCACGGTAAGACCACTCTTACCGCGGCGATCACCAAGGTGCTGCACGACGCGTACCCGCAGCTGAACGAGGCCTCGGCCTTCGATCAGATCGACAAGGCTCCTGAGGAGCGCCAGCGCGGTATCACGATCTCCATCGCGCACGTCGAGTACCAGACGGAGACGCGTCACTACGCCCACGTTGACTGCCCGGGTCACGCGGACTACATCAAGAACATGATCACCGGTGCGGCGCAGATGGACGGCGCCATCCTCGTGGTCGCCGCCACCGACGGCCCGATGCCGCAGACCAAGGAGCACGTGCTCCTGGCCCGCCAGGTCGGCGTGCCGTACATCGTCGTCGCCCTGAACAAGGCCGACATGGTGGACGACGAGGAGATCCTGGAGCTCGTCGAGCTCGAGGTCCGCGAGCTGCTCTCCGAGTACGAGTTCCCGGGTGACGAGGTTCCGGTCGTCAAGGTCTCGGCGCTCAAGGCGCTCGAGGGCGACAAGGAGTGGGGTGAGTCCGTCCTCAACCTGATGAAGGCTGTCGACGAGTCGATCCCGACTCCGGAGCGCGACGTCGAGAAGCCGTTCCTGATGCCGATCGAGGACGTCTTCACCATCACCGGCCGCGGCACGGTCGTCACCGGCCGTATCGAGCGTGGTGTCCTCAAGGTCAACGAGAACGTCGACATCATCGGTATCAAGCCGGAGAAGACCTCCACGACGGTCACCGGTATCGAGATGTTCCGCAAGCTGCTCGACGAGGGCCAGGCCGGTGAGAACGTCGGTCTGCTGCTCCGCGGCATCAAGCGTGAGGACGTCGAGCGCGGCCAGGTCATCATCAAGCCGGGCACGGTCACCCCGCACACCGAGTTCGAGGCCCAGGCGTACATCCTGTCGAAGGACGAGGGCGGCCGCCACACCCCGTTCTTCAACAACTACCGCCCGCAGTTCTACTTCCGTACGACTGACGTGACCGGCGTGGTGACCCTCCCCGAGGGCACCGAGATGGTCATGCCGGGCGACAACACCTCCATGTCCGTCCAGCTGATCCAGCCGGTCGCCATGGAGGAGGGGCTGAAGTTCGCCATCCGTGAGGGTGGCCGGACCGTCGGCGCCGGCCAGGTCACCAAGATCACCAAGTGACCCGGCGCTCCTAGGAGCAACCGACGAGAGGCCCCGTACGCCCAGTGTGTACGGGGCCTCTTCGCGTGGTATATGCGCCGATTGGCGTTGGCGAGTCGGCGTGTGGCACACTGTCCAGGTTGCTCGGTTGAGTGCCGATGCTGCGCGCCTCCCGCCGGGAGGACTGGAAGCGAGTCCCGCAGTACTCGTCACCCCTTCTCAGGGGTGGAAGTACGGGAATCTTCCGGGAAGCGTCAGCGGGGCACCGGCCAGGCACCCGGTGGGTCTCACCCCCGGCCCCGCGGCTCGTGCCGCACCCCCTCGCAGGGAATCTCTCACGGGATATCTGTTTGGCGGGAGTGCGACACGCCCGACCGCGGGGGTCGGAGAAGAGGCCCTGCCGGGTCCCAGAGCGTTACGAGAGACAGGACTACGAAGTAGCCATGGCGGGACAGAAGATCCGCATCCGGCTCAAGGCCTACGACCACGAGGTCATCGATTCCTCGGCGAAGAAGATCGTCGAGACGGTGACCCGTACTGGTGCGTCGGTCGCGGGCCCGGTGCCGCTGCCCACTGAGAAGAACGTGTACTGCGTCATCAAGTCGCCGCACAAGTACAAGGACTCGCGCGAGCACTTCGAGATGCGTACGCACAAGCGCCTCATCGACATCCTCGACCCCACGCCGAAGACCGTCGACTCGCTGATGCGTCTCGACCTGCCGGCCGGCGTCGACATCGAGATCAAGCTCTGAGGTGACGCGCGAGATGGCTAAGCAGATCAAGGGCGTCCTGGGCGAGAAGCTCGGCATGACGCAGGTGTGGGACGAGAACAACCGCGTCGTCCCGGTCACCGTCGTCAAGGCCGGTCCCTGCGTCGTCACCCAGGTCCGTACCGCTGACAGCGACGGCTACGACGCCGTCCAGATCGCCTTCGGCGAGATCGACCCGCGCAAGGTGAACAAGCCCCTCAAGGGCCACTTCGCCAAGGCAGACGTCACCCCGCGCCGCCACCTGGTGGAGTTGCGTACCGCCGACGCCGGCGAGTACACGCTCGGCCAGGAGGTCACCGCCGAGGTGTTCGAGTCCGGTGTCAAGGTCGACGTGACCGGCACCAGCAAGGGCAAGGGCACCGCCGGTGTCATGAAGCGCCACGGCTTCGGCGGCCTCGGCGCCGGCCACGGCACGCAGCGCAAGCACCGCTCGCCCGGCTCCATCGGTGGCTGCGCCACCCCGGGCCGCGTGTTCAAGGGCCTGCGCATGGCCGGCCGCATGGGCAACGAGCGGGTCACCACCCAGAACCTGACCGTCCACGCCGTTGACGCGGAGAAGGGACTGCTGCTCATCAAGGGCGCCGTCCCCGGTCCGAACGGCGGCCTCGTCCTGGTCCGTACCGCGGCCAAGGGGGCCTGAGGTAACCGATGAGCACCATTGACATCCTTTCGCCGGCAGGCGACAAGGCCGGGTCCGTCGAGCTCCCCGCGGAGATCTTCGACGCGCAGGTCAGCGTTCCGCTGATCCACCAGGTCGTCGTCGCCCAGCTGGCCGCTGCCCGCCAGGGCACGCACAAGACGAAGACCCGCGGCGAGGTCCGCGGCGGTGGCAAGAAGCCGTACCGCCAGAAGGGCACCGGCCGGGCGCGCCAGGGTTCGACCCGCGCTCCGCAGTTCGCCGGCGGTGGCGTCGTGCACGGCCCCGTGCCGCGTGACTACTCGCAGCGCACCCCGAAGAAGATGAAGGCCGCCGCCCTGCGCGGTGCCCTCTCCGACCGGGCGCGCCACAACCGCATCCACGTCGTCTCCGGCGTGGTCGAGGGCGAGATCTCCACCAAGGCCGCCAAGACCCTGTTCGGCAGGATCAGCGAGCGCAGGAACCTGCTCCTGGTCGCCGAGCGGACCGACGAGGCCGCGTGGCTGTCCGCCCGCAACCTGCCCCAGGTCCACGTCCTGGAGCCGGGCCAGCTGAACACGTACGACGTGCTCGTCTCCGACGACGTGGTCTTCACCAAGGCCGCCTTCGAGTCCTTCGTGGCTGGTCCCAAGGCCGCTCAGCTCGAAGGGAGCGACGCCTGATGACTGAGGCGACCGCTGTCACCAGCAAGACCTACACCGACCCGCGCGACGTGCTCGTCAAGCCGGTCGTGTCGGAGAAGAGCTACGCGCTGCTGGACGAGAACAAGTACACGTTCATCGTCGACCCGCGTGCGAACAAGACCCAGATCAAGCAGGCCGTCGAGGCGGTCTTCTCGGTCAAGGTCACCGGGGTCAACACGATCAACCGGCAGGGCAAGCGCAAGCGCACCCGCACCGGCTACGGCAAGCGCAAGGACACCAAGCGCGCCATCGTGACCCTCGCCGAGGGCGACCGTATCGACATCTTCGGCGGCCCGGTCTCCTAACGGAGTCCGAGTCGTCCGGAATCGGACGAGGACTGAGAAATGGGTATCCGCAAGTACAAGCCGACGACCCCGGGCCGTCGTGGCTCCAGCGTCGCCGACTTTGTCGAGGTCACGCGGTCCACGCCGGAGAAGTCGCTGGTCCGCCCGCTGCACAGCAAGGGCGGCCGTAACAACGCCGGTCGTGTGACCGTTCGCCACCAGGGCGGTGGCCACAAGCGCGCCTACCGCGTGATCGACTTCCGTCGTCACGACAAGGACGGCGTGCCGGCCAAGGTCGCGCACATCGAGTACGACCCGAACCGCACCGCGCGCATCGCGCTCCTGCACTACGCGGACGGCGAGAAGCGCTACATCCTCGCCCCGGCTCGGCTGAGCCAGGGCGACCGGGTCGAGAACGGCCCCGGGGCCGATATCAAGCCCGGCAACAACCTCCCGCTGCGCAACATCCCGGTGGGTACGACTCTGCACGCCATCGAGCTGCGGCCCGGCGGCGGTGCGAAGATCGCCCGCTCCGCCGGTTCCTCCGTGCAGCTGATGGCGAAGGAGGGCGCCTACGCCCACCTGCGCATGCCGTCGGGCGAGGTCCGGCTGGTCGACGTCCGCTGCCGCGCCACCGTTGGCGAGGTCGGCAACGCCGAGCAGTCGAACATCAACTGGGGCAAGGCCGGCCGTATGCGGTGGAAGGGCGTCCGCCCGACCGTCCGCGGTGTCGCCATGAACCCCGTTGACCACCCGCACGGTGGTGGTGAGGGCAAGACCTCCGGTGGCCGTCACCCGGTCTCCCCGTGGGGTCAGAAGGAAGGACGTACGCGCTCGCCGAAGAAGGCCAGCAGCAAGCTCATCGTCCGCCGCCGCAAGACCACCAAGAAGCGCTAGGAGCAGGGTTCGATGCCGCGCAGTCTGAAGAAGGGGCCTTTCGTCGACGACCACCTGAGCAAGAAGGTGGACACACAGAACGACGCAGGCACCAAAAACGTCATCAAGACCTGGTCCCGCCGCTCGATGATCGTCCCGGCCATGCTCGGCCACACGATCGCGGTGCACGACGGCCGCAAGCACGTCCCGGTGTTCGTCACCGAGTCGATGGTCGGCCACAAGCTCGGCGAGTTCGCGCCGACCCGCACCTTCCGCGGCCATGAGAAGGACGACCGCAAGTCGCGTCGTCGCTGATCTGCGGAACAAGCGAAGACCGATGACAGACACCGAAGGGACAACCATGGAAGCCAGGGCCCAGGCGCGGTACATCCGCGTCACGCCCATGAAGGCCCGCCGCGTGGTGGACCTCATCCGTGGCATGGATGCCACGGAGGCTCAGGCGGTCCTGCGATTCGCTCCGCAGGCCGCGAGCGTGCCGGTCGGCAAGGTGCTCGACAGCGCCATCGCCAACGCCGCGCACAACTACGACCACACCGACGCCGACAGCCTCTTCATCTCCGAGGCGTACGTCGACGAGGGCCCGACCCTGAAGCGGTTCCGTCCGCGTGCCCAGGGCCGTGCCTACCGGATCCGCAAGCGGACCAGCCACATCACCGTGGTCGTCAGCAGCAAGGAAGGAACCCGGTAATGGGCCAGAAGGTTAACCCGCACGGGTTCCGGCTTGGTGTGACCACGGACTTCAAGTCCCGCTGGTACGCCGACAAGCTGTACAAGGACTACGTCAAGGAAGACGTCGCCATCCGCCGGATGATGACGAAGGGCATGGAGCGCGCCGGTATCTCCAAGGTGGAGATCGAGCGCACCCGTGACCGCGTCCGCGTCGACATCCACACCGCCCGGCCGGGCATCGTCATCGGCCGCCGCGGCGCGGAGGCCGACCGTATCCGCGGCGAGCTGGAGAAGCTCACCGGCAAGCAGGTCCAGCTGAACATCCTCGAGGTCAAGAACCCCGAGACCGACGCTCAGCTGGTCGCCCAGGCCGTCGCCGAGCAGCTCTCCTCCCGCGTCTCCTTCCGTCGCGCCATGCGCAAGAGCATGCAGTCGACGATGAAGGCCGGCGCCAAGGGCATCAAGATTCAGTGCGGTGGCCGTCTCGGCGGCGCCGAGATGTCCCGCTCGGAGTTCTACCGCGAGGGCCGCGTGCCCCTGCACACGCTCCGTGCGAACGTCGACTACGGCTTCTTCGAGGCCAAGACGACCTTCGGCCGTATCGGTGTGAAGGTCTGGATCTACAAGGGCGACGTCAAGAACATCGCCGAGGTCCGCGCCGAGAACGCCGCCGCCCGCGCCGGCCAGCGCCCGTCGCGTGGCGCCGGTGAGCGCCCGGCCCGTGGTGGCCGGGGTGGCGAGCGCGGCCGCGGCCGCAAGCCGCAGCAGCAGCAGGCCCCCGCTGCCGAGGCCCCCAAGGCCGAGGCTCCGGCGGCCCCGGCTGCTGAGGCTGCGTCCCCTTCTACCGGCGGAACGGAGGCCTGACCGTCATGCTGATCCCCCGCAGGGTCAAGCACCGCAAGCAGCACCACCCGAAGCGCAGCGGTATGGCCAAGGGCGGCACCGAGCTTGCGTTCGGCGAGTACGGCATCCAGGCGGTGACCCCGGCGTACGTGACGAACCGTCAGATCGAGTCGGCTCGTATCGCCATGACCCGCCACATCAAGCGTGGTGGCAAGGTCTGGATCAACATCTACCCGGACCGCCCGCTCACGAAGAAGCCGGCCGAGACCCGCATGGGTTCCGGTAAGGGTTCTCCGGAGTGGTGGGTCGCGAACGTCAAGCCCGGCCGGGTGATGTTCGAGCTGTCCTACCCGAACGAGAAGATTGCTCGCGAGGCGCTCACCCGCGCCGCGCACAAGCTTCCGATGAAGTGCCGGATCGTTCGGCGCGAGGCAGGTGAGTCGTGATGGCGGCCGGAACCAAGGCGTCCGAGCTGCGCGAGCTGAACAACGAGGACCTCGTTGCCAAGCTGCGTGAGGCCAAGGAGGAGCTGTTCAACCTCCGCTTCCAGGCGGCGACCGGACAGCTCGAGAACCACGGCCGGCTGAAGGCCGTCCGCAAGGACATCGCCCGGATCTACACCCTGATGCGGGAGCGCGAGCTCGGCATCGAGACGGTGGAGAGCGCCTGATGAGCGAGAAGAATGTGACTGAAACGAAGCAGGAGCGCGGATTCCGCAAGACCCGTGAGGGTCTGGTCGTCAGCGACAAGATGGACAAGACCGTCGTCGTCGCCGTCGAGGACCGCGTCAAGCACGCGCTGTACGGCAAGGTCATCCGCCGTACGAACAAGCTCAAGGCGCACGACGAGCAGAACGCCGCGGGTATCGGCGACCGTGTCCTCCTCATGGAGACCCGGCCGCTGTCCGCGACCAAGCGCTGGCGCGTCGTCGAGATCCTCGAGAAGGCCAAGTAATTCCTGGGGTTCCTCCCAGGACTAGTTCCGCCAGGCTCGGCGGGGGACTTCCCCGGAAATCCCCCGCCGGGAACCGGCAGACGATCAGGAGATAGACGTGATCCAGCAGGAGTCGCGACTGCGCGTCGCCGACAACACGGGGGCGAAGGAGATCCTTTGCATCCGTGTTCTCGGTGGTTCCGGTCGCCGCTACGCGGGCATCGGTGACGTCATCGTCGCCACCGTCAAGGACGCGATCCCCGGTGGCAACGTGAAGAAGGGTGACGTCGTCAAGGCGGTCATCGTGCGCACCGTCAAGGAGCGCCGCCGCCCGGACGGCTCGTACATCCGCTTCGACGAGAACGCGGCCGTCATCCTCAAGGGCGATGGCGACCCCCGTGGCACCCGTATCTTCGGCCCCGTGGGCCGTGAGCTGCGCGAGAAGAAGTTCATGAAGATCATCTCGCTCGCGCCGGAGGTGCTGTAACCGATGAAGATCAAGAAGGGCGACCTGGTCCAGGTCATCACCGGTAAGGACAAGGGCAAGCAGGGCAAGGTCATCCAGGCCTTCCCGCGCGAGGACCGCGTCCTGGTCGAGGGTGTCAACCGGGTCAAGAAGCACACCAAGGCCGGCCAGACGGCTCGTGGTTCGAAGACCGGCGGCATCGTGACGACCGAGGCCCCGATCCACGTGAGCAACGTTCAGCTCGTGGTGGAGAAGGACGGCAAGAAGGTCGTCACCCGCGTCGGGTACCGCTTCGACGACGAGGGCAACAAGATCCGCGTTGCCAAGCGGACCGGTGAGGACATCTGATGACTGCCACCACCAACGCGCCGCGCCTGAAGCAGCGGTACCGCGAAGAGATCCAGGGCAAGCTGAAGGACGAGTTCTCGTACGAGAACGTCATGCAGATCCCGGGTCTGACCAAGATCGTGGTCAACATGGGTGTGGGCGATGCCGCCCGCGACTCCAAGCTGATCGAGGGCGCCATCCGCGACCTCGCCACGATCACCGGCCAGAAGCCGGCCGTCACCAAGGCCCGTAAGTCCATCGCGCAGTTCAAGCTGCGCGAGGGCCAGCCGATCGGTGCCCACGTCACCCTCCGCGGTGACCGCATGTGGGAGTTCCTGGACCGCCTGCTGTCGCTCGCGCTGCCGCGCATCCGCGACTTCCGGGGTCTGTCGCCGAAGCAGTTCGACGGCCGCGGCAACTACACCTTCGGTCTCACGGAGCAGGTCATGTTCCACGAGATCGACCAGGACAAGATCGACCGGGTCCGAGGCATGGACATCACCGTGGTCACCACGGCGTCCAACGACGCTGAGGGCCGCGCCCTGCTGCGCCACCTCGGCTTCCCGTTCAAGGAGAACTGACCGTGGCGAAGAAGGCTCTGATCGCTAAGGCCGCCCGCAAGCCGAAGTTCGGGGTTCGCGGGTACACCCGCTGCCAGCGCTGCGGCCGGCCGCACTCCGTCTACCGCAAGTTCGGCCTTTGCCGCGTGTGCCTTCGTGAGATGGCTCACCGTGGCGAGCTGCCGGGCGTGACCAAGAGCTCCTGGTAATCCCCGAATCGGGATTACCGGAGGCTCTCGGTAAGCACATGGACGGCGGGCACCCGTAAATACCGCTCTTTCCGCTCACGTAGAGTGGAAGGGTTGGGCGCCCGCCGCCCGGGCTACGCCCGCGGCGTAGCCCGCCAGAAACGCTTACTACGCCGTAGGTCCCCGCACCACACCTGTCCCGACGTACGCGATCGGGGAGAAGGACGGTGCAGACAGGAAACCCCGGCGAGAGAGGCCGAAGGCCATCACATGACCATGACCGATCCGATCGCAGACATGCTGACGCGTCTGCGAAACGCGAACTCGGCATACCACGACTCCGTGTCGATGCCGCACAGCAAGATCAAGTCGCACATCGCGGAGATCCTCCAGCAGGAGGGCTTCATCACCGGCTGGAAGACCGAGGAAGCCGAGGTCGGCAAGAACCTCGTCCTCGAGCTGAAGTACGGCCCCAACCGCGAGCGCTCGATCGCCGGCATCAAGCGGATTTCGAAGCCGGGTCTGCGGGTCTACGCAAAGTCCACCAACCTGCCGAAGGTGCTCGGCGGCCTGGGCGTGGCGATCATCTCCACCTCGCACGGGCTCCTCACCGACAAGCAGGCGCAGAAGAAGGGCGTGGGCGGGGAAGTCCTCGCCTACGTCTGGTAATCGGGAACGGAGGTAAAGCAATGTCGCGTATCGGCAAGCTCCCCATCCCGGTTCCCGCCGGCGTGGACGTCACCATCGATGGCCGTACGGTCCAGGTGAAGGGCCCCAAGGGCGCCCTCGCCCACACCGTCGCGGCGCCCATCGAGGTCGCCAAGGGCGAGGACGGCACCATCGCCGTCACCCGACCGAACGACGAGCGTCAGAACAAGGCCCTGCACGGCCTGTCCCGCACGCTGGTGGCGAACATGATCACTGGCGTGACCACGGGATACGTCAAGAACCTCGAGATCAGCGGCGTCGGCTACCGTGTCGCGGCGAAGGGCTCCAACCTGGAGTTCTCGCTGGGCTACAGCCACCCGATCCTGGTCGAGGCCCCCGAGGGCATCTCCTTCAAGGTCGAGTCCCCGACGAAGTTCAGCGTCGAGGGCATCGACAAGCAGAAGGTCGGCGAGGTCGCCGCCAACATCCGCAAGCTGCGCAAGCCCGACCCGTACAAGGCCAAGGGCGTCAAGTACGAGGGCGAAGTCATCCGCCGCAAGGTCGGAAAGGCTGGTAAGTAAGCCATGGCATACGGTGTGAAGATCGCCAAGGGCAAGGCCTACAAGGGTGCTGCTCTCAAGCGTCGCCACATCCGCGTCCGCAAGCGGGTCTCCGGTACGCCGGAGCGTCCGCGCCTGGTCGTGACGCGGTCCAACCGCCACATGGTCGCGCAGGTCATCGACGACGTCGCGGGCCACACCCTGGCCTCGGCTTCGTCTCTGGACGCGGCCGTCCGTGGTGGCGAGGGCGACAAGAGCGCCCAGGCCAAGCAGGTGGGCGCCCTGGTCGCCGAGCGCGCCAAGGCCGCCGGTATCGAGGCCGTCGTGTTCGACCGCGGTGGCAACAAGTACGCCGGGCGCATCGCCGCTCTGGCCGACGCCGCCCGCGAGGCCGGGCTCAAATTCTGAGCCGCCCGTCGCGCCAGCGACCGAATGTCGCTGCGTAGCTAGCGGACGTAAACGAGAGAGGTAATCCAATGGCTGGACCCCAGCGCCGCGGTGGCGGCGCCGGTGGCGGCGAGCGGCGGGACCGGAAGGACCGGCGGGACGGCGGCGCTGCTGCTGAGAAGACCGCCTACGTCGAGCGTGTCGTCGCGATCAACCGCGTCGCCAAGGTTGTGAAGGGTGGTCGTCGCTTCAGCTTCACCGCGCTGGTCGTGGTGGGCGACGGTGACGGCACCGTGGGTGTCGGATACGGCAAGGCCAAGGAGGTGCCGGCCGCCATCGCCAAGGGTGTGGAGGAGGCCAAGAAGCACTTCTTCAAGGTCCCCCGGATCCAGGGCACCATCCCGCACCCCATCCAGGGCGAGAAGGCCGCGGGCATCGTCCTGCTCAAGCCTGCTTCCCCCGGTACCGGTGTGATCGCCGGTGGCCCGGTGCGCGCCGTCCTGGAGTGCGCGGGCATTCACGACGTGCTGAGCAAGTCGCTCGGCTCGTCGAACCCGATCAACATCGTGCACGCCACGGTGGAGGCTCTGAAGGGGCTGCAGCGCCCCGAGGAGATCGCCGCCCGCCGTGGCCTGCCCCTGGAGGACGTCGCCCCCGCCGCTCTGCTGCGGGCGCGTGCCGGAGTGGGTGCGTAATGGCCCGCCTCAAGATCACGCAGACGAAGTCCTACATCGGCAGCAAGCAGAACCACCGCGACACCCTGCGCTCGCTCGGCCTGAAGAAGGTCAACGACGTGGTTGTCAAGGAGGACCGACCCGAGATCCGCGGCATGGCGAACACCGTGCGGCACCTCGTGACGGTCGAGGAGGTCGACTGACATGGCGGAGCAGAACCCGCTGAAGGTCCACAACCTCCGGCCCGCCCCTGGCGCCAAGACCGCCAAGACCCGTGTCGGTCGTGGTGAGGCGTCCAAGGGTAAGACCGCTGGTCGTGGCACCAAGGGCACCAAGGCCCGCTACCAGGTTCCGGAGCGCTTCGAGGGCGGGCAGATGCCCCTCCACATGCGCCTCCCGAAGCTGAAGGGCTTCAAGAACCCGTTCCGCACCGAGTACCAGGTCGTGAACCTGGACAAGCTGGCCAAGCTCTACCCGCAGGGTGGCGAGGTCACGGTGGCCGACCTGGTCGCCAAGGGCGCGGTGCGCAAGAACCAGCTCGTCAAGGTGCTCGGCACCGGCGACATCTCCGTGGCACTGCAGGTGACGGTCGACGCCGTCTCCGGCTCCGCCAAGGAGAAGATCACCGCTGCCGGCGGCACCGTCACCGAGCTCGTCTGAGCACGATGATGCATTCGGCCGGGGATGCCCTCTCGTGGGGCATCCCCGGTTGGTCGTTCCAAGGGGGGCGGGTACGCCGGTAAGGTGGCGTGCACTGTTGCTGTGAACACCTGGGGTTCCGCCCCGGGCCGCGCGGACCATGCCGCGCGGCTTTTGACTGATCAGTATTTGCCGATTCTCACGACCGTCACCTCTCGCGCCGATACGCGGGGGTCGCAGGAGGCACCGTGCTCACCGCGTTCGCCCGGGCGTTCAGGACGCCCGACCTGCGCAAGAAGCTGCTGTTCACGCTGGGCATCATCGTGCTGTTCCGGCTCGGGGCGCATATCCCGATCCCCGGGGTGAGCTATCCCAACGTGAAGTACTGCATGGACTCGGCCGAGGGCAGCCAGGGGCTGTTCGGTCTGGTCAACATGTTCAGCGGTGGTGCGCTGCTGCAGATCACGATCTTCGCGCTCGGCATCATGCCGTACATCACGGCGAGCATCATCCTGCAGCTGCTGACCGTGGTCATTCCACGGCTCGAGGCCCTGAAGAAGGAGGGCCAGTCCGGGCAGGCGAAGATCACGCAGTACACCCGCTATCTGACGGTCGCCCTCGCCGTTCTGCAGGGCACGGGCCTGGTGGCCACCGCCCGCAGCGGCACCCTCTTCCCGCAGTGCGACCGCGCCGGGCAGATCATCCCGGACCAGTCGATCTTCGTGACCATCACCATGGTCATCACCATGACCGCGGGGACCGCGCTGATCATGTGGCTCGGCGAGCTCATCACCGACCGCGGCATCGGCAACGGCATGTCGATCCTGATGTTCATCTCGATCGCCGCGGGCTTCCCCCAGGCTCTGTGGCAGATCAAGCTGCAGGGCGAGATCATGCAGGGCTGGCTGGAGTTCGGCGTGGTGATCCTCGTCGGCCTCGCGATGGTGGGCCTGGTGGTCTTCGTCGAGCAGGCCCAGCGCCGTATCCCCGTGCAGTACGCGAAGCGCATGATCGGCCGCAGGTCCTACGGCGGTACGTCCACGTACATCCCGCTGAAGGTCAACCAGGCAGGTGTGATTCCTGTCATCTTCGCGTCCTCGCTGCTCTACATTCCAGCCTTGATCGTTCAGTTCAGCGGCTCCAACGCGGGCTGGGCGACCTGGATCAACCAGCATCTTGTGAAGGGTGACCACCCCTATTACATCGTCACGTACTTCCTGCTGATTGTTTTCTTCGCCTTCTTCTACGTGGCTATCTCGTTCAACCCCGAGGAAGTCGCGGACAACATGAAGAAGTATGGTGGCTTCATCCCGGGCATCCGGGCTGGTCGACCCACTGCTGAGTACCTGAGCTACGTGCTCAATCGGATCACCTGGCCGGGGTCGCTGTACCTGGGCTTGATCGCACTTGTGCCGACAACGGCGTTGGCAGGTTTCGGAGCGAACCAGAACTTCCCGTTCGGCGGGACGAGCATCCTGATCATCGTGGGTGTGGGTCTGGAGACCGTTAAGCAGATCGAGAGCCAGCTTCAGCAGCGTAACTACGAAGGGTTCCTCCGCTGATGCGAATCGTCCTCGTCGGGCCTCCCGGGGCCGGCAAGGGTACGCAGGCCGCGTACCTCGCCGAGAACCTGTCGATCCCGCACATCTCCACGGGCGACCTGTTCCGCGCCAACATCAGCCAGGGCACGCCCCTGGGCCGTCAGGCGAAGCAGTACATGAACGCCGGCGAACTGGTACCGGACGAGGTCACCATCGGAATGGCGAAGGACCGGCTCGAGCAGCCCGACGCCGCGGACGGCTTTCTGCTCGACGGCTTCCCGCGCAACCTCAACCAGGCGAAAGCGCTGGACGAGATCCTCGTCGAGGAGGGCATCGCGCTCGACGCGGTGCTCGACCTCGAGGTCCCCGAGGACGAGGTCGTCAAGCGCATCGCGGGCCGCAGGACCTGCCGCAGCGACAGCGCGCACACCTTCCACGTCGAGTACAAGAAGCCCAAGACCGAGGGCGTGTGCGACGAGTGCGGCGGTGAGCTGTACCAGCGCGAGGACGACAGCGAAGAAACGGTCCGCAAGCGCCTCGAGGTCTACCACAGCGAGACCGAGCCGATCATCGACTACTACAAGGCCCAGGGCCTGGTCGTGACGATCTCGGCGCTCGGCAAGGTGTCCGAGGTCACCCAGCGGGCCATGGAGGCGCTGCGGCAGAAAGCCGCATAGCGCAGGAGCGTACGCGTACGGTACGGCCGCGGACCCCGACGGGCTTCCGTGGCCGTACTGTTGTCTCCGGCCCCCATCACACAGAAAGCGGAAGTCACTCATGGTGGAGATCAAGACCCCGGAGCAGATCGCGAAGATGCGCGAGGCGGGGCTGATCGTGGCCGCGATCCACGCGGCCTGCCGCGAGGTCGCCGTCCCGGATGCCACCACCAAGGACCTGGACGACGCCGCCAGGAAGGTCCTCGCCGAGCACGGCGCCAAGTCGAACTTCCTCGGCTATGGCGGCTTCCCCGCCACCATCTGCACCTCGGTGAACGATGTCGTCGTCCACGGCATCCCGGACACCGCGACCGTCCTCAAGGACGGCGACATCATCTCCATCGACGCCGGCGCCATCGTCGACGGCTGGCACGGCGACGCGGCCTTCACCGCATTCGTGGGCACTGGTCACGCTCCGGAACTGCGTGAACTCAGCCGGGTCACCGAGGAGTCGATGTGGGCCGGTATCGCCGCCGTCAGGCAGGGCAACCGGCTGGTCGACATCTCCAAGGCCATCGAGGGCTACATCCGCCGCCAGCCCCGCCCGGCCACGGGCAAGTACGGGATCATCGAGGACTACGGCGGCCACGGCATCGGTTCCCAGATGCACATGGACCCGCACCTGCTGAACTACGTGGACCGCAAGCGCGGCCGCGGCCCCCGTCTGGTGCCCGGCTTCTGCATCGCGATCGAGCCGATGGTCAGCCTCGGCACGCCGCGCACCCATGTCCTCGAGGACGACTGGACCGTCAAGACGGACGACGGGACGTGGTCCTCGCACTGGGAGCACTCGGTCGCGCTGACCGAGCAGGGCCCGCTGGTGCTGACGGCCGTCGACGGCGGCAAGGCGAAGCTCGCCGAGCTGGGCGTCACGGCCGCACCCGACCCGCTGGCCTAGGGATTCCGGCCCACGGGGTTAAGGATCTCGGCGGATGGGCAGAGTCATGCACCGATTCGTCTTTCAGGATGCGCTGACGTAGACTGATGCGTCGGCTCTCGTGCATCCGTATGTCTGCATGCGCGCCCGCGAGCTGATCAAGGTAGCCGATTCGAAGGGCGAAGCGTGGCCAAGAAGCAAGGTGCCATCGAGATTGAGGGCACCGTGATCGAGTCCCTCCCGAACGCCATGTTCAAGGTGGAGCTCCAGAACGGTCACAAGGTCCTGGCGCACATCAGCGGCAAGATGCGGATGCACTACATCCGTATCCTCCCCGATGACCGGGTCGTGGTGGAGCTGTCTCCGTACGACCTGACGCGCGGACGGATCGTCTACCGCTACAAGTAGATCTTGCCCGCACCCCTCCCGTGGGGTGATGGCACTGACCCGGAGAACCTCACATCCCATGAAGGTCAAGCCGAGCGTCAAGAAGATCTGCGACAAGTGCAAGGTGATCCGCCGCCACGGCCGGGTCATGGTCATCTGCGACAACCTGCGCCACAAGCAGCGCCAGGGCTGACGCACGCACGGCCGACCTGCACCTCGCAGTTCTTCGCGCGACGCACGCAACAACACGTACATACGCAGCGCCCGTCCAGCCACGGCTGGCGACACCTCCGGCGGGGGCCGGGGACCCGGACGTACCGCTTCTCTTTCGAGGGGCCGGCGGCCGGGAGCGGCTCTGCGGAAGACCCCCGAACATCAACAGGAGCCATTGAATGGCACGCGTTTCAGGTGTTGACATCCCGCGCGACAAGCGCGTGGAGGTTGCCCTCACCTACGTCTTCGGCATCGGCCGCACGCGGGCGAAGGAGACCCTCGCCGCCGCCGGCGTGAACCCGGACACCCGCGTCCGCGACCTGCCCGAAGAGGACCTGGTCAAGATCCGCGAGTACGTGGACGCCAACCTCAAGACCGAGGGTGACCTCCGTCGCGAGATCCAGGCCGACATCCGCCGCAAGGTCGAGATCGGCTGCTACCAGGGCCTGCGCCACCGCCGTGGCCTGCCGGTCCACGGTCAGCGCACTCACACCAACGCCCGCACCCGCAAGGGCCCGCGTCGCGCCATCGCCGGCAAGAAGAAGCCGGGCAAGAAGTAGTCCTCAGCGGACGCTGCCGAGCGGTCCGAGCTGTAGGACCGACCACCTCCACGGGAGAAGATTCACAGAATGCCTCCGAAGAGCCGTACGGCCGGCGCCAAGAAGGTGCGCCGCAAGGAGAAGAAGAACGTCGCCCACGGGCACGCTCACATCAAGAGCACGTTCAACAACACGATCGTCTCGATCACCGACCCGACCGGGAACGTGATCTCTTGGGCCTCGGCCGGCCATGTCGGCTTCAAGGGCTCGCGCAAGTCGACCCCCTTCGCCGCGCAGATGGCCGCCGAGTCGGCCGCCCGCCGCGCGCAGGAGCACGGCATGCGCAAGGTCGACGTCTTCGTCAAGGGTCCCGGCTCCGGCCGTGAGACCGCGATCCGCTCCCTCCAGGCCACCGGCCTCGAGGTGGGTTCGATCCAGGACGTCACCCCCACCCCGCACAACGGATGCCGCCCGCCCAAGCGCCGCCGCGTCTGATCATCTGAGGTAGGAGACAAGACAACAATGGCGCGTTACACCGGGGCCGACTGCAAGCGTTGCCGTCGGGAGAAGCAGAAGCTCTTCCTCAAGGGGAGCAAGTGCGAGAGCGCGAAGTGCCCGATCGAGATCCGTCCTTACCCCCCGGGTGAGCACGGACGCGGGCGCACCAAGGACAGCGAGTACCTGCTGCAGAAGCGTGAGAAGCAGAAGGCCGCTCGTATCTACGGTGTCCTTGAGAAGCAGTTCCGTGGTTATTTCCAGGAAGCGAACAGGAAGTCCGGCAAGACCGGCGAGAACCTGCTGCGCATCCTGGAGACCCGGCTCGACAACGTGGTCTACCGGGCGGGCTTCGCCAAGTCCCGCGACCACGCCCGTCAGCTGGTCCGCCACGGCCACATCCTCGTGAACGGCCGCAAGACCGACATCCCGTCGGCCCGCGTCACCGTGAACGACATCATCGAGGTCCGTGAGTCCTCCCGTAACCTGACCCCCTTCCAGGTGGCTCAGGCGGAGGCCGGCGAGAAGACCGTCCCGGCGTGGCTGGAGGCGATCCCGTCGCAGCTGCGGATCCTCGTGCACTCGATGCCCGAGCGCCAGGCGATTGACACGCAGGTGCAGGAGCAGCTGATCGTCGAGCTCTACTCCAAGTAGTAGCTGCGATCGAACGGGCGGTACGGCCTCTGTACGGGTCGTACCGCCCGTATCCTTGAATCTCGGCGTCAAATAGCGGGCGCCGAAGACTGGAGGCAATTCCCCATGCTGATCGCTCAGCGTCCCTCACTGACCGAAGAGGTCGTCGACGAATTCCGCTCCCGGTTCGTGATCGAGCCGCTGGAGCCGGGCTTCGGCTACACCCTCGGCAACTCCCTGCGTCGTACGCTCCTCTCCTCGATCCCCGGTGCCGCCGTCACGAGCATCCGGATCGACGGGGTCCTGCACGAGTTCACCACCGTGCCGGGCGTCAAGGAGGACGTCACCGACCTGATCCTCAACATCAAGCAGCTGGTCGTCTCCTCGGAGCACGACGAGCCGGTCGTGATGTACCTGCGCAAGCAGGGCCCGGGTCTGGTCACCGCCGCCGACATCGCCCCGCCGGCCGGTGTCGAGGTGCACAACCCGGACCTCGTCCTCGCCACGCTGAACGGCAAGGGCAAGCTGGAGATGGAGCTGACCGTCGAGCGCGGCCGCGGCTACGTCTCCGCCGTGCAGAACAAGCAGCTGGGCCAGGAGATCGGCCGGATCCCGGTCGACTCCATCTACAGCCCGGTGCTCAAGGTCACCTACAAGGTCGAGGCGACCCGTGTCGAGCAGCGCACCGACTTCGACAAGCTGATCGTCGACGTCGAGACCAAGCAGGCCATGCGGCCGCGTGACGCCATGGCCTCGGCCGGCAAGACCCTGGTCGAGCTGTTCGGCCTGGCCCGTGAGCTCAACATCGACGCCGAGGGCATCGACATGGGCCCGTCCCCGACGGACGCCGCCCTGGCCGCCGACCTCGCGCTGCCGATCGAGGAGCTCGAGCTCACGGTCCGCTCGTACAACTGCCTCAAGCGTGAGGGCATCCACACGGTGGGCGAGCTCGTGGCCCGCTCCGAGGCCGACCTGCTCGACATCCGCAACTTCGGTGCGAAGTCGATCGACGAGGTCAAGGCGAAGCTGGCCGGCATGGGCCTGGCGCTCAAGGACAGCCCGCCCGGATTCGACCCGACCGCCGCCGCGGACGCCTTCGGCGCCGAGGACGAGGGCGACACGGGCTTCGTGGAGACCGAGCAGTACTGAGACGCCTCCGGCTGGGGTGCCCGGTGATCGGCCGGGTGCCCCAGCGCTGGGGCAGAGACTTCCGGCGGGCAACAGCCCGTCGGTAACTGACACCGGTACCTGACACGGCCGGTGCAGACACCGAGGAGAAAGAACCATGCCGAAGCCCGCCAAGGGCGCCCGTATGGGCGGCAGCGCTGCGCACGAGCGGCTCATGCTGGCGAACCTCGCCACCGCGCTGTTCGAGCACGGCCGTATCACGACCACCGAGGCCAAGGCCCGTCGCCTGCGCCCGGTGGCCGAGCGTCTGATCACCAAGGCGAAGAAGGGCGACCTTCACAACCGCCGTCTGGTGCTGCAGACGATCCGCGACAAGGGTGTCGTCCACACCCTGTTCACGGAGATCGGCCCGCGCTACGAGAACCGGCCGGGTGGCTACACCCGGATCACCAAGATCGGCAACCGCCGGGGCGACAACGCGCCCATGGCGGTCATCGAGCTGGTCGAGGCCCTGACCGTGCAGCAGGAAGCGGTGGGTGAGGCCGAGGCCGCCACCAAGCGCTCCGCCAAGGACGCTGCCGGTGACCAGGCCGTCGCGGACCTGAAGAAGGACGCGGCTGCCGAGGCCGAGGCCCCGGAGGCGAAGGACGAGGCCGCTGAGGCCCCGGCCGGGGAGTCGAAGGACTCCGACGCCTGACGCTCGTGTGAGCGTGGTCACGGACGGGCCCGCCCCCAGACTGCTGGGGGCGGGCCCGTTCCGCTTGCCGCTTGAGAGGATCTTTGGTGACTGACGACGTGGAGCCCGGTCTCGTACGGGTCCGGCTGGACCTCGCGTACGACGGGAAGGACTTCTCCGGCTGGGCGCGGCAGCGGGAGCGCCGTACGGTGCAGAGCGAGCTGGAGAGCGCCCTGCAGACGGTGATGCGGCTGCCCGAGCCGGTCGAGCTGACCGTGGCGGGGCGTACGGACGCGGGCGTGCACGCGCGCGCCCAGGTCGCGCACGTGGACCTGCCCGAGGAGGTCTGGGCCGCGCACCAGGAGAAGCTGCTGCGGCGGCTCGCGGGCCGGCTGCCGCACGACGTCCGGGTCTGGCAGGTCGCGGAGGCGCCGCCCGGCTTCAACGCGCGCTTCTCCGCGATCTGGCGCCGCTACGCGTACCGGGTCGGTGACCACAGAGGCGGCGTCGACCCACTGCGCCGCGGCTACGTGCTGTGGCACGACTGGCCGCTGGACATCGGCCTGATGAACGACGCCGCGAAGCGGCTGCTGGGCGAGCACGACTTCGCCGCGTACTGCAAGAAGCGCGAGGGCGCGACGACGATCCGCAAGCTGCTCGACCTGCACTGGGAGCGGACGGAGCACGGCCTGGCGGTCGCGACGGTCCGGGCGGACGCGTTCTGCCACAACATGGTGCGAGCCCTGGTCGGGGCCCTGCTGCTGGTCGGGGACGGGCACCGCCCGGTGGACTTCCCCCGCGCGGTCCTGGCGGGCCGCGTCCGGCACTCCGCGGTCAATGTCGTACGCCCGCACGGCCTGACCCTGGAGGAGGTCGGCTACCCGCCGGACGACCAGCTGGCCGCACGCAACCTGGCGGCGCGGAACAAGCGGTCGCTGCCGGGGGGTACGGGGGCCGCTTCCGGTCCGGGGGCGGGCTGCTGCTGAGACCGGCCCACCCGGCCCCGGCCGTCCCCCGCGACGGACCGGTTCGGCACCGGCGTCAGATCTCCTCGAGAACGCTCTTCAGCAGCAGATTCCAGCGCCCGCCCCGCCGGGAGAGGGTCATGGCGGTGAGCGGCTTGATGTCCACGCTCCAGTAGGAGTGCGGCGGTGCTTTGAGCGCATAGACGAGAGCGGCGCGTACGACGTCGGGTTCGGCCACCGCGAGGATGTGCCCGTCGTTGCCGGCCTGCCGGGTGTCGAGCCAGGCGCCCACCCGGGATATGAACGTCAGCAGCGACTCGCCGCCGTGCGGCACGGCCCGCGGGTCGGCGAGCCAGGCGTCGACGGCACGAGGCTCGTGAGCCATCACCTCCTCCAGGGTGCGCCCGTGCCACCGGCCCATGTCGCAGCCGCGCAGCGCGAGCTGGGCGAGCGGGGAGAAGCCGAGGACCCTTCCGGTCTCACGGCAGCGGGGTGAGGGCGAGCAGTAGCGCAGGTCCGCCGCGGCCAGGTGGATGAGGGCGGGCGCGGCTCGTTCGGCCTCGTGCCAGCCCGAGACGTCGAGGGGGCGGTCGTCACCGAATCGCACCTCGAGCAGGGAGGAACTGCGCGCGGCGGCGAGCAGCGTGAGGCGGATACTCATCCGGCGATGCTAAAGCGGAAGCTCATGCTCCACACTCGGTCGGCCGTTTTCTTCACGACTGGCGCCGGGGAGGTGCCGTGTCCTCCGACCAGATGTGGGTGCAGGCCGGGCACTGCAGATGCACCAGGTGTCCTGCGCTGGCCAGCAGATAGCGCCAGTGGGTCAGGCAAGTGCGGCCCGCCAGGCAGGTGGCACAGTCGCGGTGGTCCTGGCACCGGGGACAGGGGAGCCAGGCCCTGCGTGCCTTGTCGGCGTCGGGGTCAAGCGGGAGCATGGCCGCTCCCTGGCCGGGCGGGGAGGACTCCGGCGGTCACGAGCTCGTCGTGGATCTTCTGCTGCTGCTCGTCGAGGCCCGAGTAGAGCAGGTCGTACGCCTCGTCCTCGGACGCCATCACGGCAGCCGGGTCCCAGTCGGGGCCCAGTGCCGCCACGACCTCGGCGCGGCGGCGCGCCTCGTCACGGGTGAGGTCGAACGCGAATATGTGGTGGTCGGGGGCGCTGTCCTGGGCCATGGATGAGCTCTCATGTGCTGAATCGGTGCAGGTCCGACCTGCCTATCACCCGGGGGCCGCGCCCGAGGAGGCCGCCGCCGGGAGATCCGTGTCACTCGGCAGGCCCGGGCCTCACGCCTGCGGTCGGCGGCGCCAGGCCCTGAGGAGCTGACCGCCCACGTAGAGCGTCGCGAAGGTGGCGAGGGAGGCCCGCAGGGCGCCGACGTCGGGGGACCACCAGGCGTAGGCCGTGGCCGGGAGGAAGACGAGCAGGGCCAGGGTGCGCAGCATCCACCAGCGGGCAGGGAGGCGGGCGGAGGAGGCCCGGGCGGCCGTATCCTGCGGCATCGCGCCCGGCTCCGTGGCCATCGAGTCCCTGAGGCCGGTCAGCAGACCGCGGCGGACGATGAGCTGGGCGCCGGGGAAGCCTTCAAGAACGTTTCTGCGGTCGCCGAAGCCGCCCGGAGGGACGGGCAGCCCGAGGCCCCTGACCAGGTCGGCCTGGCGGCGGGCGGCCTCGTCCGAGCCGCGCAGCAGGGCCGTCAGCGGCCGTGCGTCCGGGAGGGCGAAGGCCGTGGCCAGGGCGCGGGCGGTGACGGAGGCATTCTCCAGGGAAGGGATCGGCGCGGCGGGGTCCCACTGGTGTCCTGCCATGCGCCTGCCCTTGTGGAAGAGGGCGAAGCCGTAGCGGTCTCCGCTGCGGTGGAGGACGATCGCGGGCCACTTCTCACCCGTGATCAGGGTGTCGACGGCGGCGGTCAGCGGCTCCTCGCCGAGCAGCGTGCCCCGCCGGGGCGTGCCCGGTTCCGCGGCGAGCTCCACGTACGTGGCGGAGGCTCCGGCGGGGGCGACCCTGAGCGAGGCGCTGCAGAGCAGGGCCGCTTGTGCGACCTTGTGCGGGGCGGCCGCGCAGATGGCGAGCGTGTGCGGGGCCCAGTCCGGGTGGGCGGCCGGGGTCGCCCGGGGCTGCGGCGGCCTGCCGAAGAACGGTATCTGCATGGCCACTTGCATGCGTACGCCCGTCCGGAAGTCGAGGAACTCCCGGCGCGCTTCGCCGAAGTAGCCCCAGGGGAAGCTGCGGGCGTGGACGCCGATGGCCCGGAAGGCCTCCAGCGCCTCCGTCCACCGCCCGGCGCGCAGCAGCATCAGGGCGAGGTGGTTGCGGACACCGGCGATCTCCGGGTCGCCCGGCTCGTACCACGAGGAGAGTTCGAGCGCGCGCTCGACAGCCGCCTCGATACGGCCCTCCGCGATCGGCCCGTCCTCGGTGTCGTCGGCCACGACCTCGTACTCGATCGCGGCGAGCAGCGGGAGTGCGTGCAGTTTGGAGCCGGGGAGGGCCTGTTCTGCGGCGTGTTCCGCGAAGGCGAACATCTCCTCGTGCGAGCCGTACCACTTCTCGCACAGGTACTGCAGGGCGGTGGTGTGGCAGCCGTAGTGGTGCGGCGCCCGCTCGATGGCCTGCTCCCAGTACGCGTCGAAGACCTCGCGGGGCGCCTGGATGCCGCGGGCGTGGGTGAGCGCGATCCGCCACGGCACCGGGTCGGTCGGGTTCAGCTCGGCGGCCGCGCGGATCACCGGGACGGCGTCCTCGAGCAGCGCGAAGAACGCCCGGAACTGGTCTCGCGGGACGTCCTTGGCCCTGGCCGCACTGCGGATCTGCCACGCCTGGTCGATGCAGAGGTCGGCCTTGACCAGCAGTGCGTCCGGGTCCTCCGGTGACTCGGCGAGCCAGCCGTCCAGCCAGCCCGGGTTGTGCAGGGCGAACTCGGCGAGTGCGGAGACGTATCCGTCGCGGCGCTCCCACTCGGCGCCGAGCCGCGTCGCGGCGAGCAGCTCACGCGCGGGCGCGAAGTCGCCCGCACCGGCGGCGGACAGGGCGGCGCGCAGCGGCGCGTCCGGGGCGTCGAGGACGACGGCCTCGTCGGGCGGCAGGTCGGTGCCGACGCTCGAGCCGTGGCGCAGCATGCGCGGGAAGGTGATCAGAGAGCGGAAGGAGGGCACGGTTGCTCATTCAAGAGCCCACAACTCGGTGCCGACCAGGGGCTTTCGATGACGATGCGATATCGGTCGACCGTCGCCGTTCGGACGCCGGCTCAGTTCGTCGTCTGTGCCGTGGCCGCTGCGGAGGCCTGCGCCTCGCCGCGGTCGACGATGCGCGCGAACGTGAAGTCGGCGATGTCCTTGCCCGCCTGCCGGGCCTTGATGTCGGAGGCCGTGACCGCCTTGCCCGACGTGTAGCCGGAGACGGTGAAGTAGGCATAGCGGCCGATGGAGTTGGTGGTCAGGCGGCAGGCCGTCGCGCGGCAGAAGGACGGGATGCCGCCGCCCGAGAGCGACTGGATGTTGCCGGACGCCCGCTGCTTGGCCTTCGACGCCTGCGCCTGGGTGTCGAACACGGCGACGCCGACGGTGACGGCCACGCCGCCCCGCTCGAAGCTCGCGCGGATCACCTGGTCGCAGCCGTTCCCCGTGAGCGCCGGGGCGAGGCGGGCGGAGGCCGCGGAGCCACAGCTCTTGGTCGTGGCCGTGGCGCCCTTGTCGTAGGAACGGCTGCTCATCGTCAGGGACTTGCCCGGGAAGAGGGTGCTCGCGCTGAGCGGCGCGGTGTCCTTGCGCTCGTCGGAGATGAAGTCGAGCGGGTCGGGCGGCGGCGGTACGGAGACGTCGGAGAAGGTGGGTTCCGGCTGCTCCGGCTCGGCGGGCAGGGTCTCGGGCGTGGGGAGGGACTGCGGTTTGTCGTCCGAGCTGTTGGCGTTGACCACCGCCGTCGCGACGACCGCGGCCACGGCCGCCGTCGCTATCGCGCCGCCCACCATCAGCACCATGCGGCGCCGCCGCATGCGGGCCGCCGTGCGGTCCGCGAGCGCTCCCCAGTCCGGAGTCCCCGACTGCGACGGAGACTGCTGCGGACCCCCCGGGCCGGATGGCCCCCCTTGCCCAAAACTCATGGCGCGCATCCTACGGAAGAAATTGCGGTTGGTGCGCGGGCGATCCGGGAGGCCGCTGGGGCCCATGTGAGAGGAGGGGCCAGTGGGTGCGGGCCACGGCCGGGCGCGCCGGTCCCGCAGGACCTGTTTTGACCCGTCCGGGGGCGGGCCGGTATTCTGCCAGTTCGTTATGCGTATTGGCTTGCTCGTTCTCACGTGAGAGGCCGTTACGCCGGTCCACCGGGCCGATGACCAGCGGCAGGCACTCGGTTTGCGTCACCGATGTGCGGCCAGGGCTGTCGTGATCGTCCGGGTGGCCTTGTCAGGACCACACTCACTGAAGAAGCGAAGGCTACGACCGTGCGTACGTACAGCCCCAAGCCCGGCGACGTGACGCGTCAGTGGCACGTCATCGATGCCACCGACGTTGTTCTGGGCCGTCTGGCCTCCCAGGCCGCCACCCTTCTCCGGGGCAAGCACAAGCCGGTGTACGCGCCGCACGTTGACGCTGGTGACTTCGTCATCATCATCAACGCTGACAAGGTGCACCTCTCCGGCAACAAGCGGACCCAGAAGCTGGCCTACCGCCACTCCGGCTACCCGGGTGGTCTGCGGTCCGTCCGCTACGACGAGCTGCTGGACAAGAACCCCGAGAAGGCCATCGAGAAGGCCATCAAGGGCATGCTCCCCAAGAACTCCCTGGGCCGTCAGATGCTCTCGAAGCTGAAGGTCTACGCAGGCGCCGAGCACCCGCACGCCGCTCAGCAGCCGGTCCCGTTCGAGATCACCCAGGTCGCGCAGTAGTCCGGCCACCCCTAAGACGAAGAGAATCTGAGGAGAATCGTGGCCGAGACCACCGCTGAGACCCCCCTCGACGAGGTCGAGGAGTACACCACCGAGACGCCCGAGGCGACCGAGTTCACCTCCGAGTCGCTGGCGTCCCGCTTCGGCGAGCCCCAGCCGGCCGCCGGCACCGGCCGCCGCAAGAACGCCGTGGCGCGCGTCCGCATCGTGCCGGGCAGCGGCCAGTGGAAGATCAACGGTCGCACCCTGGAGGAGTACTTCCCCAACAAGGTGCACCAGCAGGAAGTCAACGAGCCCTTCAAGGTGCTCGAGCTCGACAACCGTTACGACGTGGTCGCCCGTATCGCGGGTGGCGGCGTGTCGGGCCAGGCCGGTGCGCTGCGCCTGGGCATCGCCCGCGCGCTGAACGAGGCGGACGTGGACAACAACCGCGGCCCGCTGAAGAAGGCCGGCTTCCTGACGCGCGACGACCGCGCGACCGAGCGCAAGAAGGCGGGTCTCAAGAAGGCCCGTAAGGCGCCGCAGTACAGCAAGCGCTGACCGCTCGTACCCGTACGACCGCCCCGGCGGCACTTCTTTGTGCTGCCGGGGCGTTCGTCTATGGGTCTGCGGGCAGCCGGGCGTATACAGGCAGCAGGCGCTCAGCGCTCACGAGCCGGCAATTTCGATGCAACTCGGAGGACACCAGTGGGACGACTCTTCGGCACGGACGGTGTGCGCGGCGTCGCCAACGCGGACCTGACGGCGGAGCTGGCGCTCGGCCTGTCGGTCGCGGCGGCGCACGTGCTCGCCGAGGCGGGTACGTTCGAGGGCCATCGGCCTACGGCGGTGGTGGGGCGTGATCCGCGCGCGTCCGGAGAGTTCCTGGAGGCCGCCGTCGTGGCGGGCCTCGCGAGCGCGGGCGTGGACGTCCTGCGCGTCGGTGTGCTGCCCACCCCCGCGGTGGCGTATCTCACCGGCGCGCTGGGCGCCGACCTCGGCGTGATGCTCTCCGCCAGCCACAACCCGATGCCGGACAACGGGATCAAGTTCTTCGCGCGCGGCGGGCACAAGCTCGCGGACGAGCTGGAGGACCGGATCGAGGCGGTCTATGAGGAGCACACGTCGGGCGAGCCGTGGGACCGGCCGACGGGCGAGGGCGTGGGCCGCGTCCGGACGTACGACGAGGGGTTCGACAACTACGTCGCCCATCTGATCGGGGTGCTTCCGCACCGGCTCGACGGGCTGAGGGTCGTCCTCGACGAGGCGCACGGCGCGGCCTCGCGGGTCTCACCCGAGGCGTTCGCGCGGGCCGGAGCCGAGGTGATCACCATCGGTGCGGACCCCGACGGCCTCAACATCAACGACGGCTGCGGCTCCACCCACCTGGACCTGCTGAAGGCCGCGGTGGTCGAGCACGGCGCCGACCTGGGCATCGCGCACGACGGGGACGCGGACCGCTGCCTGGCGGTGGACGCGGCGGGCAACGAGGTCGACGGCGACCAGATCCTGGCCGTCCTCGCGCTCGCGCTGCGCGAGGACGGGGGGCTGCGGAAGAACACCGTGGTCGCCACGGTGATGTCGAACCTGGGCTTCAAGCTGGCCATGGAGCGCGAGGGCGTCGGGCTGGTGCAGACGGCGGTCGGCGACCGGTACGTGCTGGAGTCGATGAAGAGCGAGGGCTATGCGCTGGGCGGCGAGCAGTCCGGGCACGTGATCATCCTGGACCACGCGACGACCGGCGACGGCACGCTGACCGGGCTGATGCTGGCGGCGCGGATGGCGGCCACGGGCCGCAGCCTCGCGGATCTCGCGAGCGTCATGGACCGGCTGCCGCAGGTACTGATCAACGTCCGGGACGTGGACAAGGCGCGGGTCGGGGCGTGCGAGGAGCTGTCGGCAGCCGTTGCGGACGCGGAGCGCGAGCTGGGCGCCACGGGCCGGGTGCTGCTGCGTCCTTCCGGTACGGAGCCGCTGGTACGGGTCATGGTCGAGGCCGCGGACATCGAGCACGCGCGGTCGGTGGCCGGGCGGCTGGCGGATGTGGTGAAGTCCGCGCTGGGGTAGGCCGGGGGCCTCGGGGCGGTGCGGTCCCGCCTGGTCAGGTCCGGGCCAGATCCGGGTCAGGCCTGGGTCAGGTCCGAGTCAGGCCTGGGTCAGGTCCGGAGCGCCGGTTCAGGCCGCTTTCCGGGCGGCCCTCACCGTACGATCGCGCTGTTTCGCCCAGAAGATCTTCTGGGCGATCAGCGTGAGCGTGCCCGCGATGACGATGCCCGCGAGGTTCAGCAGGAGCTGCTCCGTCGAGCCACGGGCCTGGCCGTACTCGCCGTAGCTGAGCGCGACGGCGGCGTTGGCGGCGGCCGGGACGGTGGTGACCGAGATCGCCACGCCCACCAGGGCACCGGACTTCGCCGAGGTGAGGGACAGCGTCCCGGCGATGCCCGCGAGGACGGCCACGACGAACGAGAACAAGTCCGGCTTCCAGATGAAGTCGGTGTTCGGACGGTCGGCCGTGATGTCGTCGTCGTGGAACAGGCCGAAGCCGTCCATCATCAGGCTGAAGCCCGCGGTCAGGGCCATGGCGGCGGCGAAGCCGACGAGCAGCGCGACCAGGGAGCGCCAGGCGAGCCCGGGCGCCCGCTGGACCAGGGCGGTGCAGATGCCCGCGAGCGGCCCGAACTCCGGACCGACGGCCATCGCGCCGACGATCAGGATGGCGTTGTCGAGCACCACGCCGCAGGCGGCGATCATCGTCGCGACGGCGAGGAATGCCAGGTAGGTGACGGAGAGCGTCGACTCCTCGTGCGTGGACTCGGCCAGGTGCTCCCACAGCACGGCGTCCGCGCCCTCGCCCGGGGCGTCCGCCTCCGCCTTGTCCGCCCGCTTCGACAGGGACAGGTCGATGTTCTCGACGGCGATCGAGCCGTCCTCCTCGAGGCCCAGCTCGCGCAGCTCGGCCAGCAGTTCGTCCGCCGACTCCCGGGCGACGTCGCACATGACCACGTCGCCGACCGGATCGCGGGCGGCGCCCGGCAACAGCGCGACGTGCGTGGTCCCGATGTGCTTCTCGATGCGCGCGACGGCCTCGTCGGTGCGGTCGGCGGGCACGATCAGGCGGAGATGCAGCACGGTCGTGCTCCTCAGAGTTTGCGCAGCGACAGGCGCTGCACCTTGTGGTCGGGCCCCTTGCGGAGCACCAGCGTGGCACGGCCCCGGGTGGGGGCCACGTTCTGTTCGAGATTCGGCCGGTTGACGGTACGCCAGATCATGCGGGCGTAGTCCAGGGCCTCGTCCTCGGAGACCTGGGTGTACTTGCGGAAGTACGAGAAGGGGTTCTGGAAGGCGGTCTCGCGCAGCTTGCGGAAGCGGCCGAGGTACCAGCGCTCGATGTCCTCGGGGCGCGCGTCGACGTAGACGCTGAAGTCGAAGAAGTCCGCGAGGCCCAGGCGGGTCCTGCCGTCCTTGCCGGGCAGGGCGGGCTGCAGGACGTTGAGGCCCTCGACGATGAGGATGTCCGGGCGGCGTACGGTCAGCCGCTCGCCGGGCACGATGTCGTAGATCAGGTGCGAGTAGACGGGGGCCGTCACCTCGTCCTTGCCGGACTTCACGTCGGCGACGAAGCGGGTCAGGGCGCGGCGGTCGTAGGACTCGGGGAAGCCCTTGCGGGACATCAGGCCGCGGCGGTGCAGTTCGGCGTTGGGCAGCAGGAAGCCGTCGGTGGTGACCAGCTCCACGCGCGGGTGCTCGGGCCATCGGGCCAGCAGCGCCTGGAGGAGGCGGGCGGCGGTCGACTTGCCGACGGCGACACTGCCCGCGACGCCGATGACGAAGGGGGTGCCGGGCTGCGAGCCGTGGCCGTTGCCCGCGTCGCCGAGGAAGGTGTTGAGCGCACCGCGGAGGCTGCTGGTGGCGCCCACGTAGAGGTTGAGCAGCCGGGACAGCGGGAGGTAGACGTCGCGCACCTCGTCGAGGTCGATCACGTCGCCGAGGCCGCGCAGCCGCTCGACCTCCTCGGCGGTCAGCGGCAGCGGCGTCTTCTCCCGCAGGGCGCTCCACTCGGCGCGGGTGAGATCTACGTACGGGCTGGTCTCGGGCCGGCGCCGGTCGGCGCCGCGCGGCGGCGCTGCCGCGGGTGAGGTGATCGTCACGTACCTCATTGTCGGGGCTGGCCGCGGGGGGCGGGGCGTGGTCTCGCTCACGCTCGCGGGGAGGCGCAGGGGGGTGCGTGGGGCCGCGGAGGGGGTCGGCCGGGGCTGGGTGGGGGTCGCGTTCCGGGGTTGTCCACAGGCTCCGCGGAATGTCGGTGGCACACGTCACAGTTGTGGCTAGAAGTGGACGCCGCGACGGAGGCCTGCAGACGCAAGGGGAGTTCCATGACGTACGCGATTCAGGCGGAGGGCCTGGCCAAACGCTTCAAGGAGACCCAGGCGCTGGCCGGAGTGGATCTGGCCGCGCGCACCGGCACCGTGCTCGGGATGCTGGGCCCCAACGGAGCGGGGAAGACGACCGCGGTCCGGATCTTCGCCACGTTGCTCCGGCCCGACGGCGGGAGAGCCATGGTCGCCGGTCATGATGTGGTGCGGGAGGCCGGCCTGGTGCGCTCCGTCGTCGGGCTGACCGGGCAGTACGCGGCGGTGGACGAGAATCTGACCGGCACCGAGAACCTGCTGATGATCGGCCGGCTGCTGGGCATGCCGCGGCGCGAGGCGCGGGCGCGGTCCGCCGAGCTGCTGGACCGCTTTCAGCTGAGCGATGCGGCCGGGCGGGCGACGAAGACGTACTCCGGGGGCATGCGGCGGCGTCTCGACCTGGCGGCGAGCCTGGTGGGCAGGCCGCAGATCCTCTTCCTCGACGAGCCGACCACCGGTCTCGACCCGTACAGCCGCGGCGAGCTGTGGGACATGCTGCGCGGCCTGGTCGCCGAGGGTATGACGGCGCTGCTGACGACCCAGTATCTGAACGAGGCCGACCAGCTCGCGGACGAGATCGTGGTGATCGACAAGGGCCGAGTGATCGCGAACGGTACGCCGGACGATCTGAAGTCCCAGGTCGGGGGCCAGGTCCTGCAACTGCGGCCGGTGACGGCTGCGGATCTGGTCACGGCCCATGCGCTGGTGGCCGAGGCGGCGGGCTCGCAGACCCGGATCGAGGGCGAGGTGATCACCGCTCCGGTGAACGACCCCGCGCTGATGCCCGCGGTCGTACGGCGGCTGGACCAGGCGGGGATAGCGCTGCGCGAGCTGACGCTGCGCCGCTCCTCCCTCGACGAGGTGTTCCTGGCGCTGACCGGGCACCGGGCCGAGCCGGAGAAGGCCGAGGAGGCCGCCCCGGACGAGGGCGAGTTCGAGAGAGTGGGGAGTGCGTCATGACCGCCGCGACGATCACCGCCCCGCTGAACAAGAGCGGCCGGGTGCGGCCGGGCGCCGCGCTCCGGCAGACGTCCACCATGGCCTGGCGCAGCCTGGTGGCGGTCAGGCACAACCCGCTGGAGCTGGTGGACTACAGCATCACGCCGATCATGTTCGTGTTCCTCTTCACGTATGTCCTCGGCGGGCAGATGGCCGGGTCGCCCAGGGAGTATCTGCAGTACGCGCTGCCCGGGATCATCGTGCAGAACACGCTGTTCATGACCATGTACACAGCGATGGCGCTGAACACCGATCTGACCAAAGGGGTCTTCGACCGGCTGCGGAGCCTGCCGATAGCCCGGTCGGCGCCCCTGTTCGGCCGGATCACGGCCGATCTGTCCAAGCATCTGTGGGCGATGCTGCTGATGATCGCCCTGGGTACGCTGCTCGGCTTCCGTATTCACGCCGGGCTCGGCGGGTTCCTGGCGGGCGCCTTGCTGTTGATCGCCTTCGCCGCGGCCGTGTCGTGGTGCGCTGTGCTCATCGGCATGCTGGCGGGCGATGCGGAGAAGGTGCAGGCGTTCGCCTTCACGCTGATCTTCCCGATCACCTTCACCAGCAGCGCGTTCGTACGGGTGGAGACGATGCCGGGCTGGCTCCAGGCGTGGGTGGACGTCAATCCTGTGACCCATCTGTCGGACGCCTTCCGCGGGTTGCTCGTCGGCGGAGCGGTCGCGGCGCCGGTGCTGTGGTCGCTGGTGTGGGCGGCCGGGATAGCCGCGGTGTTCTTCCCGCTCGCGATGCGGGCGTACCGCGCCCGGGCCTGATTGCGGCATTCAGGGAGTACGTTCACGAAATGTCTGTACCTGGGGCGCGTTGACCGCTACTTTCACCGCGGGGGACAGAGCCGAAAACACCACCCATGGGGGGACACCATGGACGCCATGCCCGCACACATGCCCTCGCGCATGCCCGTACGCCTGCGTGACCTCGTCAGACGCCGAGCGGAGCGAGTGACCGCGGAGCGCCTGGCACAACGCGATCTGGCCGCCCGGATCCAGAGCGATCTGGCCGCCGAACTGCCGGACGAGGACGTGCGGGAGGACCTCGCCGACTGCCTCGACCTCTACGAGCCGGGGAGCAAGCCGCGCTGCGAGGAGGCGGAGTACCTCTCGATGGTCCGGGAGGCGATCGACCGGATGGAGGGCGGCCGGTGAGCGATACACGGACGCAGGCGACGTAGGCTGCGGCCATGTGCGGAATCGTTGGCTATGTGGGAGGGCAGTCGGCCCTCGACGTCGTGATCGCCGGCCTCAAGAGGCTGGAGTACCGGGGCTATGACTCGGCCGGGGTCGCCGTGCTCGCCGACGGCGGGCTCGCCGCCGCCAAGAAGGCGGGCAAGCTCGCCAACCTCGAGAAGGAGCTGGCCGACCGGCCGCTGCCGAGCGGCACCACTGGCATCGGGCACACCCGGTGGGCCACCCACGGCGCGCCCACCGACGCCAACGCCCATCCGCACCTGGACAACGCGGGACGCGTCGCCGTCGTCCACAACGGCATCATCGAGAACTTCGCCGCGCTGCGCGCCGAGCTGGCCGACCGCGGTCACCAGCTGGCGTCCGACACCGACACCGAGGTCGTCGCCCACCTGCTCGCCGAGGCCTTCTCCTCCAGCGGCGATCTGGCCGAGGCGATGCGGCAGGTGTGCCGGCAGCTGGAGGGCGCGTTCACGCTCGTCGCCGTGAGCGCGGACGATCCGGACGTCGTGGTCGGGGCGCGCCGTAACTCGCCGCTGGTCGTCGGCGTCGGCGACGGTGAGGCCTTCCTGGCTTCCGACGTCGCCGCGTTCATCGCGCACACCCGCGAGGCCATCGAGCTCGGCCAGGACCAGGTCGTCGAGCTGCGCCGCGACGGGGTGACGGTCACCGACTTCGACGGGGCGCCCGCGGAGGTGCGCGACTACCACGTCGACTGGGACGCCTCCGCCGCCGAGAAGGGCGGCTACGACTACTTCATGCTCAAGGAGATCGCCGAGCAGCCGAAGGCCGTGGCCGACACGCTGCTGGGCCGGATCGACGTCGCGGGCTCGCTGTCGCTGGACGAGGTCCGCATCCCCGACTCCGTACTCCGCGAGGTCACCAAGATCGTCATCGTGGCGTGCGGGACCGCCTTCCACGCCGGGATGATCGCCAAGTACGCGATCGAGCACTGGACTCGGATCCCCTGCGAGACCGAGCTGGCGAGCGAGTTCCGCTACCGGGACCCGATCCTCGACCCGCGGACGCTCGTCATCGCCATCTCGCAGTCCGGCGAGACCATGGACACGCTGATGGCGCTCCGGCACGCGCGCGAGCAGGGCGCGAAGGTGCTCGCCATCTGCAACACCAACGGCTCGACGATTCCGAGGGAGTCGGACGCGGTCCTCTACACCCACGCCGGGCCCGAGGTCGCGGTCGCGTCGACCAAGGCCTTCCTCACCCAGCTGGTGGCCTGCTACCTGGTCGCCCTGTACCTGGGACAGGTGCGCGGCACGAAGTGGGGCGACGAGGTCCGCTCCATGATCCGCGAACTGTCCGCGATCAGCACGCAGGTGGAGCAGGTGCTCGCCACGATGGAGCCCGTACGGGAGCTGGCGCGGACGCTCGCGGACAACAACACGGTGCTCTTCCTCGGGCGGCACGTGGGGTATCCGGTGGCCCTGGAGGGCGCGCTCAAGCTCAAGGAGCTGGCGTACATGCACGCCGAGGGCTTCGCGGCGGGCGAGTTGAAGCACGGGCCGATCGCGCTGATCGAGGATGACCTGCCGGTGGTCGTGGTCGTGCCGTCGCCGCGTGGGCGGTCCGTGCTCCACGACAAGATCGTCTCCAACATCCAGGAGATCCGGGCCCGGGGCGCGAGGACGATCGTGATCGCGGAGCAGGGCGACGACGCGGTCGTGCCCTACGCCGACCACCTCATCCGCATCCCGGCCACCCCGACCCTGCTCCAGCCGCTGGTCGCCACCGTGCCGCTGCAGGTCTTCGCCTGCGAACTGGCCACGGCCCGCGGCAACGAAGTCGACCAGCCGCGCAACCTCGCCAAGTCCGTCACGGTCGAGTGACCGGATCGGCCGGGCAGGGGCGCGCGTGATCATCGGGGTGGGCATCGACGTGGCCGAGATCGACCGCTTCGCGGAGGCGCTGGAGCGTACGCCGGGGCTGGTGCGGAGAGTCTTCGTCGAGAGCGAACTGTGGCTCCCGAGCGGGGAGCGGCGCGGGGTCGCATCCTTGGCGGTCCGGTTCGCCGCGAAGGAGGCCTTGGCCAAGGCGCTGGGCGCCCCGTCCGGACTCCACTGGACGGACGCGGAGGTCTTCACGGAGGACAGCGGCCGCCCTCGCCTGCGGGTCAGGGGCACGGTGGCGGCCCGGGCGGCGGAACTGGGCGTTCGGGAATGGCATGTCTCGCTCAGCCACGATGCGGGGGTCGCGTCCGCTGTGGTCATCGCGGAGGGGTGACCCGCCGTTGTGACGCCGCGTTGTGGGCATTCGTTCCGCCCCGCGGAACGAATGCCCACAACCGGGTGGCCGGAGTGTGTCCGTTCCGCCCTGAAGAACGGCTGCCCACAACCCGGCAGACTGGGGGCATGAGGACTGCGTACAGCGTGGAGACCGTGCGGGGCGCCGAGCGGGAGTTGATGGCGCGGTTGCCGGAGGGGGCGCTCATGCAGCGCGCCGCGGCCGGCCTGGCAGCATCGTGCGCCGATCTGCTCGGCCGGGTCTACGGCGCCCGCGTCGCACTGCTCGTCGGCAGCGGGGACAACGGCGGCGACGCACTCTACGCCGGCGCCCGCCTCGCGCGCCGCGGCGCCGGCGTCACGGCGGTCCTGCTCGCCCCCGACCGTACGCACCGGGGCGGCCTCGCCGCCCTCCGTGCCGCGGGCGGGCGGGCGGTGCCCGCCGCAGGCGAGGGAGGCGACGGCGAACGGGCCATCCGCCGCGCCGCGCTCGTCATCGACGGCATCGTCGGAATCGGCGGCCGCGGCGGCCTGCGCCCGACCGCAGAACACCT
>NZ_JBQQBY010000042.1:0-66819 GCF_052246385.1 Streptomyces sp. 8N616 | reverse complement strand
CCGGAAGCTAAGCCTTTCAGCGCCGATGGTACTGCAGGGGGGACCCTGTGGGAGAGTAGGACGCCGCCGAACAAACATTGAGCCTCAACCCCTGGACATGGTCCGGGGGTTGAGGCATTTCTGCGTTTAGGCTGCACTCATGCGCTACGACCTGGTGATCTTCGACAACGACGGTGTCCTCGTGGACAGCGAGCCGATATCCAACAGTATTCTCGCCGGGTATCTCACCGAGTTGGGTCACCCCACGACCTACGAGGACTCGCTCCGCGACTACATGGGCGCGGCCATGCACCGTGTCCACGATCTGGTGATGGAGCGCTCCGGGCAGCGGCTGCCCGAGGACTTCGATGCCACCTTCCACGCCAAGGTCTTCGATGCCTTCCGGCGCGAGCTCCGGCCCGTCATCGCGGTTGCCGAGGTGCTGGCGAAACTCGCCGCCGACAACGTGCCGTACTGCGTGGCCTCGTCCGGCAGTCACGAGCGGATCCGGGTCGCCCTGCACAAGACGGGCCTCTACGAGCGTTTCGGCGAGGACCGCATTTTCAGCTCGCAGGACGTCGGCCGGGGAAAGCCCGCGCCGGACCTGTTTCTTCACGCGGCCGCGGCCATGGGCGTACCGGCCCACCGCTGCGTGGTGGTGGAGGACAGCCCGCTCGGGGTGCAGGCCGCCCGCGCCGCCGGGATGGACGTCTACGGCTTCACGGCCATGACCGCGCCTGCCAAGCTCGCCACCGCCACCGCGCTCTTCTCGGACATGCGGGAATTCCCGCAGCTCCTCACGTGATTGCGCACCCGATTCCGCGCGTGATCAGCACTACCCAGCGGTAGCCCCGGGCCGTACGCTCCTCGGCCATGGACGCAAAGCTCCGGCACGGCCGGGCCTCGCTGGCGGTCGGATTCTTCGTGCAGGGCGTCTTCTTCGCGCTGCTCGTAACCCGGATCCCGGCGATCCAGGACCGCTACCGTGTCAGCGACGCGTTCCTGCCGGTCTTCCTGGCCGCCGTGCCCGTCCTGGCCGGCGCCGGGAGCGTCGCCACCGAGCAGCTGGTCAAGCGGGTGCGGCCCGGGGCGGTCCTCCGCTGGGTCCAGCCGGTGGTCTGCCTTGCCCTGCTCGGCGTTGGGGTGGGCCGTGAGCTGTGGCAACTGGCCGCCGCGCTCGCCGTGTTCGGACTGACCGTCGGTGCGCTGGACGCGTCCATGAACATGCTCGGCGTCAGCCTGCAGCGGGCGTACGGGCGCAGCATCATGCTCGGCTTCCATGCCGCGTACAGCCTCGGCGGGATCATCGGGGCCTCGCTGGCGTGGGGCGGCGCCCACTGGAAGCTCTCGCTCGCCGTGCTGTACGGGCCTGTGGTGGCGGTCCTCGTACCGGCCGTCCTCGTGGCGAGCCGCTGGTACGTCGACCAGGCCGCCCCAGTCGCTCCAGTTGCCCAATCCGCCCTGACAGTTCCAGTCGCCCAATCCGCCCAGCCCGCCCCGGACCACCATCCCGGTCAGCGCCGCCCGCCCACGCTGTCCATGAAGCTGCTGACGCCCCTCTGCCTGGTGATGGCCTGCGCGTACATCGGCGACTCGACCGTGGCGAACTGGAGTGCCAAGTACCTCCAGGACGTGCTCGGCAGCTCCGAGCAGCTCGCCACCGTCCCGTACAACGTCTACATGGTGACGACCCTTCTCGGGCGTGCCGTCGGGGACCTGGGGGTGCGGCGGTTCGGGGCGGTCGCGGTCGTGCGGGCCGGGAGCGTGACCGCGGCGGCCGGCTTCGCGGTCGTCGCCGCGGCCCCCGGCGCGTGGGTGGGGATGCTCGGATTCACGCTGCTCGGCTTCGGCCTCTGTGTGATCGTTCCGCAGACCTTCGCCGCCGCCGGACGCCTCTTCCCCGGAGCGTCCGACGCCGCCGTCGCGCGGCTCAACATCTTCAACTACGTCGGCTTTCTCATCGGCTCGCCCCTGGTCGGCGCGCTCGGGGACCTGTGGGGCTACCGCGGCGCGATGCTCGTACCGATGGCGCTGGTGCTGGTGACACTCCTGTACGCCCGATCGTTCGGAGCTGAACCAACCCGATACGGTGGCGGATATGAGCGGCCGCACACAGCTGATGTGGGATGAGGCAGTAACGGGCTATGACTTCGGGCCCGGACATCCGATGGATCCGGTGCGCCTGGCGTTGACGATGCGCCTGGCCGAGGCGTTCGGGCTGGATCGCGCGGTGGAGGTGGTGGCCGCCAAATCGGCCGGGGACTCCACGCTGCGGCTCGTGCACCGCTCGGACTACATCGACGCCGTACGGCGGGTGTCCGCCGCCCCGAAGACCGCCGACGGCTCGTACGGGCTCGGCACGGAGGACGACCCGGCCTTCGCGGGGATGCACGAGGCGTCGGCCCTGATCGCCGGACAGTCGGTGGGCGCGGCGGAGGCGGTGTGGCGCGGGGAGGCGCAGCACGCCGTGAACTTCGCGGGCGGGCTGCATCACGCCATGCCGGGCAGCGCCTCGGGCTTCTGTATCTACAACGACGCGTCGCTGGCCGTGGCCCGGCTGCTGGAGCTGGGTGCGGAGCGGGTCGCGTACGTGGACGTGGACGTGCACCACGGGGATGGGGTGCAGACGGCCTTCTGGGACGACCCGCGCGTGGTGACGATCTCGATGCACGAGCATCCGCGGACGCTGTTCCCGCAGACGGGGTGGCCGGAGGAGACCGGCGGGCCGGGCGCGGAGGGCAGCGCGGTGAATCTGCCGCTGCCGGCCGGGACGGGGGACGAAGGTTGGCTGCGGGCCTTTCACGCGGTGGTGCCCGAGCTGTTGGCCGCCTTCAGACCGCAGGTCCTGGTCACGCAGCACGGCGCGGATACGCACTTCGAGGACCCGCTCGCGCACCTGGCGGTGAGCCTGGACGCGCAGCGGGCGGTGGCGGAGTCGTGCCACCGGCTGGCCCACGAGCATGCCGATGGGCGCTGGGTGGCGCTGGGCGGGGGCGGCTACGCGATCGTTGACGTCGTGCCGCGGTCGTGGACGCATCTGGTGGGGATCGCGGCGGGGCGGCCGATCCCGCCGGAGTCCCTCGTGCCGGAGGAGTGGCTGCACCACGTGTACGCGCGGACGCGGCAGACGGGGCCGGGGCGGATGACGGACGGCCGCCCGGCGACGTGGCGAGACTGGGACGAGACGGGGTACGACCCGGCCGATCGCCTGGACCAGGCGATCCGCGCAACCCGTATGGCAGCCTTCCCGGCGCACGGTCTCATGCCATAACGCCTCCGGCGAGGGTTGGGCGCGAACTCGCGAGTCTTGCGGGCGCCGCCCACCGCGCGGCGGCGCGGCCGCACCGCGTGCGTCTACGCCGCCGCGGCGCGGCGTCGGGGTCCCGCCAGCGCTGCGCAAGAGCCCGCCCCCCGTGCGGGCGGCCACGCACGCGCGCGGCGTCTACGCCCCCGCGGTGCGGGGCGGGGGTTGCCCGCGGCAAGAGCCTGCCCCCGCGCGGCGGCTATGCACCGGCGCTGCGGCGAACCCGTACCGCCGCGGTGGTGCGGTCCGCCGTGCGCCGGCGTGGGGCTCGTTTTCGCACGGCGTCTACGCATCCGCGGACGGCGCCGGGGCCGCCCGCGCTGTGGCAAGAGCCCCCACCTGCGCTGCGGCTACGCACCCGCGCTGCGGCGAGAGCCCGCACCGCCGCAGTGAAAGGGCCCGCCCTCCGCGGTGGCCGCGCACCCCCCGCGGCGTCTACGCACCTGCGACATGGCGGGGCCCGCCCGGGGCGGTGGCGATTGGGCCGCACCCAGTGGCGGCCACGCACCCCCCGACGCCCGCCCGCCCAGCCGCCGTTCGCCGCGCCGAGGTTGCGGGGGATTACGCCAACCGTGGGGCGTATTCCCGATCGCCGGTCGGGAGGTGGAGACATGGGTCAGCATCGGGAGCGTGTTGAGTGCTGGAGTGTTACGTGCGCATCTGGTGGCGGCCCGGCTGGCGGGGACTGTGACCACCTCCCGGGAGGAGAGCCTGCGCAGCTATCGGCTCTTCGCCGCCCGGGATCCGCGCGTGCTGCTCGGCCTCGACCCCGAGCGGCTGTGGGGAGAGCCGGAGCTGCTGCGGCTGATGGCCGACCGGTGCGGTGTCTCCGACGATCCGCGTCACGTATCGGGCCCGGATGTGATCGATCCCGACCGTACGCTGGCCGCGCTCGATGCCTTCGCCGACCGGCTCGCCGCCGCCGCGGCCGCCCGCGCGCCCGTGCTGCTCGGCACCGGCCACCCCCACCGGCTCCTGGGCTTCTACGCTTCTTTGGCCGCTGCGCTGTCGGCGGCAGGATGTGATGTCCTCACACCAGCGCATGGTCGACGTGTCGACATAACGACCCGGTTCGGCGTACGCACGTACAACCTCGACTACGTACGGGGAGTCGCGTTGGTGCGGGAACCGGGCGCGCGGGGCTCGGGCAGTGACTCCGGCGCACACACCCACTCACCGCTCCCGGTCAGGGCCGCGCTCGCCGCCGCGGCCGACGCGTGCGACACCCTGCCCGCACTCGTCGTCGGGGACCACGGATGGGTCTGCGGGGCAGGTCAGCTGGGGATCGAGGCCATCGGGCTCGCCGACACGGACGATCCCGCGCTCTTCGTCGGCGAGGCCGAGGGGCGGGTGTCGGTCGCCGTTCCGGTCGATGACGCTGTGCGGTCCGCTTACTACCAGCCGCTTACGCGCTATGTACTCAATCGGGCGTGTCTGTCACAGTAGGCGGCCGATGGCTACTCCTCTTCCCCACTTGCATCACACGCCCCTACTCTGGGGAGGAGCGCACAGCGACGAGGAGTCACCGGAGGGGAAGCCGGTGCCCGTCATGTGCGGAAGGTTCAGGTGTGTCATGGCTGCTGACGAGAGGCCTCTGAACGAGGTTCAGTTCCTGACTGTGGCGGAAGTAGCCACGGTGATGCGCGTGTCCAAGATGACCGTGTACCGCTTGGTGCACAGCGGTCATCTGCCTGCGATCAGGGTGGGGAGGTCCTTCCGGGTTCCGGAGCAGGCGGTGCACGACTATCTCCGCGAGTCCTACGTGGGGGTGGAGACCGCCTGACGACGCCCCTCGGATTACGTTCCTTCCTTGGTGCCGGGTAGGCTGACCCGCCGTAGGTAGTGTGGGCTCGGACGCCCCGCACCGAGTGATTCGAAGTGAGCGAGGGTAGTCGTGGGCTCTGTTATCAAGAAGCGGCGTAAGCGGATGGCGAAGAAGAAGCACCGCAAGCTGCTCAAGCGCACCCGTGTCCAGCGTCGCAACAAGAAGTAAGAGAAGTAAGCGACAGCTGAGCGTGATCCGCCCTCCCACCCTCCACGGTGGGAGGGCGGCGTCGTTATCCGGCAGTCATTCCGGTGTTCTGCCGGTGTCCTGCCGCCGGCCCGGTGTCCGGCGACCGGCTGGAAAAGTAGCTGTATGCATCCTGTGGTCACCACAGTGCAACATCCACCCGATACGGTGACCGCACGGGAATAAACCCGGGAGCCGTCCGAGGCGTGGGAAGGAAGGCGCTGATCTTGGGCAAAGTCGTGCTCGTCACCGGTGTCGCGCGGCAGCTCGGGGGCCGTTTCGTACGGCGTATCCAGCGCGAGCCGGAGGTCGACCGGGTCATCGGCGTGGACGCCGTACGGCCCGAGCACCACCTCGGCGGGGCCGTGTTCGTGCAGGCCGACATCCGGCAGCCGACCATCGCCAAGGTCCTCGCGGAACACGCGGTGGACACAGTGGTTCACATGGATGTCACCGGCACCCCCCTGGGCACCCGCGGCAGCCGCAGCACGATCAAGGAGACCAACGTCATCGGCACCATGCAGCTGCTCGGTGCGTGCCAGAAGGCGCCCTCCGTCACGCGGCTCGTGGTCAAGTCCAGCACCAGCGTGTACGGCTCCGCGCCCCGCGATCCGGCCGTCTTCACCGAGACGACCCCGCCCAAGTCGCTGCCCAGCGGCGGCTTCGCGAAGGACGCCGTCGAGGTCGAGGGATACGTCAGGGGCTTCGCGCGCCGCCGCCCCGACGTGGCCGTCTGCGTGCTGCGCTTCGCCAACATCCTCGGGCCCTGCGCCGACTCCCCGCTCGTCGACTACTTCTCGCTCCCCGTCCTGCCGACCGTCTTCGGCTACGACCCGCGGCTGCAGTTCGTGCACGAGGACGACGTGATGGAGGTGCTGCGGATCGCCTCCTTCGAGGCCCGCCGCGGCACCCTCAACAGCGGCACCTTCAACATCGCGGGCGATGGCGTGCTGTTGCTCTCGCAGACCGCCAGGCGGCTCGGCCGCCCCACCCTGCCGGTGCTGCTGCCCGCGGTCACCTGGCTCGGCTCGGCGCTGCGCTCGGTCGGCATGACCGACTTCTCGCCCGAGCAGATCCGCCTGCTCACGCACGGCCGCGTCGTGCAGACCACGCAGATGCGCGAGACCCTTGGCTTCGAGCCCCGATACACGACGGCGGAGGCTTTCGCCGACTTCGCGTGCAGCCGCGGACCCGGACTGCTCCCGCCCGAGACTCTCGCCCGTACCGTCGACCGGCTCGCGGACCTCGTGCCCGCGGCCTCCAGTGAGGAGCGCACCTGACATGGCCGATGCCAAGGTCATCCCATTCGGTGATGGGGAGCGGCGCGCCAGTGGCGGGAAAGCGGCCAAGCCCAAGTCGAAGGTGAACGGGCGCAGGGCGGGACAGCTGACCCCGGTACCCGAGCAGGGGCCCACGCCGGAGGCGGAGGAGCCGGGAGCGCCAGGGGCGCCCGGAGAGCCACAGGAAGCCGCCAGAGCCCCGCGTACGGGCGGTGGCTTGGAGCGGCGGCTGGCCCATGGGTTGTCGTTCCTGCGGCGCCGGGTGACGGGGGAGTACGAGGTCGACGACTTCGGCTACGACCAGGAGCTCACCGACCAGGTCCTGATGTCCCTGCTGCGCCCCGTCTACGACAAGTACTTCCGGGTGGATGTGAAGGGCGTCGAGAACATCCCGGACAGCGGTGGCGCGCTGATCGTCGCCAACCACTCCGGCACGCTGCCCCTGGACGGGCTGATGCTCCAGGTCGCGGTGCACGACCACCACCCGGCCGGCCGTCATCTGCGGCTGCTGGCCGCCGACCTCGTCTTCATGCTGCCGGTCGTCAACGAGCTGGCGCGCAAGGCCGGTCACACGCTGGCGTGTGCGGACGATGCAGAGCGGCTGCTGGAGCGCGGCGAGGTGGTCGGGGTGATGCCGGAGGGCTTCAAGGGCATCGGGAAGCCCTTCTCGGAGCGGTACAAGCTGCAGCGCTTCGGCCGGGGCGGGTTCGTCTCGACGGCGCTGCAGGCCGGTGCGCCGATCGTGCCCTGCTCGATCGTCGGGGCGGAGGAGATCTACCCGATGATCGGGAACGCGAGGACCCTCGCCCGGCTGCTCGGCTTCCCGTACTTCCCGATCACGCCGACCTTTCCCTGGCTGGGGCCGCTCGGGGCGGTTCCGCTGCCGACGAAGTGGACGATCCAGTTCGGTGAGCCCATCTCCACCGACGGCTATCCGCCGGAGGCGGCCGAGGACCCGATGCTCATGTTCAACCTCACGGACCAGGTGCGAGAAACGATTCAGCACACGCTCTACAAGCTGCTGGTGCAGCGGCGGTCCGTGTTCTTCTGAGCGATCCGCGCTCTCCGTGGCCGGACGCGCGAGCCCGGGCTCATGGGCCCGGACGCAGCAACGGCGCTTGGTCTTCCGATCGGAAGACCAAGCGCCGTTGCCGTGGGAAGCAAGGCCGCCCGGGACGGGCCTACTTGGGGTCGTCTCCGTCGATGCCCAGGCCCGGGAGCAGGCCGGGCAGCAGTGGCGGAATCGTGATGTCCGGCTTCGCCGGGCTGCCGGAGCTGCTGCTGTTCCCGCCCGGGAGCGACGGACCCTGGTCCTGCGGCGGTTCGAGGATCTCGCCGGCGCCGCCGATCAACCGTTCCTCCAGCGCCTGCGATTCGCTCGGCCGCGGCGTGCTCTGTCCGCCGTCCCGCCGGTCCGGCAGGGTGCTCGAGGCCGGCGCGGACCGCCGGGACGTGCCCTTGGAGTCGCCCGGCCCCGAGGAGCCGCCGGCGCGAGAGGGGTCCCTGCTGCCCGGCGCGATGGGCAGCAGCGATTTCAGCGGACCGACCTCCTGGTCTATGGCGTCGAAGACCGACGTCACCTCGTCACTCACATCGGTGAGTTGGACCGGGAGCCGGTCGCGCAGCTCGCTCCAGCCCCGGCGGTTGGACGTCGAGAACGACTCGAGCGCCTGGATGGGGCCGAGCGAGCCGTCGCGCGCGTACGCCGCGGACAGCAGGCGGTGGCCCTCGGAGGCGTCGTGCCGCATCCCGAAGAGGGCTCTTCGGACCTCGCCGATCGACTCGCGGTCGAGGTCGCCGGAGCGGCTGCGCTCCATGAGCCTGCGCGCCTCGTGCATCCGCGTGGAGGCCTGGTCGAGGTAGATCTCGCCGCGGTCGGAGTCGTCGTCCGCCATGCCGAGCTTCAGGTCCTCCATGCCGCGCTTCAGCCCGTAGAGCGAGTCGCCGGGCAGCGCTTCGGAGCTGGCCGCCGCGACACCGCTCAACGCCCCTGCCGCGACGCCGACCGTGAGCCCGCCGGCGGCGATGCCCTTGGACCAGCGGGACCGCGGCCGGAGCTTATGGAGCGGGCTCGCCCGGTGGGCGCCTCTCCGGCGCTGCTGGGGCACCCGCGGGCCGTCGGGCTCGGAGCCGTCGGCGAGCATCGCCTCCATCGCGGCGACCAGTTGGGCACGCTGGACGGTCTTGACGTCGGGGTCCAGCTCCGGCCTCTTGATCCCGGCGAGCTCGCTCGCCAAGGCCACCAGCCGTCCCTGCTCGTCCGCCGCCGCCGGAGCGCCGGTCTGCTCGGGCGTCCGGCCCTGGGGAGCCCGCTGCTCCTCCAGGGCCTGGGCGAAGGCGTTCGCCCGCCGGTGCGCCGATACGTTCGCGATCACGGGCGGCACCTCCTCTCGTCGTCACCTGCAACTCCCTGGCACGGATGGAAGGTTGCATACCTTGAGCACGATCACTCGATCGAGTGACGCGAACTGGACAGCATGCGACCACAGGGAGCCTGCCAACCCGGACAACGAGCGGTGATGCAGCCGGGTTACGCGGTCACGATGATCTGACCGCTGGGTCATCTGGAGGTCACCGTATGTGTTGTCGTCCGTGGAGGCGTCTTCTGTCCGTGGGGGATGTGCGGGAGGTCCGTCGGGTCAGCGGGCGTCTTCCGGCAGCAGCCGGGCCAGCGTGCGGACGGCCCGGTATTGGAGGGTCTTGATGGCGCCCTCGTTCTTGCCCATCACGCGGGCCGTCTCGGCGACCGACAGGCCCTGGAGGAAGCGCAGTGTCACGCACTCCTGCTGCTGCGGGTTGAGCTTGCGGACGGCCTCCAGCAGGGCCGCATTGGACAGGGATTCGAGGACCGACTCCTCCGGGCTCCGCTCCACCTCGTTCGCATCGAGCATCTCGCCGGTCGTGACCTCGAGGCGGAAGCGGCTGGACTTGAAGTGGTCGGCGACGAGGTTGCGGGCGATCGTCACGAGCCAGGCGCCGAAGTCGCGGCCCTGCCAGGTGAAGGTGCCGATGCGGCGCAGGGCGCGCAGGAACGTCTCGCTCGTGAGGTCCTCGGCCGTGGCTTTGCCGCCGACCCGGTAATAGATGTAGCGGTACACCGTGTCGGCGTACTGGTCATACAGACGGCCGAAGGCATCGGTCTCACCCGCCTGGGCGCGCTCGACCAGGTCCATCATGCGGCGGCTGTCGCTGTCGGCGGCGGGGCGGCGGGCGGTGGTGGCGCCCGTGGCGCGGGTACGTCTGCCGACTGCGGCAGTGCTCTCGGCCAGGGCGTAGGCAGGGCCGGCAGCAGGACCGCCGGCAGGGACAGGCGCGGCGAAGGCGGGGACGGCGTACGCGGTGGGGACGATGCCGCGCATGTGGTCGGCGACCGTCGCGCGGAGCGTAGCCAGGCCCGAGGCGTCAACCCCGACGTGTGGGTACACGGGACTCCCAGAGGCAGAGCTTCCATCACGTGCAGTGCGGGACCGTTCACCCGTCGTAGGGACGTGTGGGTACCGGTATGCGTCTGAGGAGAATAACGCTTCGTACAGGCTGCGCTACGCCGAGTTGCTCAAATCGCCGGATCGGAACGCTCTGTTGCGGAATCATGACCGATCGGATATCGAACACGCGATAGATAATGATCGGAATTATGCTCGAGCCGCCCGAGTCGCGTTCATCTTGTGGCAGCGCGGCCGCATTGGGACTGGCGGGAGGCCAGAGGGGGTAAGAAGGCCGGATTGGCCGCGCGTCGCTACGCGCCGTCCGGGCCCTGTGGCGTACGCATCCCATGACGCGCACGGGGGCACATCCGGTTCCCGCGCGGTTCCCGCAACGCGCGCGCGGCGCATGCGTCCCGCGCGCGTCGCGGCCCCACGCGGCAGCACCGCCTTCTCCCCTCACCCGCCGCTTCCCGAACTGCGGCTCCGCCCCGGACACCCCGGGCAGAGGTGCACCCCCAGTGGGAGGCGGAGCGGGATGGGGAGGGACTGCCACCCCGGCCCCTGAAGGCCGCAAGGGGCGGCCCTTGGTGAACTGCCGGGCGCCTTTTCCCCGTCCGCCGCTGTCGTCGTTGGGGGTGGCCCTTCAGGGGCGCGTGCCCCTTTCGGCCGCCGGCGGGCTGGGCGGGAATCCCCGGACCCAGGGCCCGGGGAGAGCCGGCCCTGAACTTGGGCAGGGCCGGGGCTAGCGGCGGCGGCGTTGGAGGGCTACTGCGGCGGCTGCGCCGCCCGCCAGGGCGCCGACGCCGGCGGCCGCCGGGAGGCCGACCTTGGCCGCCTTGCGGCCCGTCCGGTAGTCGCGCAGCCGCCAGCCGCGCTCGCGCGCGTGCTTGCGCAGCCGGCTGTCCGGGTTGATGGCGTACGGGTGCCCGACGATCGAGAGCATCGGGATGTCGTTGGCCGAGTCGCTGTACGCGGCGCAGCGCGACAGGTCCAGGCCCTCGGCCGCCGCCAGGGCCCGTACGGCCTCGGCCTTCGCGGGCCCGTGCAGCACCTCGCCGACCAGCCGCCCGGTGTAGATGCCGTTCACGGACTCGGCGACGGTGCCGAGGGCGCCGGTCAGGCCGAGCCGCCGGGCGATGATCGTCGCGGTCTCCACCGGGGCGGCGGTGACCAGCCAGACCTTCTGGCCCGCGTCGAGGTGGGCCTGGGCCAGCGCGCGCGTGCCGGGCCAGATGCGCTCGGCCATGTACTCGTCGTAGATCTCCTCGCCCATCTCCATGAGCTCGGAGACGCGGTGGCCCTTCACGATGGACAGCGCGCTGTTGCGGGCGTCCTCCATATGGGCCGGGTCCTCGACGCCGGCCATCCGGAACCACGCCTGCTGCCAGGCGAAGCGGGCGAGTTCGCGCTTCTGGAAGAACTTGCGCTTGTAGAGGCCGCGGCCGAAGTGGAAGAGCGCGGCGCCCTGCATGACCGTGTTGTCGAGGTCGAAGAATGCGGCCGCCAACTGGTCGCCGGTCACCGGGAATTCCGGTTCGGCAGGCGCCTTGCCGGTCTCGCCCTCGATCCCGGCCCGGAGGTCAATCTCCTGCGACGTCTTACGGGCTGCCTCGGCGGCGGCCTCGCCTGCCAGCACGCTGCGTGCGGTGGCGGAGCGCCTTCTGTGGTTGAGCCATCCCAGTACGGACATGACGTGAGCATAGCCAGGCCGTCCGGTCAAACCGGAGTCGGGAGGATTCGGGGCGCGTGAACTTCACACGGCGCGCTTGTTACCGCGCGCGGGTCACAGCGCCCGGCCCGTCGCGCGCGTGGCGCCGCTCCGCGCGCCTGCACCGCCCCCGGCGCGCCGGAAGCCCGGTCGCGGCGGGACCTTGGTCCTGCCGCGACCGCCCGCTGCCCGCAGGCCCCCGCCGCCCGCCGGAACCCATCGCCGGGTCCCTCAGCCCGCGCCCAGGGCCTTCCTCAGTCGCTGCGGATCCACCCGCCAGAAGTCGTGCTGCGCCCCGTCGACGAGGACAACCGGAATCTGCTCCCAGTACTTGCGGTGCAGCTCGGCGTCCAGGGTGATGTCCTTCTCCTCCCAGGCCGCGCCCAGCTCCTCGCAGACCGCGACGATCACCTTCCGCGCGTCGTCGCACAGGTGGCAGCCGGGCTTGCCGATCAGCGTGACGGTGCTGTCGGCGGGATTCCTGCGGGGGGTGCGGGGCAGCAGCGGGCTCATGACTCCGGGCTCATGACTCGATTACCATCAGGGGCGCTTTTGGGGTTGTCCGGGGGCAATGTCGTAAGGAGAGTGTGCGCGTGCCCCCGTCGGCGGCACAACGGATCCGTCCCGCGAGGGGTTCCGCGATCATGTCACCGAACCGCGTGACCCCGGTCACTTTGACCGGACAAAGCGGACACCATCTTTGTGCACGCGTTCACAAAGACATAGCCTGCTGTCGACGGGGCGGTCGTGGGACGTGTGACCGCCTGCAGCCCCGCTCTACCCGCAGGAGCACCGTGGCAACTGGCCGAACACACCGACCGGCGACCCGCAGCCGAGGGATTCCCGAGGCCACCGTCGCCCGGCTTCCGCTGTATCTGCGCGCACTGACCGCGCTCTCCGAGCGCTCGGTCCCCACGGTCTCCTCCGAGGAGCTCGCCGCAGCCGCCGGGGTGAACTCCGCCAAGCTGCGCAAGGACTTCTCCTACCTCGGCTCGTACGGGACGCGTGGCGTCGGCTACGACGTCGAGTACCTCGTGTACCAGATCTCCCGCGAGCTCGGCCTGACCCAGGACTGGCCGGTCGTGATCGTCGGAATCGGTAACCTCGGCGCCGCGCTCGCCAACTACGGGGGCTTCGCCTCCCGCGGCTTCCGGGTCGCCGCGCTGATCGACGCCGACCCCGCGATGACCGGCAAGCCGGTCGCGGGCCTGCCCGTCCGGCACACCGACGACCTGGAATCGATCATCAGCGACAACGGCGTGTCCATCGGGGTCATCGCGACCCCGGCGGGCGCCGCCCAGCAGGTCTGCGAGCGGCTCGTCGCCGCCGGTGTGACCTCGATCCTCAACTTCGCGCCCACCGTGCTCTCCGTGCCCGACGGCGTGGACGTACGCAAGGTCGACCTGTCGATCGAACTCCAGATCCTCGCCTTCCACGAGCAGCGGAAGGCCGGGGAGGAGGGCGCCGCCGAGCTGCCCGAGCCGGCGGCCGGGGCGACGGCGGCCGGGGCGGCGGTCACGCCTCCGCCGGCCGTCCGGGCGAGCGCCGACGGCGGCAGAAAGGGACCCGACGGGGACGTGCCCGCCGTGATGCCCGCATGAGTCTTCTGGTCGTCGGACTGAGCCACCGCAGCGCCCCGGTGAGCGTGCTGGAGCGGGCCTCCCTCGCCGCCGAGTCGCAGGGCAAGCTGCTGCAGGACGCGCTCGCCGCGGAGCCCGCCGCCGAGGCCGCGGTGCTCGCCACCTGCAACCGCATCGAGCTGTACGCGGATGTGGACAAGTTCCACGCCGGTGTCGCCGAGCTGTCCACGCTGCTGTCCGTGCACAGCGGTGTCTGCCTCGAGGAGCTCACCCCGTACCTCTACGTGCACTACGAGGACCGGGCCGTCCACCACCTCTTCTCGGTGGCCTGCGGCCTGGACTCGATGGTCGTCGGCGAGGGCCAGATCCTCGGCCAGATCAAGGACGCGCTGGCGCTCGGGCAGGAGCTGCACACCGCGGGCCGGCTGCTCAACGACCTCTTCCAGCAGGCGTTGCGGGTCGGCAAGCGGGCGCACAGCGAAACCGGCATCGACCGCGCCGGGCAGTCGCTCGTCACGTTCGGCCTCGAGCAGCTCGCCGACGGCGGCCCCGTGGAGGAGTGGGCCGCGGGCAAGCGCGCCCTCGTCATCGGCGCGGGTTCCATGTCGTCCCTCGCCGCAACGACGCTCGCGCGCGCCGGTGTGGCCGAACTGGTGATCGCCAACAGGACGGTGGACCGCGCAGAGCGGCTCGCCACGACCCTCGCCACCGGCCAGCTCGCCGCCGGGTCCGGCCCGGCCCTGCGCGTGCGCGCCGTGCCGATGGAGTCCGTCGACGACGAGCTCGCCGGCGCGGACCTGGTCGTCTCCTGTACGGGCGCCACGGGGCTCGTCCTGACGGCCGGTGCCCTGCTGACGGCACTCACGGACGGCCCCGAGCGCGCGGACCGCCCGGAGAGCAGGCTCGACGTGCTCGACCTCGCGATGCCGCGTGACGTCGACGCGGCCGCCCACCGCATCGACCGCGTCCGCCTCGTCGACATCGAGACCCTCGCCGAGGCCTCCGCCACGCCCTCTGATCAGCCGACTCCGTCGGCGGGGCCCATGGCGGCCGACGTCGACCGCGTCCGCGCCATCGTGTCGGAGGAGGTCGGGGCCTTCGGCGCCGCTCAGCGTGCCGCCCACATCACCCCCACCGTGGTCGCCCTGCGCACCATGGCCTCCGATGTCGTCGCCAGTGAGATCGCCCGGCTCGACGGCCGCCTCCCCGACCTGGACGACAAGCAGCGCGCCGAGATCGCCCAGACCGTGCGCCGCGTCGTCGACAAGCTCCTGCACGCGCCCACGGTGCGGGTCAAGGAGCTCGCGGGCGAGCCCGGCGGCGCCGGGTACGCCGACGCGCTGCGGGAACTCTTCGACCTCGACCCGCAGGCGGTCGCCGCCGTCAGCCGGGCCGACAGCTCCACCACGAACGACCCGAATCGAGGGCGCTCATGAGCACCACAGAGCCACTTCGTCTCGGCACCCGGCGCAGCAGGCTCGCCCTCGCCCAGTCCGGGCGCATCGCCGACGCCGTGCGCGAACTGACCGGCCGCCCCGTCGAGCTGGTCGAGATCAGCACGTACGGCGACACCTCCCGCGAGGCCCTCGCGAAGATCGGCGGCAGCGGTGTCTTCGTCACCGCGCTGCGCGACGCACTGCTCCGCGGCGAGGTCGACTTCGCCGTGCACTCCCTCAAGGACCTGCCGACAACCCAGCCCGAGGAGCTGATCCTCGCGGCGGTGCCGGAGCGCGAGGATCCGCGCGACGCCCTCGTCGCCCGCGACGGCCTCACCTTCGAGCAGCTCCCCGCCGGATCGCGTATCGGCACCGGCGCGCCGCGCCGCATGGCGCAGCTCAATGCCTGGGCCCGCAGCCTCGGCCGCGACATCGAGACCGTGCCGATCCGCGGCAATGTCGACACCCGCATCGGATACGTGCGCTCCGGCGAGCTGGACGCCGTGGTCCTGGCCGCCGCGGGCCTGACCCGTATCGGCCGCATCGACGAGGCCACCCAGAAGCTGCCCGTCGACACCGTGCTGCCTGCCCCCGGCCAGGGGGCCCTGGCGGTCGAATGCGCCGCGTCCAGCGCGGACCTCGCAGCCCGTCTCGCCGAGCTCGACGACCCGCACACCCGGGCCGCCGTGACCGCCGAGCGTTCCCTGCTCGCCGCCCTGGAGGCCGGCTGCAGCGCACCCGTGGGCGCGCTGGCCGACCTTCTGGCCGACGGGCAGGTTGTCACCGAAATGCGCCTGCGCGGCGCCGTCGGCACGACCGACGGCGCCACGCTGGTGCAGCTGTCCACCACCGGTCCCGTACCCGTGTCTCACGACGACGCCCTTGCTCTCGGCCGCGAACTGGCCGCCGAGATGCTCGCCAAGGGTGCGGCCGGTCTTATGGGGGAGCGAGCACTTTGAGCCCCACCGCCGCAAATCTTGCAAGAGCACCACACGCTGCTCTCGGTCACGTCACCTTCCTCGGTGCCGGACCCGGAGATCCGGGACTGCTGACGCTGCGCGCCGTCGAGGCGCTGGCCCGCGCGGACGTCCTGGTCGCCGATCCTCAGGTGCTGGATGTGGTGAGCAAGCACGCGAGGGCAGGCGCGGACATCCCGCAGCCTGAGCATGACGAGCCGTCAACCGCTGCGGCACAGCCCGCCCTGCGAGATGCGGCCAATCTTGTCATGGCGGCCGCGCGGGGCGGCAAGCGGGTGGTGCGTGCGGTCGCGGGCGACCCCGGCATGGACGGCGACACCGGCCAGGAGATGCTGGCGTGCGCTGCCGAGGGCATCCCGTTCGAGGTGGTGCCCGGGGTGGCCACGGCCGTGGGCGTGCCCGCGTACGCCGGTGTGCCGCTGCGGTCCTCCGAGGGCGCCGACGTCCGCTTCATCGACGCCCGTACGGCCTCCGACCGCTGCTGGACCGAGACCGGGGCCAGCGACGCGACCGTCGTCGTCACCACCACCCTCGACTCGGTCGGTACGGCCGCGGGCGAGCTGGTCGCGGCCGGGCGCAAGCCGGACACGCCGCTGACCGTCACCGTCGCCGGTACGACCACCCGCCAGCGCACCTGGACCGCCACCCTCGGCACCATCGCGCAGACCCTCAAGGCCGCCAAGGTGCTGCCCTCGCCCGACGGCGGCCAGCCGGTCATAGCCGTGGTCGGCGAGCGCGGCGCCCCCGCCCGGCGCGACCAGCTCGCGTGGTTCGAGTCCAAGCCGCTCTTCGGCTGGAAGGTCCTCGTGCCGCGCACGAAGGAGCAGGCCGCCTCGCTCTCCGACCAGCTGCGCTCGTACGGTGCCGTCCCCCATGAGGTACCGACGATCGCCGTCGAACCGCCGCGCACCCCGCAGCAGATGGAGCGCGCCGTCAAGGGCTTGGTGACGGGCCGTTACGAGTGGATCGCCTTCACGTCGGTCAACGCGGTGAAGGCGGTCCGCGAGAAGTTCGAGGAGTACGGGCTCGACGCCCGCGCCTTCGCCGGGATCAAGGTCGCGGCGGTCGGCGAGCAGACCGCCAAGGCGCTGGTGGCCTTCGGCGTGAAGCCGGACCTCGTACCGAGCGGGGAACAGTCCGCGGCCGGGCTGCTGGAGGACTGGCCGCCGTACGACCCGGTCTTCGACCCGATCGACCGCGTCTTCCTGCCGCGCGCCGACATCGCGACCGAGACGCTCGTCGCGGGCCTGATCGAGCTGGGCTGGGAGGTGGACGACGTGACCGCCTACCGGACCGTCCGCGCCTCGCCGCCGCCCGCCGAGACCCGCGAGGCGATCAAGGGCGGCGGCTTCGACGCCGTACTGTTCACCTCGTCGAGCACGGTGCGGAATCTGGTGGGCATCGCGGGCAAGCCACACAACGTCACCATCATCGCCTGCATCGGCCCGGCGACGGCCAAGACGGCGGAGGAGCACGGCCTGCGGGTCGACGTCCTCTCGCCCGAGCCGTCGGTGCACAAGCTCGCAGAGGCCCTTGCGGAGTTCGGCGCGCAGCGCCGCACGGCAGCCGTCGAGGCAGGTGAACACGTCACCCGGCCGAGCGAGCGCCGACCGGGATCGCGCAGGAGGCGCACGTGAGCGTTTACGGAAATTTCCCCGGCGCGCGGCCGCGGCGGCTGCGGACCACCCCAGCCATGCGGCGGATGGTCGCCGAGACCCGGCTGCACCCGGCCGAGCTGATCCTCCCCGCCTTCGTGCGGGAGGGCATCAGCGAGCCGGTGCCGATCTCCTCCATGCCGGGCGTCGTCCAGCACACCCGCAACACGCTGCGGAAGGCCGCGGCCGAGGCGGTCGAGGCGGGCGTCGGCGGCATCATGCTCTTCGGCGTCCCGGAGGAGCAGAAGAAGGACGCGACCGGCTCGCCGGGGACGGACCCGCACGGGATCCTGCAGCTCGCCCTCCAGGACGTACGGGCCGAGGTCGGCGACGAGCTCGTCGTCATGTCCGACCTGTGCCTGGACGAGCACACCGACCACGGCCACTGCGGCGTGCTGGACGCCGAGGGCCGGGTGGACAACGACGCGACGCTGGAGCGGTACGCGGAGATGGCGCGGGTCCAGGCGGACGCGGGCGCCCATGTCGTCGGCCCCAGCGGCATGATGGACGGGCAGGTGCGGGTCATCCGCGAGGCCCTGGACGGCATCGGCCGCCAGGACGTCGGGGTCCTCGCCTATACGGCCAAGTATGCGTCGGCCTTCTACGGGCCCTTCCGCGAGGCGGTGGCCTCGTCCCTCAAGGGCGACCGCAAGACGTACCAGCAGGACCCGGCCAATGCGAGGGAAGCCCTGCGGGAACTGGCGCTTGATCTGGCCGAAGGCGCCGACATGGTGATGGTCAAGCCCGCGCTGCCGTATCTGGATGTGCTGCGGCGGATCGCGGACGAGGTGGACGTGCCGGTCGCCGCGTACCAGATCTCCGGCGAGTACGCGATGGTCGAGGCCGCGGCCGCGCAAGGGTGGCTGGAGCGCGACCGCGCGATCATGGAGACGCTGACCTCCGTCCGCCGTGCGGGCGCGGGGCTGATCCTGACCTACTGGGCGACGGAGGTCGCGCAGCGGCTGGGGCGGGGCGACTAGCGCCCCTACGAGGAGCCGCCGCCACATCGGTGGAGTGGTACGATTTCTTGTACCGCTCTGGAAAGGGTGCCGCCCATGTCCATCACCGCCAGCGAGGCACGCAAGAACCTCTTCAAGCTCATCGAGTCAGTCAACGACGACCGCACGCCCGTCGAGATCGTCTCCCGCAAGGGCACGGCTGTCCTCATCTCGCTCGAGGACTACGAAGCGCTGCAGGAGACCGCCTATCTCCTGCGCTCCCCGGCGAACGCCCGTCGCCTTCTCGAGTCGATCGCCGAGGCCGAGAGCGGGAGCGTCGAGCACCATGAGCTCGTGGACGATGAGGCCGGGGACACCGCTGCGTGAAGCTCTCGTTCACGTCCCGGGGCTGGCAGGACTACACCTACTGGACTGAGACGGACAGGAAGATGACCCGGCGGATCAACCGGCTCATCAACGAGGCGCTACGCGATCCGTTCAACGGCATCGGCAAGCCCGAGCCTCTGCGGCAGCAGCTCGCCGGTTATTGGTCCCGGCGGATCGATGACGAACACCGCCTCGTCTACAAGCCCAAGGGCGACGAGCTCATCGTGGTGCAGGCCCGCTACCGCTACGAGTAGCAGCTGAGCAGCAGCCGGTGGCGGCGTTCCGATCGGGGCGCCGCCACCGGCTTTCCGTGTGCTGAGCCGTCCGGTCCGGCGTCAGCGGGCCGTTGTCCAGGTGTGGGCGACGTCGACCACGAGCTTGTCGGACACCTGGAAGACCCGGAAGGGCAGTCGGGCGCGAACGCCCAGTCCTATCTGGGTGTCGCCCTCGAAACTGCCTGCGAACCGGGTGTCCTTGAAGGTCCGGTATCCGTCGATGTTCACCCCGGGCAGCGGCTGTCCCGACCGCCCCGGGTACGTCACCGCGCCCGTCTCCGGGTCATAGCTCGGCGCCGCCACACGGATCTCGATAATGGCTCCACCGCTGACCGGGATGTAGTCACCCGAACCGTCCTGGTACAGCCGGTCGACGTACCGGACGTTGTAGCCGATCGGGCCGCCGCTCGTGCCGCGGATGTCGAAGACCATCCGGTCGTAGCAGTCGTGCCGACCGGTCCTGATGTCCAACAGCGGCCGGTAATCGCTGTCCCAGTCCGCCTTGTCACCGCTTCCCCAGGCTGTCGCGCAGGCCGCCGCGGTCGCGGCGGATGCTGCGGGTGCCGCCGCGGCAGCGGTGGCCGAGACCGCCGTCACCGCCAGCCCGGCGCCCGCCAGAACGAGAGCGGCCAGTGCAGTTCCCCACCGTCGCATGTCTACCCCCCAAGGTTTCGACTACGGGTACGTCAGTGGGACCGTCGAGTAACCCGGAGGGTTGTGGGCCTAATCCTGTTTAAACTTGCTCAATCCTGCCGTTCGTGCAGATTGAGCCAGGATGCGAAGGACGTCCAGGCGTCGGGGGTGAAGGTGAGGTTCGGGCCGTCCGGGTCCTTGGAGTCGCGGACGTGGACGGCGGCGGGGTGGGCGGCGACCTCGACGCATTCGCCGCCCTCATCGCCGCTGTAGCTGGACTTTCGCCAGGTGTAGGCGACTTCGAGGCAGGCGCCGCCCTGCTCGCTGCTGTAGCTGGACTTGAACCACTCCAGTGCGCCGTCGTTCATAGGTCTCCTAGCAGCCGGTCCAACAGGCCCTTCGTCTCCTCGGGGTTGAGGGCCTGTGTCCGCAGCATCGCATACTTGTGGGCCAGGATGCTCAGCTCATCGGGGTCGGAAACGAACTGGCTGCCGCGTTGCGTCTCGGTATAGGCGAGTTGTTGATGGTCGGGGGTCTCCAGCAGGATGAACGGGCCTGAGAGACCGGCATGGGTAGTTCGGCCGACCGGCATGATCTGAAGTGTGAGGCCGGGAAGGTCGGCGCACTCGCGCAAGTGGCGTACCTGCTCCCGGTACACCTCGTCGCCGCCCAGGCGGTCCATCAACACGACTTCGGAAATGACGAAGCTTGCGATTGGCGGGACCTTGCGGTGAAGAATCTCCTGGCGCTCGATGCGGGCCGCGACTCGGAGCTCGATCTCCTCCCCGCTGAGCACAGGGACGTCATTGCTGATAACCGCCCGGGCGTAACGCTCGGTCTGCAGTAGGCCTGGGATGACCTGATTCTCGTACCAGGAGAGAGCGATCGCCTCGCGCTCACAGTCGATGTATTCCGTAGCCCATACCGGGTACTTATCGATCTCCGGCATGTTCTCCACCGCCACCGCGAGCGCGCCCTTCGTCTCCAGGATGCGGTCCAGATCCTCCGCAAGATCCAGCTTCAGCGGGCGCCTGCCCTGCTCGATCGACGCGATGGTCTCCTCGTGGAGACACAGCCTCTCGGCCAGCTCCCGCTGAGTGAGCCGGGCCGCCCGGCGGAACTGAGCCACCAGGGCGCCTACGAGTCGTAAAGCTGATGCGTTTTTCCTCTTCCGTGGGTGCATGTCCCCCAACTCCCCACCCCTGTCCAGGCGTTACTCACCGTCAGCCCGTACAAACAATCCGTACGGGTTCGCCTACTGGCGCAGCCTAGTCGCGGAGAGTGACCATGGTGTCATGAATGGCACCACTGAACCGCCGTCTTTCCGCGAGAAGTTCTACCGCCGCGACCGCCGGTCCGTACCCGCTGCCAGGGGGTTCACCCAACGGGTGCTGGCGGACTGGGGGTTCGGCGGACGGTCGGACGACGTATTACTCTGCGTGAGCGAGTTGGCCACGAATGCGCTGCTGCATGGGGTTCCGCCGGGGCGCGGCTTCAGGCTGTTCCTGTCACTGGACGGAGACGGCGGCCCGCTCCGCGTCGAGGTGCACGACAGCGGCGAGGGGTATCCGCGCATCCCGGAGGCGGGGGCCGGGGCACGGGACGAGTCCGGCAGGGGCCTGCTGCTCGTAGAGGCGCTCGCCGACAAGTGGGGCGTCGGCGAGCGCGACCCGGGCAAGATCGTCTGGTGCGAGTTCGCGGACGTCGCCGACCCCCGGACTGAGACGGGGCTCGGTCGACTCGCCGCGCCATGGTCCGCCGATAGAATTCGTGGGGAGTGGAAGGGAGGACGTCATGACTCTCACGACCCCGGAGCACGCCATGAGCCCGCTTCGCAAGGCCGCCGAGGCCGCCGAGGAAGCCACCGGGCTGCGCGCTGAGATCATCCGAGGAGTCCTCATGATGTCCCCGACCCCGCGCGGCAAGCATGCCGGGATCATCAACGCTCTCTACGACCAGCTGCGCCCGGCGGTCCCGGACCACCTGCGCCCCTTCCAGGTCGCGTCCGTCGCGATGCCCGGTGACCCGGACGACTACGCCACTCCCGGCCTGCTCGTCTGCGACGCCGGGTTCGGGGAGTCGGACGACTGGCTGGCCGACCCCGGCGATGTCGACCTGGTCGTCGAAGTGGTCTCCAAGGGCAACAGCACCAAGGACACCCGCGACATGGTCGGCTGGTACGCCGACGCAGGCGTGCCCGCGTATCTGCTCGTCGACCCGCGCGACGGCACGTGGACGCTCTACACCGTCCCGCGCGAGGGGGCTTACCAGGGCGTCCTGCACGGTCTCTACGGCGAGACCGTCGCCGTTCCTCGGCTCGACGTGGAGATCGAGACCGGCGGGTTCGCGCGGTATGCCTGACGGCGAGGACTCTGCCGATCGCGCGGTGATGGTTGCCGATATTGAAGATGCTCTTGCGCTCACGGAGTACCGGGCCCTTTCAGCGTGCGATAAAGCGGCAGGCGTTCCCCATGACGAGGTGCGTGCGCGGCTCGGCCTGGAGCGTGCGTGACGTACGAGAACGACACGCGAGAGCCCCCGGAGGTCTGCCGACCTCCGGGGGCTCTCGCGCTGTCGGGGGTTACAGCCGCTCGGGGGTGCGGATGCCCAGCAGGGACATGCCCTGGTGGAGCGTGCGGGCCGTCAGGTCGCACAGGAAGAGGCGGTTCTCGACCGTCTCCGGGGTCTCGGCCTTGATGACCGGGCACTGGTCGTAGAAGGTCGTGTAGAACGAGGCCAGTTGGTAGAGGTACGCGGCCAGCTTGTGCGGCTCGTACGTCTCGGCGACGCCCGCCAGGGACTCCGCGAACTCGTCAAGGTGCAGGCCGAGGGCCCGCTCGGCGGGGGCGAGCGGCAGGTCCGGGTGGGCCTGCGGGCGGGCGGTGTCGCCCGCCTTGCGGATGATCGACTGGATACGGGCGTACGCGTACTGCAGGTAGACGCTGGTGTCGCCGTTCAGCGAGACCATCCGGTCCAGGTCGAAAACGTAGTCCCGGGTCAGCGAGTTCGACAGGTCCGCGTACTTCACGGCGCCGATGCCGACCTGGGCGGCCCGCTCGGCGACCTCCGCCTCCGTCAGGTCCGGGGCCTTCTCCGCCACGACCTGGGCCGCCCGGTCGATCGCCTCGTCCAGCAGGTCGACCAGCCGGACCGTCTCGCCCTCACGCGTCTTGAACGGCTTGCCGTCCTTGCCGAGGACCGTGCCGAACGGGAGGTGCGTGGCGGTGACTTCGTCGGTCAGCCAGCCCGCCCGGCGGGCGGTCTCGAAGACCATCCGGAAGTGCAGCGCCTGCCGGGCGTCCACCACGTAGAGCAGGGTGCCGGCCTTCAGCCGGCCCGTACGGTCGCGGATCGCGGCGAGGTCGGTCGCCGCGTAGCCGAAGCCGCCGTCGGCCTTCTGGACGATGAGCGGGACGGGCGTGCCGTCCTGGCCCTTGATGTCGTCGAAGAAGACGCACAGCGCGCCCTGGGAGCGGACGGCGACGCCCGACTCCTCCAGCAGCTTGCAGGTCTCGACGAGCATGTCGTTGTACGCGCTCTCGCCGACGATGTCCTCGTCGCGGATCTCGACGTCCAGCTTGTGGTACACGCCCTGGAAGTAGATCTTCGACTCGTCGACGATCTTGTGCCAGAGGGCGAGGGTCTCGGCGTCGCCGGCCTGGAGGTCGACGACCCGCCGGCGGGCGCGGGTCTTGAAGTCCTCGTCGGAGTCGAAGAGGGCGCGGGACGCCTTGTAGAGGCGGTTGAGGCGGGACATGGCCGCCTCGCCCTCTCCGTCGCCGTTCGCGGCGTCCGACTCGTGGTCCAGCTCGTGCGGGTGCTCGATCAGGTACTGGATGAGCATGCCGAACTGGGTGCCCCAGTCGCCGATGTGGTGGCGCCGGATCACCGTCTCGCCGCGGTGCTCCAGGATCTGCACGATCGCGTCGCCGATCACGGTGGAGCGCAGATGCCCGACGTGCATCTCCTTGGCCACGTTGGGCTGGGAGTAGTCGATCACGGTGGTGCCCGGCCGCTCCGCGTACGGAACGCCCAGGCGGTCGTCGGCGGCCCGCGCGGCGAGCGTGGAGGTGATCGCGGAGTCGGTGACCGCGATGTTGAGGAAGCCCGGGCCCGAGACCTCGACGCCCGCCAGGACGTCGTCGGCCGGGAGCCGGTCGACGACCTTGGCCGCCAGCTCCCGCGGGTTCCCCTTCAGCTTCTTGGCCAGGCCCAGCACGCCGTTGGCCTGGAAGTCCGCACGGTCGCTGCGTCGCAGCAGCGGGTCGGCGGAGCCGGCCTCCGGCAGGGCAGCCGAGAGGGCGTCCGCGACGCGCTGGTTGACCGAAGCGGCGAGGGAAGGGACCGAGGCCATGGATACGTACCGTTCCGTTGGTGTGGAAGGGGATTGACGCCAGTATCCCATGGCGCCGCCAGTGAATTTCGGTCTGGGACAATGGGGGCGCCAGGCTGTCGAGCAGAGAATCAAGAAGGAAGTGCCGATCGTGGCTCAGAGCACTGAGACCGACTGGGTCTCCAGGTTCGCGGACGAGGTCATTGCCGAGGCGGAGCGCCGCGCCCCCGGCAAACCGATCGTCTGCGCCTCGGGCCTCAGCCCGTCCGGGCCGATCCACCTGGGCAACCTTCGCGAGGTCATGACCCCGCACCTCGTCGCGGACGAGATCCGGCGGCGCGGACACGCGTGCGTGCACATCCTGTCGTGGGACGACTACGACCGGTTCCGGAAGGTGCCGGCCGGTGTCGACCCGTCCTGGTCCGAGCACATCGGCAAGCCGCTGACCTCCGTGCCCGCCCCGCCCGGCAGCTCGTACGCGAACTGGGCCGAGCACTTCAAGGCACCGATGATCAAGGCACTTGAGGAGCTCGGGATCGAGTTCCACGGCATCAGCCAGACCGAGAAGTACACCTCGGGCGCCTACCGCGAGCAGATCCTCTTCGCCATGCGCGAGCGCGAGCGGATCGACGAGATCCTCGACCGCTACCGGACGAAGGACAAGGTCGCGGAGGCGAAGAAGAAGGCGCAGCCGAAGCAGCAGCAGAAGGGCAAGCTCGACGAGGCGGACGCGGCAGCCGCCGAGGCCGCGGCGGAGGGCTCGGGTGCCGCGACCGAGGACGACGGCAAGGCGGCCGCGGGCTACTTCCCGTACAAGCCGTACTGCTCGGTCTGCGAGCGCGACCTGACGACGGTCACGGCGTACGACGACGCGACGACCGAGCTCTCGTACACCTGCGCCTGCGGGCACGCCGAGACCGTGCGGCTCTCCGAGCACGACCGCGGCAAGCTGGTCTGGAAGGTCGACTGGCCCATGCGCTGGGCGTACGAGGGCGTGATCTTCGAGCCGTCCGGCGTCGACCACTCCTCGCCGGGCTCGTCGTACGTGGTCGGCGGGCAGATCGTCCGGGAGGTCTTCGGCGGTGAGCAGCCGATCGGGCCGATGTACGCCTTCGTCGGCATCAGCGGCATGGCCAAGATGTCGAGCTCCAAGGGCGGGGTGCCGACCCCGGCCGACGCGCTGGAGATCATGGAAGCGCCGCTGCTGCGCTGGCTGTACGCGCGGCGCAAGCCCAACCAGTCCTTCAAGATCGCCTTCGACCAGGAGATCCAGCGGCTCTACGACGAGTGGGACGCGCTGGAGCGGAAGGTCGCGGAGGGCGGCGCGCAGCCGGCGGACGCGGCCGCGTACAGCCGCGCGACGCGTACGGCCGCGGGTGAGCTGCCGCGGACGCCGCGGCCGCTGCCGTACCGGACGCTCGCCTCGGTCGTCGACATCACCACCGGGCACGACGAGCAGACGCTGCGGATTCTGCGGGACCTCGACCCGGCCGACCCGATCACGTCGCTGGACGAGACCCGGCCGCGGCTCGACAAGGCCGAGCGGTGGATCACCACGCAGGTGCCGGCCGAGTCCCGCACGCGGGTCCGGGAGGAGCCGGACACCGAGCTGCTGGCCTCGCTGGGCGAAGGGGAGCGGGAGTCGCTGCGGCTGCTGCTGGACGGGCTCGACGAGCACTGGTCGCTGGACGGTCTCACGGCGCTGGTGTACGGGGTGCCGAAGATCCAGGCGGGGCTCGCGCCGGACGCGAAGCCGACGCCGGAGCTGAAGGTGGCGCAGCGGTCGTTCTTCGCGCTGCTCTACCGGCTGCTGGTGGGGCGCGACACGGGGCCGCGGCTGCCGACGCTGCTGCTGGCGGTGGGGGCGGACCGGGTGCGGAAGCTCTTGGGGGCGTAGCCCTGACCGGCCGGTTGTGGGCATTCGTTCCGCCCCGCGGAACGAATGCCCACACCCTTCTGCTCAGCCCGCCATTCCCATTTCCGTCTCGTAGCGGTCGCGCAGCTCGCGCAGGTAGGTGCGCAGGTAGTTCTCGCTCAGCAGGCTGCCGTCGCGGTTGGTGACCCCGAAGCGGTCGTGGAGGGCGCGGGAGAGCTGGCGGGCGGTGGGGCGGTTGCCCTGTTCCGCTATGAAGCCGCGGTACGCCTCGAAGTAGACCTCTTCGTGCGGGACTCCGTCGGGAAAGCCGGTGGGGTCGTCACCGGCCTCGGGCGCGGGGTAGTCCTCCGGCGCCGGCGCGGGCTCGACGAAGAGCTGTTCCTGCGGCTCCTGCGCGGTGGCGCGCGGCGACGGTACGAAGGCGGAGTGGCCGTTCAACTGGGCCTGGCCCAGCGCCCGGTAGCGGCCCGGGCCGACCGGAACGGTGACGTGCGGGGCCTCGGACTCGGCCGCGTACGTCGCGGGGGCGGGTGGTGGCTGGGGCCGTGCGGACGTCTGGAGGGCGTCCTGACGGTCCGCCGCGGCGTCGGAGACCTCTGGGGCGTACTCCTCGCCGTACGCCCCAGAGGCGTACTCCTCGGCGGTCTGCCCGAGCCCGAGCCCGCGCCCGATCCCGGCCCCGGTCTCCGTCCCGTCCCCGCCGCCGGCGGTCAGCGACCGGCGGTCCGTCGCCTCCCGTTGGGCGAGTTCCGGCGCCGGGGCCCCCTGGCCGGCGCGTTCGGCGGGCAGGACGGGCGGGTCGATCCCGGCCGCGGCGAGGCCGGCGGGACCGGTCTCGGCCAGCGGTATGCCGTACCGCGCCAGCTTCAGCGGCATGAGGGACTCCACGGGCGCCTTGCGGCGCCAGGCGCGGCCGTAGCGGGCGCGGAGGCGGGCCTGGTAGACGAGGCGGTCCTGCTCGAGCCTGATGACCTCGTCGTAACTGCGCAGCTCCCACAGCTTCATCCGCCGCCACAGCCGGAAGGTGGAGGGGAAGGCGAGCAGCCAGCGGGCGATGCGTACCGACTCCATGTGCCGGTCGGCGGTGATGTCGGCGATCCGGCCGATCGCGTGCCGGGCCGCTTCGATGGCGACGACGAAGAGGACCGGGATGACGGCGTGCATGCCGACGCCGAGGGGGTCGGGCCAGGCCGCGGCGCCGTTGAAGGCGATGGTCGCGGCCGTCAGCAGCCAGGCGGTCTGGCGCAGCAGCGGGAACGGGATCCGGATCCAGGTCAGCAGCAGGTCCAGGGCGAGCAGGACGACGATCCCGGCGTCGATGCCGATGGGGAAGACGAGGGAGAAGTCGCCGAAGCCCTTCTTCTCGGCGAGGTCGCGCACGGCCGCGTACGAGCCGGCGAAGCCGATCGCCGCGATGATGAGCGCGCCGGCGACGACCACGCCGATGAGTATCCGGTGTGTGCGTGTCAGCTTCATCGCGTTCGGCGCGGCCATCCCGCGATCCCCTCCAACCAACAGCCTTCGGCATCCGGACCGGCTTCGGAATCCGGCGGCCCACAGCCTGGCATACGCGGGGGCGCCGCGGTGCCCGGGTCCGCGCGGGATCCGGGCACCGGGTCGCCGTTTCAGCTGATTTACGGCCTACGTACGCGCGTTGCCCGCTCCAGTTTCTCGGCGCTTCACGCGCCGGACCGGCTCGCCGTGCCCGCCTTCGCGACGGCCGCGGCGGCCTCCTTGGCGGCGCTCTGTGCGTCCTTGAGCATGTCGGCGGCCTTCGGCGTCTTCGCGTCCTCGTAGCCCGCGCCGTTGTAGTTGAGGGTGATGACGACGTTGGCCGTGCGGGCGATGACGGTCTGGTTCCTGAAGTCTTCGCGGTCCTTCTTCACGGCGTACGTGAGAGTCGCCGCCTGGTCGCCGACCCCCGCGGCCGTACCGGTCTTGAGGTCTTTGGCGCCCTTTGCCGGCTTCGAGCTGCCGACCTGCTTGGTGAAGTAGTCCTTGGCGCGGCTCTCGCCGCTGCCGAGGGTGGGGTCGGACTCGAAGCGCTGGAAGGAGATGTCCAGCCAGCGGTACTGGAAGCCGTCGAGCCCGTTCCAGGAGCAGGTGCCGCGCGCGTCGATGTCGGGGGACTTTCCGGCCGTACCGGACTTGGTCTTCGCCTTGGGTACGAGGTTCCCGACGGTCTTCTTGGTGAGTGCCGTGCACGGGCGGGGCAGCTTGGCGTACTTCGCGGGCTCAGGCGTCGGCGTCGCGCTGGGCTCGGCCGACTTCTCGGTGCCGCCGCCCGCGTCCGAGCCCTTGGTGTCGTCGCCGGAGTCCGGGAGCAAGGAGCAGCCGGCGACGAGCATCACCGGTACGACGGCTGCGCACGCGAGGAGGCGCGCGAGTCGCGGAGCGGGTCGCTTGGCGGGTCGCTGGGCTGATCTGTGCATGGTTACTTCGCTCTTCCGTCGTCGGTCGTCGTGTCGTCGGTCGTCGTCCATATCGTCCATGTCATCCACGTGACGGGCGGCCGTACTGCGTCCGTTTCGTCCGCAAGGCTATTAGCCGAAGCGCTCGACGAGCTCCTCGGCCAGGCGAAGGGCCTTGGTCTGAAGGTCCCCGCTCTCCGGGACGTCGGACTGGGCGGCGGACCACCGGTCGTACTCGACCGTGACGATGACGTTGGACGCCCGGAAGACGACGGTGATGTCGCGGTGGACGCCGGAATCGGCTGTGACCAGGCGGTCGTCGAGGTACGCGACGTCGGCGAGGTCGTCGAGGGGGCGGGGGGCCGTGGCGGGGTCGTCGCCCGGGTCGCCGGAGGACGAGGAGCTTCCGGAGGACGTGTTCGCGGAACCGTTGGCGGCGCCCCTGTTGTCTTTCTCACTCTCGTCGTTGTCCGGTTCGTCCGCCTTGTCCGCTTCGTTGGAGGCGGAGGGGGACGGGGAGGTGGGCGTGGAGGAGTCCGGGTCGTCGCTGTCCGGGTCGTCGCTGTCCGGGGTGTCGCTCTCCGAAACGACCGCGGGGATGTCCGCGGCCGTGGCCTTCTTGTCGTAGAGCTCCTGCGCGCGGTCCTCGTCGCTGACGGCCGGGTCGTACGACACGACGCGCTCGAAGTCGATGCTGAGGTGGCGGGTGCCCTCCGGCGACTCGGCCTGCCAGCGGCAGCCGACGCGGCGGTCCGTGTCGTACGTGATGGCCGCCTGGCCCTCGTACCCCTTCTCCCGCTCCTCCTCCTCGAGGTCCTCGAGGCCGGGCAGCAGCGCGCGGAGCGTGCCGGGCCCGACGGCGCCGCAGGGGTCGTCGAGGGTGCGGTACTTGCCGGGCTCGGCGGCGGGCGCGGTGGCGGCGGGATCGCCCGGCTTGGAGTCCTGCGGGGAGCCGCCGCCGGAGCCGCCGGTGCAGCCGGTGAGTCCGGTGAGGCCGGCGGTGAGCCCTGCGGCGAGCAGCGTGGCGGCCAGGGCGGTGCCTGGTGCGTACGGCCTTCGCTGCACGGTCTGCGGCTCCCTTCGGGGGAAAACTGGTTGCCGCCGGTCGGCGGGCGCTGGACACAATGTTGTATCGCACGCACTGCCGCGCCTGCTGGGTCCTTGTCGAGAAGCTAGCGGTAAGTCCGGCTTTTGCGGTTTCTGTTTTTACGGGGGAATTGAGGACATCATGGCGTACACCGAAGTGCCCGGCGCTCGGGTGCCGATCCGGATGTGGACCGACCCGGCGACGGTCGAGGGCGGCGCGATGCAGCAGCTGCATAACGTCGCGACGCTGCCGTGGATCAAGGGCCTGGCCGTCATGCCCGATGTGCACTACGGCAAGGGCGCGACGGTCGGCTCGGTGATCGCGATGCACGGTGCGGTCTGCCCGGCGGCGGTCGGCGTCGACATCGGCTGCGGCATGAGCGCGGTGAAGACCTCGCTGACCGCGAACGACCTGCCCGGCGACCTGTCCCGGCTGCGCTCGAAGATCGAGCAGGCGATTCCCGTGGGGCGCGGGATGCACGACGACCCGGTGGAGCCGGGGCGGCTGCACGGCTTCCCGACGGCGGGGTGGGACGACTTCTGGGCGCGGTTCCAGGGGGTCGCGGACGCGGTCAAGTTCCGTGAGGAGCGGGCCACGAAGCAGATGGGAACGCTCGGCTCCGGCAACCACTTCGTCGAACTCTGTGTGGATACGACGGGTGCCGTCTGGCTCATGCTCCACTCCGGCTCCCGGAACATCGGCAAGGAGCTGGCCGAGTTCCACATCGGCGAGGCGCAGAAGCTGCCGCACAACCAGGGCCTGGTCGACCGCGACCTCGCGGTCTTCATCGCGGACACACCGCAGATGGCGGCGTACCGGAACGACCTGTTCTGGGCGCAGGAGTACGCCAGGAACAACCGCGCCATCATGATGGGGCTCTTCCAGGACGTGATCCGCAAGGAGTTCAAGAAGGCGAAGCCGACCTTCGAGCAGGTCATCTCCTGTCACCACAACTACGTGGCGGAGGAGCAGTACGAGGGCATGGACCTGCTCGTGACCCGCAAGGGCGCGATCCGGGCGGGCAGCGGCGACTACGGCATCATCCCGGGTTCCATGGGCACGGGCTCGTACATCGTCCGCGGGCTCGGGAACGCGGCCTCGTTCAACTCCGCCTCGCACGGCGCGGGCCGGAAGATGAGCCGCAACGCCGCGAAGAAGCGCTTCACGACGCGGGACCTGGAGGACCAGACCCGGGGTGTGGAGTGCCGCAAGGACTCGGGCGTGGTCGACGAGATCCCGGGCGCGTACAAGCCCATCGAGAAGGTGATGGACCAGCAGCGGGACCTGGTCGAGGTCGTGGCGAAGCTGAAGCAGGTCGTGTGCGTGAAGGGCTGACGCCCTTCCGCCCTTCAGCCCTTCCGCCCTTCAGCTCTCGCGGTGGACCTTGTAGTTGGAGGCCTGGGCGCGGGGGCGGACGACCAGGAGGTCGATGTTGACGTGCGGCGGGCGGGTCACCGCCCAGGTGACCGTGTCCGCCACGTCATCCGCCGTGAGCGGCTCGGCCACGCCCGCGTAGACCGCCGCGGCCTTGTCCTGATCGCCGCGGTAGCGGGTCAGGGCGAACTCCTCCGTCTTCACCATGCCCGGCGCGATCTCGATGACCCGCACCGGCTGTCCGCACAGCTCCAGGCGCAGCGTCTCGGCGATGACATGGGCGCCGTGCTTGGCGGCGACGTAGCCGCCACCGCCCTCGTACGTCGCCAGGCCCGCGGTGGAGGAGAGGACGACGACGGTGCCGTCGCCCGACGCGGTGAGGGCGGGGAGCAGGGCCTGCGTGATGTGGAGCACGCCGAGCACGTTGACCTCGTACATCGAGCGCCAGTCGGCCGGGTCGGCGGAGGCCACGGGCTCGGTGCCGAGCGCGCCGCCCGCGTTGTTGACCAGCACCCGGACCGGGCCGTAGCGGTCGAGGGAGGCGGCGAGCGCCTCGACGGCCGCGCGGTCGGTGACGTCCAGGGCGTACGGCACCGCCTCGTGCCCCGCCTCGGTCAGCTCGGCGGCCAGCGCCTCGATGCGGTCCTTGCGGCGGGCGGTGAGGACGACGCGGTAGCCGGCGGCTGCCAGCCGCCGCGCGGTCGCGGCGCCGATACCGCTGCTCGCACCGGTGATGACGGCAGTCGGGACGGTGGACATGAGGCCTCCTGCGGCGCGGCGTTGTCGGTCCGTACGAAGAATATTCCGGTCAGCGGGCCCGCGGCGCGTACATGATCACGGCGACTCCGATGAGGCAGATCAGCGCACCGGCCACGTCGTAGCGGTCCGGACGGTAGCCGTCCGCGACCACGCCCCAGGCGAGCGACCCGGCCACGAACACCCCGCCGTACGCGGCCAGGATGCGGCCGAAGTGCACGTCCGGCTGGAGTGTGGCCACAAACCCGTACGCGCCGAGGGCGATGACACCGGCACCGATCCAGGCCCAGCCCCGGTGCTCCCGCACGCCCTGCCACACCAGCCAGGCGCCGCCGATCTCCAGCAGGGCGGCGAGGACGAAGAGGGTCACGGAGCGCGCGATGAACATGCCGCAAGCCTATGGACCCGGCCGCCGGGTCCAGGCACCCCGCGAACGGAGCCCAGGAGCGCTGTCAGTCGCGTGTGAGAACGTCGGGGGCATGCTCATAGACCGCGCGTATGCGCACCTTCCGGACAGCAGCGAGTACGACCGGGCCGCGTGGCCGTGGTCGGTGCCGTGCGTGCGGCAGTTGCTGGACGGCGGCCTGCGCTTCACTGCACCCATCACGTTCCTGGTCGGGGAGAACGGCTCGGGGAAGTCGACGCTCGTCGAGGCGCTCGCCGAGGCGTACGGGCTCGACTCGTACGGCGGCTCGGCCGGCTACCGATACGCCAGTTCGCGGCAGCCGTCGCCGCTCGGGACGCGCCTTCGCTTCGACGCCACGGCGGCGGGCCGCCGGATGGTGCGGGGGCCGCGCACCAGTCGGAAGGGCTTCTTTCTGCGGGCGGAGACCGCGCTGGACGCGCTGCGCAGCGAGGCGGCGGGCAAGGGCCTGTCGGTGCGGGTGGACCAGGTGAGTCACGGCGAGGGATTTCTGGCCACGTTCCGCGACAAGTTCCACCAGAGGGGCCTGTATGTTCTGGACGAGCCGGAGGCCGCGCTGTCCTTCGCCTCCTGTCTGCAACTCGTCGGAGTGCTGCACGAGTTGGGCCGCATGGGCGCGCAGGTCATCTGCGCCACCCACTCACCGCTGCTGACCGCGATGCCGGGGGCGGAGATCGTCGAGGTCGGCGAGCACGGCATGCGCTCCGCGGAGTGGCAGGACCTGGCCATCGTCGACCACTGGCGCCGATATCTGGCCGACCCGAACGCCTACTTGCGGCACGTCATCGACTGAGGCCCGGCCCGCCCGGCGTCGCGGATTCTTGGCAAGGATTCTTGGCATGGCCATGAGGCAGGTCCGTACTGCGGTCCCGCCCGCCGCCGAGATGACGCGGCTGGAGAGGGCGGCCCGGCCCCGATGGCCCGGCGCTACCTGTCGGCGGAGCGGCCGTAGGGTTGGTCGCGGACCGCCGGACCGCCGGACCGCCGGACCGCCGGGCCTCCGCGAGTGCGGGGTGCCCCGGCCGCCGGCGCCGAAGAACCGACGAGCAGCACAGCACCGCGGCACCGCAACACCGCGGCGACACAGCGACGGCAAGGAAGGGACAGGGCCCGTCATGGACTCATCGGACGAGCGAAAGCTGTCCCACCACCTTTGGTGGCGGGTGGCCTATTTCTTCTTCGCGATCCACCTCGTCGCGTTCGTCATGATCTACGCGGTCCTGCACGCGGACCGCTGACCTCGCGGTCCGAGCCTCCCGGACCTGCTCCGGGCCTTCCTCGCAGCCTGACAGGGCGTCACTCGTGCGGGGGCCGCCGCCCGGGGGTTCGTGCGGCCGTCCGCCCTTCACCCATGACACGCCGTCAGCGCTGCGAAAAGGCCGTGGGCGGCCCCTCGTATCTGATGTGGCATCAGGGTGACCGGGCGGTGGCCGGGAAAGGATCTCGCGTCGCGGGTCGCCGATTCCTCGCTTTGCATCGGTGCTGTGCCGGAACTTCCCGAGGTGGCCACAGGGGTCACGGCCGGCACCCGGAGGCACCCATGCGTCCTGCTCGCGTCTTCGCCACCGCCGCGGTGGCGACCGCCCTCGTCGGTCTCACCGCTCCTGCCGCCGTGGCCTCCGCCAACCCGCACTGGGCACGCCCCGGCCAGACCCTGTGGATCAGCGACGACCGCCGCTGCGACCTCCGCCAGGGGGCGACCGCGTACTCCGGCGCCTTCGGCACGGTCAGGCTGAGGCCGAGGGTCCACTACCTCGCCACTCACGCGAAGGTCTTCTGGCACGCCCGAGGCAAGTACCGGGTCACCATCCGGTGCGGTGACGGGACGAGGTTCTTCGACCGGGTGCAGGTCGGGCCGACCAGGGGCTCGCACGCAGGCGAGGGCGGTGGGGCCGGGGGGATGAGCGACGCGGAGTTCGCGGGAGGTGCCGGGCTCGTCGCGCTCGCGGCGGGCGGTGGCGTCATGGTCCTGCGGCGCCGCTCGAGAGGTGCGGCATGATCCGGAACACCGGGATCCGTACGACCGGAGCCCGGAGCACCGGGATCCGTACGACCGGGGCCCGGAGCACCGGGATCCGTACGACCGGAGCCCGGAGCACCGGAATCCGTACGACCGGGACCCGTGGCACCGGGAACTGTGGCATCGGAAACTGTGGCATCGGGATCCGGGCGACCGGGTGCTCCGCGGGACCGGAGGGCGGTCCGTCGCCGGAGGCGATACGGGCACGTCTTCCTCGGCCGGACATATGACTGAGGGCGCCCCGCCCACGGTGGGGCGCCTCGCCACGTCACCACCTCTGACCAGCAGAAACGCCGCTGAGAAGCAAATGGGCCGCGCCGCCCCGGGCCCATCCCCGCCCCCGGGCTTCCGAACATCACGCCGTCGTCTGACTAGCCCCTGCCCGTCAGGACGCACAGTATGGACACGAGGTGGGTTGACGATATGTCCAGCGAAGGCGGCGCCGGGGTCGGAGTCCCCAGGCCGCGGGCGGACCTGACAGTCGGGGCAAGCGACGCCGGCCTGCAGAGCGCGGGGGTGGAGCAGGCTGTGACGGAGCAGGTCCTTGTGTTCGCCGGGGCCGCGCTTGCCGCTGTCTATGTAGTCGGCGAAGAGGGCGATGAGGGCGAGCAACTGCGACTGGCCGAGACGGCCGGGGGGCCCGGAGCCCTGTACGAGCTGTCGGCGAGTTACGCCTTGTCCGACCGGTCTCCCGTCGCCGACGCCTGCCGCACCGGCCGCCCCCTCTGGCTGAACCCCGCCGATCTCGCCGCTTACCAGGAGACCGATCCGGACACGCCCCCGCCCGACGTGTCCCTGGGCGCGCTGCCGCTCGGTACGAACGGCAGGCGGCTGGGCTGCCTGGTCGTCGTGGACGACGCGGGGGACGGCTTCGACGCCGAGCGGCGCAATGTCCTCGAGCTGTACGCCGACCAGGTCGCCGCCCGGCTCGAGGCGTGCCGTGAGGCGAAGGCCGCCCGGGCCGCGGGCCGCACGGAGCCGCCCCGTACGGAGTCCCATCCCACGGAGCCGCACCAGGCGGAGTCCCACCCCCAGGAACCCCACCCCCAGGAATCCCACCCCCAGGAATCCCACCCCACAGAGCCCCACCCCCAAGAGCCGCAGGCCGCGGACCCCCGCCAGACGGAGCCGCAGTCGCTGCTGGGCCCCGCCCTCGACCCGCTCCGCGTCGGCTCGTTCACCCTCGTCCTGAGCACCGGCCGGATCGAGGCGGATGCCCGGGTGCTCGAGCTCGTCGACATCGCCCCGGACGACTTCGACGGCCGGGTGGAGACCCTCCTCGCGCACACCGTCCCGGACGACCTGCCTGCGCTGATGTCCATCGTCGAGCCGAGCCAGCTGGCCTCCGGCGGCCGCGAGCTGGAGTTCCGCATCCGCCGGCCCACCGGCGAGCTGCGCTGGCTGCGGCTGCGCGCCCGGGTGCTGGCGGACGCCGCCGGCAGGCCGGAGCGTGTGGTCGGCGTGGTCGCCGACGCCTCGCATCTGCGGCCCACCGCGGACGAGGTCTCCCGGGTGCAGCGGCTGTCCGCCACGCTGGCCAACGCGACGACCATCCGGGACGTCAGCCGGGTGGTGGTCGCGGCGCTGCGGGACCCGCTGGGAGCCGACCGCGTGGCGCTCGCCGAGCTCGAGGCCGACCGGCTGGTCGTCACCGTCCTCGACCCTCCGGAGCCCAGCGCGTGGCCGCACATCTGGCGGTCCGAATGGCGTTCGGAGTGGCCGGATGCGCCGATCCGCGCCCTGCCCACGCTGGAGGCGGCGATGCGCGAGGGCCGTACGAGCCTGTGGCCCGCGGGCACCGCGCTGGAACCCGGCCTGTCCGGCGTAGGGCCCGGCGGCCTCGCCGTCCTGCCGCTCCCGGCCGACGGCCGGGTGGTCGGCGCGTGCCTGGTCGGCTGGGACGAGCCGCACGCGTTCGGCCCCGAGGAGCGGTCCCTGCTGACCGCCACCGCGGGTCTCGTGGGGCAGGCCCTCAAGCGCGCCCACGCATTCGACGCCGAGCACGAGCTCGCCACGATGCTCCAGCGCAGCCTGCTGCCGCGCAGGCTTCCGCCGCTCGCCGGAGGGGTGGCCGTCGCCCGCTATCTGCCGGCGATGATGGGGCTCGAGGTGGGCGGCGACTGGTACGACGTCATCCCGCTCTCCGAGGGCCGGGTCGCGCTGGTCATCGGGGACGTGCAGGGGCACAGCGCCGCGGCCGCGACGATCATGGGCCAGATGCGCACGGCGATCAGGGCGTACGCCGTGGAGGGCCACCCGGCCGACGTGGTCGTCTCCCACGCCAACCGCCTGCTCGTCGGCATGGAGACGGATCTGTTCGCCACCTGCTGCTACGTCGAGCTGGACATGGAGGAGGGCGACGCCTGGATCGTCCGGGCCGGCCACCTCCCGCCGCTGCTGCGCCTGCCGGACGGCATCACCGAGGAGGTGGCGGCCGAGGGCGGGCCCCCGCTGGGGGTGCTCGCGGACGCCGAGTTCCCCCTCACCACGGTCGGTCTGGCCCCCGGCGCGCTCCTCGCCCTGATGACGGACGGCCTGGTCGAGTCCTCGAGCCTCCACCTCGATGACGGCATGCGCCGTGTCCGCGAGGATCTCGCCGCAGCGGATCCGTCGGACGCGGGGCGGGTGGCCGACGCACTGCTCGGCGACATGGGCCGGCGCGACGACGACGTGGCGCTGCTGCTCCTGCGCTACGACGGGATGAAGGTCCGGCCGATACGGGCCAGCTGGACGGTGTGGCGGCTGCCCGACGCGGTCATGCACGCGCGCCGCTTCACCGCGCGCACGATGCGCTCCTGGAAACTGGCGGAGGAGACCGATGTGATCCTTCTGGTCGTCTCCGAACTGGTCACCAACGCCCTGGTGCACACGCAGGGCCCGGTGCGCCTCGACCTCAGGCTCACCGCGGACCGGCTGCGCATCGCCGTGAGCGACTCGTCGCCGCGCGCGCCCGCCAAACCGGTGATCGTGGACTGGGAGTCGACCGGCGGCCGGGGCATTCTCCTCGTCGAGGCGATGTCGGCGTCCTGGGGCTCGGTGCCCGTCAGCGGCGGCAAGCAGGTGTGGAGCGAGATCGTCCTGCCCTCACGCGAGCCTGGCGACACGGAGCCACGCGGCTCGGAGGCCCGCGGCTCGGAGCCGGGCAGCACGTAGGAGGTGCGTCACGTGAAGACCCATCTGCGTGACATCACCGTCGGAGTGGCCGCGGTGTCCCTGGCCGTCGGCCTCGCGGCCTGCGGCAAGGCCGCGGAGTCCGGCGGCATGCGCGCGAGCTCCCCCGGCGGGACGGGTGGCGGCCCGAAGATCGGCGTGCTGCTCCCGGACAGCTACACCGCTCGCTGGGAGGCGTTCGACCGGCCCCTGATCGAGAAGGGGATCGCGGAGCGGTGCAGCGACTGCACGGTCGAGTACGCCAACGCCCGCGGGGACGTGGCCACCCAGCAGCAGCAGGTGGACTCCATGATCATCAAGGGGGTCGAGGTCATGATCCTCGACCCCGTCGACTCCAAGGCGCTCACCAGCTCGGTCGAGAAGGCGGACGGAGCGGGGATCTCGGTCATCGCCTACGACCGGCTCGCCGAGGGCCCGATCTCGGCGTACGTCTCCTTCGACGGCAGGGAGGTCGGCAGGATGCAGGGCGAGGGGCTCCTCCAGGCCATGGGCGACAAGGCGGACGGCGGCCGGATCGTCATGATGAACGGGCCCCCGGCCGACCCCAACTCGGCCTGGTTCAGGGACGGCGCGCTGGACGCGCTCAAGGGCAAGGTGAAGATCCGCCAGGCGTACGAAACCGTCGGATGGCTGCCGGAGAACGCCCACACCAACATGTCCGGCGCCATAGCGGCCCTCGGTCCCGACGGGATCGACGGCGTCTACTCCGCCAACGACGGCCTGGCCACCGGCATCGTCTCGTCCCTCAAGGCCAACAACATCAAGCCGCTGCCCCCGATCACCGGGCAGGACGCCGAACTCGTCGGCGTACAGCGCATCGTGAAGGGCGAGCAGTACATGAGCGTCTACAAGCCCTTCAAGCCCCAGGCCGACGCCGCCGCCGAACTGGCCGTCGCCCTGGGCCGCGGTGAACCGCTCGGCGCCATCGCCGAGGACGAGGTCACCGTCCCCGCCACCGGCCGGGTCCCGGCCGTCCTGCTCACCCCGGTCTTCGTGAAGGCCGACAACATCAAGGAGACCGTCGTCAAGGACGGTATGTACACGATCGAGCAGATCTGCACCCCGAAGTACCGGTCGGATTGCGAGAGGGTCGGACTCATCCCGTAATGCAGGCGGAAAGGAGATGGTGCCCGTGTCAGCCTCGCCCCTGCTGGCGTTGCGCGGCGTCTCCAAGTACTACGGCGCCGTCCAGGCGCTGAAGGATGTCGAGCTGGAGATCCACGCCGGTGAGGTCGTCGCTCTGGTGGGTGACAACGGCGCGGGCAAGTCCACCCTCGTCAAGGTGATTGCGGGTGTCAGCCCAGCCGACCAGGGCGTCATCGAATGGGAGGGCCGGACCGTCCAGGTCAAGCGCCCTCACGACGCCCAGGCCCTGGGGATCTCGACCGTCTACCAGGACCTCGCGCTGTGCGAGAACCTCGACGTCGTCGGCAATCTCTTCCTCGGCCGTGAGATCCGCAAGGTGTGCGTCCTGGACGAGGTGGAGATGGAACGCCGTACCCGCACGCTGCTGAGCACCCTGGCCATCACCATCCCCGACGTGCGCGTCCCCGTCGCCTCGCTGTCCGGGGGCCAGCGGCAGACGGTCGCCATCTCCCGCTCGCTCCTCGGCGAGCCCAAGGTCCTTCTCCTCGACGAGCCCACCGCTTCACTGGGCGTCCAGCAGACGACCCAGGTCCTCGACGTCGTCGACGGTCTGCGCGACCGCGGGCTCGGGGTGCTGCTCATCAGTCACAACATGGGCGACATCAAAGCCGTCGCGGACCAGGTCGCGGTGTTGCGCCTGGGCCGCAACAACGGCTTCTTCGACGTGAACACCACATCCCAGGAACAGATCATCTCCTCCATCACCGGCGCCACGGGCGACGCCGTGATCCGCCGCTCCCCGCGCGCGGGGGAGGCGGGGCTGTGAGCCGGCTCGCGGAGGGCCTCAAGGGCTACGTCGGCGCACTCAAGCGCCGGCTCGGCAGCGGAGAACTCGGCTCGGTCCCGGTCGTCCTCGGGCTCGTCCTGATCTGGGTCATCTTCCAAGCCCTCAACAGCAACTTCCTCTCGCCGCGCAATCTGTCCAACCTCAGCGTGGACATCGTGGGAACCGGGCTGATCGCCGTCGGGATCGTCTTCGTGCTGCTGATCGGCGAACTCGATCTCTCGGTCGGCTCCGTCAGCGGCCTCGCGGCGGCCGTGTTCGCCGTGCTGAGCGTGCAGCACGGCATGCCGGAGGGCCTTGCCGTGATCCTCGCCGCGCTCTCCGGCACGGCAGTCGGACTGGTCCAGGGGTTCTTCTTCGCCAGGGTCGGCGTACCGGCCTTCGTCGTCACCCTCGCAGGCCTGCTCGCCTGGAACGGGCTGATGCTCTACGTCCTGGGCTCGAGCGGCAGCATCAACATCGACGACGAGGGCCTGGTCGCCAAGCTGACGAGCTACTACTTCAACGACGTCGCCGCCGCGTACGGCCTGGCGGCGCTCGGCGCGGCGGTGTTCTTTCTCATCTCGTACCAGGACAGGCGGCGCCGCCTGGCCGCGGGGATGCCGTCCCGGCCGCTCAGCGAGATCGGCGTGCGTACGGGTGTGCTCGCGGTGATCGCGTTCGCCGCCGCGTACGTCCTCAACCGTTTCCAGGGCCTGCCGCTCGCCCTGCTGGTCTTCCTCGCCGTCATCGCCGGCCTGGACTTCCTCCTGCGCCGCACGCCGTACGGGCGGAAGGTCTACGCGCTCGGCGGCGGCGTGGAGGCGGCTCGCCGTGCGGGGGTGAACGTGGTCCGGGTGCGGATCTCGGTCTTCATGGTGTCCGGGACGATGGCCGCGATCGGCGGCTTGTTCCTGGCCTCGCGGATCACCTCGGCGAGCCAGACCTCGGGCTCCGGCATCCTCCTGATGAACGCCATCGCCGCGGCCGTCATCGGCGGCACCAGCCTCTTCGGCGGGCACGGTACGACCTGGGCCGCGCTGCTCGGCATGCTGGTCATCCAGTCGATCGCCTCGGGCATGGCCCTGCTGGGCATTCAGGCCGCCGTCCAGTTCATGATCACCGGAGGGGTGCTGCTCGCGGCCGTGGTCATCGACTCGCTGTCGAGACGCTCGCAGCAGGCACACGGCCGGGCCTGAGGGGGAGAGAACAGGCTGTGGCGGGCCGAGTTGGTGCCGGAGGCCTCAGCCTCGCGGGGCCAGCACGCCGGACATGGCTGCCAGCACCTCCGGCGCGACCCGGTAGTACACCCAGGTGCCGCGCCGCTCGGACGTCAGCAGCCCCGTCTCGCGCAGCTTCTTCAGGTGATGGCTGACCGTCGGCTGCGAGACCCCGACGTCGGAGATGTCGCAGACGCAGGCCTCGCCGCCCTCGTGCGAAGCGACCAGCGAGAACAGCCGGAGCCGGACCGGGTCGCCGAGCGCCTTGAACATCGCCGCGGTCCGCTCGGCCTCCTCGGCCGACAACGGCCGCTCGGTCAGCGGCGGGCAGCAGGGCACGACATCCGACACCAGTTCCGGCGCCACGACGGGAAGCGTCTCCACGTTCGACATGCATCTAGTTTGACATACGTCGAACCAATGGGGGAGTCTCCGCGGTCGCGACCGGCACGGCGTGCGGTCGCGACCGCGGGCTGTCAGCGGATCAGTGCCAGGCCAGGGATCAGGGCCACACCAGACAGTACGGCTGGTGCCCCGCCTCGTGGAGCCGGTGGCTGAAGTCCTGCCACTCGTGCAGCAGTTGGTAGACGTTGAACGCGTCCCGCGGCCCCCCGCGGTCCGGGACCGTCGACCAGATGAACGCCGCCGCTCCGACGGCCTCCTCGCCCACTCCCCGCAGCGGGTCGACGACCGTCATCGGCAGCTTGACCACCGCGTAGTCCGGGTGCAGGACGACGAGCTCGAGCGGCGGCACCTTGTGCAGGGGTATGCCCTCGATACCGGTCAGCACCATGGCCGCCATCATCTCCGGCTTGATCTTGGTGAACATGCCGCCCATGCCGAGCTCGTCACCGCCGAGCTCCTCGGGGCGCATGGAAATGGGGACCCTGGCCGCGGTGGCTCCGTCGGGCGCGCCGAAATATTTGTACGTCACCCCCACCCGTCCACTCCTGCTCCCGCCACTGTTCCCCTCGCGCTCGCCCCTGTGCCTCCCCCGCCCTTCGCCTTCGGCATGGGGGACGCCGGCGCGCTCGGGGCCCAGGTCATCGGTCCCCTCACCCAGTCCGCCACCGCGCTGCATATCTCCACCCGACCACTCGCGGACTCCGCCGCGCAACCCGATCATCGTCCCAGAGACCTCCCCCGCACACGGGCGGTGAAACGCCCCGCCGCGTGTCCCCGTCAGGCTCTGACACCATGGATTACGTGACTCACTCGTACGATGCCTCAGTTCCGGCCCCAGTTTCGCAGACACTTTTCGACCGCGCTGCTGTCGTGACGCCGGGCGGTGTGAACTCCCCCGTCCGCGCGTTCCGTGCCGTGGGTGGTACGCCCCGGTTCATGGTGTCCGGCGCCGGTCCGTACCTCACCGATGCCGACGGCCACGAGTATGTGGATCTCGTGTGCTCGTGGGGCCCGATGATTCTCGGCCACGCACACCCGCAGGTCACCGAGGCGGTGCAGACGGCCGTGGCCCGCGGCACCTCCTTCGGCACGCCGGGCGAGGGCGAAGTCGCGCTCGCCGAGGAGATCGTGGCGAGGGTCACGCCCGTCGAGCAGGTGCGCCTGGTGTCCTCCGGTACCGAGGCGACCATGTCGGCCATCCGGCTCGCCCGCGGCTTCACCGGGCGCGCCAAGGTGATCAAGTTCGCGGGCTGTTACCACGGTCACGTTGACGCCCTGCTGGCCGCGGCCGGGTCCGGCGTCGCGACCTTCGCGCTGCCGGACACGCCCGGGGTGACGGGTGCGCAGACCGGGGACACGATCGTGCTGCCGTACAACGACCTGGACGCCGTACGGCACGCGTTCGCCCGCCACTCGGGCGAGATCGCGTGTGTGATCACCGAGGCGGCGCCGGGCAACATGGGCGTCGTGCCGCCGCGGCCCGGCTTCAACGCGGGCCTGAAGTCGCTGTGTGCGGAGAGCGGCGCGCTCTACATCTCCGACGAGGTCATGACCGGTTTCCGGGTGAGCAGGGCGGGTTGGTACGGCATCGACGGCGTCGAGCCCGACCTGATGACCTTCGGCAAGGTCATGGGCGGCGGGTTCCCGGCCGCGGCCTTCGGCGGCCGGGCGGACGTGATGGCCCATCTTGCCCCGGTCGGCCCGGTCTACCAGGCGGGCACGCTCTCGGGGAACCCGGTCGCGACCGCGGCCGGGCTCGCCCAGCTGCGGCTGCTCGACGACGCGGCGTACGCGCGCGTGGACGCGGTCTCCGCGGAGGTGCAGGGCCTGGTGACCGACGCGCTGGCCAAGGAGGGCGTGGCGCACCGGCTGCAGACGGCCGGGAACATGTTCTCCGTCTTCTTCACCGACGAGGACGTGACCGACTTCGCGAAGGCACGGGCCCAGCAGGCGTACCGCTTCACCGCCTTCTTCCACGCCATGCTGGACCGGGGCGTCTACCTCCCGCCGTCCGCCTTCGAGTCCTGGTTCGTCTCGACGGCCCACGACTCCTCCGCGATCGAGCGCATCGCCGCCGCGCTGCCGGCGGCCGCGCGGGCCGCCGCCGAGGCATCTGCATGATGGACGACATGAGCAACGAGAGCGCCCCAGCCACCGACGCCACCGACGTCCTCCCAGCTTCCCAAGCTCCCGAAGCCTCCGAAGCGCCGGTCACCGTCGTCCATCTGCTGCGGCACGGCGAGGTGGAGAACCCGGACGGCGTGCTCTACGGGCGCAGGCCCGGCTACCACCTCTCCGAGCTGGGGCGGCAGATGGCCGACCGGGTGGCCGAGTACCTCGCCGAGCGCGACATCACGTACGTGGTCTCCTCCCCGCTGGAGCGCGCGCAGGAGACGGCGACGCCGATCGCCAAGGGGCACTCGCTCGACATCGCCACGGACGAGCGGCTCATCGAGGCCGCCAACGTCTTCGAGGGCAAGACCTTCGGGGTCGGCGACGGCGCGCTGCGGCGGCCCGGCAACTGGCGGCACCTCACCAACCCGTTCCGCCCCTCCTGGGGAGAGCCCTACATCGAGCAGGTCGTACGGATGATGGCCGCGCTCTCCGCGGCGCGCGACGCCGCGCGCGGACACGAGGCGGTGGCCGTCAGCCATCAGTTGCCGATCTGGATCGTGCGCAGCTTCGCGGAGCGGCGGCGGCTGTTTCACGACCCGCGCCGGAGGCAGTGCTCGCTCGCCAGCCTGACGTCCTTCACCTTCCAGGGCGACAGGATCGTGTCCGTGGGCTACAGCGAACCGGCCCGGGATCTCGTACCTGCGCATCTGCGGCCGGGCGCGCAACGCCGCTTCGGGCGGGGAGCGGTGAAGGGCGCCAAGGGGTTCGGCGCCTGAGTCCGCGAGCAGTCCTCAGTCGACTCAGCCGGCACAGTCGGCACGGTCGGCTCAGTCGGCGAGCAGTCCTCGAGAAGTCCGCGCGGAATCTCCGCGCCTTCCCGGAACCACCGTCTCCGTCGCTCCCTCTTACCCCCTGTCCGGTTGTAGGAGAAATCGGGCATGGCGAGTGCGGATGGGAACCGAGATGCACGACATCAGCCGACGGGGAATTCTGGGGATGGGGCTGGGCGCTGCGGCTGCTCTCGGCGTCGCGGGATGCGGCTCGAAGCCGGCCCCCGGGTGGTATCAGGAATCCGGCTCGGGTGCCGGGTCGGGGAAGGGGCGCCGGGGCGGGAACGGCGGCCTCGGGACGCAGTTGATCGGTGACGGTTCGACCGCCCGCACCGGCCCGCAGCCGAACCAGCCGAAGCCCGAGCGGCTCGAACCCGGCCAGACCCCGCCGCAGTTCGTGATCTTCTCCTGGGACGGCGCGGGAGAGGTCGGCGACGGCCTTTTCCCGCGCTTCCGGAAGCTCGCCAAGGACCACGGCGCCTCGATGACCTTCTTCCTCTCCGGGCTGTATCTGCTGCCGGAGTCGAAGAAGAGCCTCTACCGGCCGCCGAACAACCCCGTGGGGGCGTCGGACATCGGTTACCTCACCGACGAGCACATCCGGATGACCCTCGAGAACCTGCGCCTGGCCTGGCTCGAAGGCCACGAGATCGGGACGCACTTCAACGGCCACTTCTGCTCCGGCTCCGGTTCGGTGGCCCACTGGACCCCCGCCCAGTGGGAGTCCGAGATCGAGCAGGCTGTGTCGTTCGTCACCAAGTGGCGGACCCACACCCGCTTCCAGGGCCTCGACCCGCTGCCCTTCGACTACGCGAAGGAGCTCATCGGCGGTCGTACGCCGTGTCTGCTCGGCCAGGACAACCTGCTGCGGACGGCGCGGAAGCTCGGGTGGCGCTACGACGCGAGCGCGCCGGGCGGCCGCCAGGTCTGGCCGACGAAAAAACAGGGCATGTGGGACCTTCCGCTCCAGCAGATACCCTTCCCCGGCCGGAGCTTCGAGGTCCTGTCCATGGACTACAACATGCTCGCCAACCAGTCGCAGAATGCGACGCAGAGCGACCCCGCGAACTACCCCGTCTGGGAGCGGCAGGCCCGCGACGCGTACATCAGGGGCTTCGAGCGCGCGTACGAGACCAACCGCGCGCCCCTCTGCATCGGCAACCACTTCGAGCAGTGGAACGGCGGCATCTACATGAACGCCATCGAAGAGGCCGTCAAGCACATCGCCGACGAGAAGCGCAAGGACGTACGCCTGGTCTCCTTCCGGCAGTACGTGGACTGGCTGGACGCCCAGGACCCTGCCGTGCTCGAGAAGCTCCGCGGCCTCGATGTCGGGCAGCGGCCGGCCGGCGGCTGGAAGGCGTATCTCTCCGACCTCACCGCCTCCTGACCGCTGCCCGGCCTCTGCTGACCTCTGTCCCCGCCCCTGACTGGCGGTTTCGTACGACTTGAGGGGGGTGCGGAAGATCCCCCGAAGCTCCATGCGAAACTTTTCACATGTCTGCCAGCCGCGCCCCGCGACGCCGCACGACTCTTCCCTGGCCTGCGGCACGGGGGACCCGTCGCACCGCCCTGCTCGCCGCCGGAGCCGCCGCCGCGGCCCTGGCGCTGACCGCGTGCGGCTCCGGCGGTACGTCCGGAGGGTCCGCGGATACCAAGTTCGTCGCCGGCGAGGGCGGCATCGACACGGCCAAGGCGGGCGACCGGCAGCTGCTCCCCGAGATCTCCGGCAAGACCATCGAGGGCAAGGCCCTTGATCTCGCCGACTACAAGGGCAGGATCCTCGTCGTCAACGTCTGGGGCTCGTGGTGCGCTCCCTGCCGGGCCGAGATGCGGCACCTGGTGAAGGTGGCGAACGCCACAAAGGCGGACGGGGTGGAGTTCGTGGGGATCAACACCCGTGACCCCAACAAGCCCCCGGCGGAGAAGTTCCAGAAGGAGTTCGACGTCCCCTACCCGAGCCTCTACGACCCCATGGGCAAGCTGATGCTGCGCTTCCCCCCCGGCAGCCTCAACCCCAAAGCGATCCCCTCCACCGTGATCGTCGACCGCGAAGGCAGGATCGCCGCCCGGGCGCTCAAGCCGCTCGGCGAGGCCGAACTCCGCAAGACGCTCGAACCGCTGATCGCGGAGAAGTGATCGCGTGATCGCCCTCGCCGCAGCGACCGACCCCAATCAGACCGTCCTCACCGGCGCCCTCCTCCTCGCGGTACCCGTCGCCCTCCTGGGCGGCCTGGTCTCGTTCTTCTCCCCTTGCGTGCTGCCGCTCGTGCCCGGCTACCTCTCGTACGTCACCGGGGTCAGCGGCACCGACCTCGCCGAGGCCCGGCGCGGCCGGATGGTCAGCGGCGCGTCCCTGTTCGTCCTGGGCTTCACCGCGGTCTTCGTCTCCTACGGGGCGCTGTTCGGGAACTTCGGCCTGACGCTGGAGGAGCACAAGGAGACCATCTCCAAGGTGCTCGGCGCCCTCACGATCGTGCTGGGCCTCGCCTTCATGGGCTTCCTCGGCGGCTTCACCCAGCGCGAGTTCCGCTTTCACCGGCGGCCCGCGATGGGTCTCGCGGGCGCGCCGATGCTGGGCGTGCTGTTCGGCGTCGGCTGGACCCCCTGCATCGGGCCGACGCTCGCGGCGGTCAACGCCCTCGCGTTCAACGAGGCCAGCGCCGGCCGCGGTGCGCTGCTCACCGTCGCCTACTGTCTGGGTCTGGGAGTGCCGTTCATCCTGGCCGCGGTCGCCTTCCGGCGCGCACTCGGCGCGTTCAGCTGGGTCAAGCAGCACTATGTGTGGGTGATGCGGATCGGCGGGCTGATGCTGGTCGCGGTCGGCGCTCTGCTCATCACGGGGGTCTGGGACCGCATGATCGCCGATCTGCAGGTCTGGTCGTCCACCTTCACCCCGGGAATCTGAAACCAATGGCCAAAACGGAGACGCAGACCGACAGCGGCGCCCCGACCCAGGACGGCGAGGCCGCTGCGGAGGGCCGCGAGCTGGGCACGGAGGGTCGCGAACTGGTCGCGGAGGACCGCGAATTGGTCGCGGGGGACCGCGAGTTGGGTGCGGCGGGCTCGCAGCTGTCCACCGCTCCCGAGGACCAGATCAACGTCCCGGCCCTGGGAGTCATCGGCTGGGCGCGGTGGTTCTGGCGGCAGCTCACCTCCATGCGGGTCGCGCTGATCCTGCTCTTCCTCCTCTCGCTCGCCTCCATCCCGGGGTCGCTGGTACCGCAGGCGGGCACCGAGCCGGTCAAGGTGCAGGAGTTCCGGGCCGAGCACGAGACGCTCGCCCCGATCTACGACAAGCTGGGCCTGTTCCACGTCTACAGCTCGGTGTGGTTCTCGGCGATCTACATCCTGCTGTTCATCTCCCTCATCGGCTGCATCGTCCCGCGCAGCTGGCAGTTCGTCGGCCAGCTGCGCGGCCGCCCGCCGGCCGCCCCGCGCCGCCTCACCCGGCTGCCCGCCTACACCACCTGGCGCACGGAGGCCGAGCCCGAGCAGGTGCTGGCCGCGGCGCAGCGGATGTTGGGCGGTCGCCGCTTCCGCGCCCGCACCGAGGGGGACGCGGTCGCCGCGGAGAAGGGCTATCTGCGAGAGGCGGGCAATCTCGTCTTCCATAGCGCGCTGATCGTGATGCTGGTGGCCTTCGCGGTCGGGCAGCTGTGGAAGTCTGAGGGGGGCAAGCTGATCGTCGACGGGGACGGCTTCTCCAACACGCTCACGCAGTACGACGACTTCAAGTCCGGCAGCCTCTTCGACTCCGACACTCTGGCTCCTTTCGGCTTCTCACTGAACGGCTTCGATGCGAGCTACGAGCGGACCGGCCCCCAGAAGGGCACCCCCCGCGAGTTCCGCGCCCATGTGAAGTACTGGGAGGGCGCGGACGGCAAGGAACAGACTTCGACCATCGAGGTCAACGAGCCCCTCGAAGTCGCGGGCAACAAGATCTACCTGCTCGGGCACGGCTATGCCCCTGTCGTCACGGTCAAGGACGGGCAGGGCGACATCGCGTACCAGGGGCCGGTCGCCTTCCTGCCGCAGGGCGACGCGGGTCTGACCTCCGTCGGCGTGATCAAGGTCCCCGACTACCGCGACAAGAACGGCAAGAAGGACCAGCTCGGCTTCCAGGGCCGGTTCACCCCGACCTACGCGCTGGACGCGGTGCGCGGCCCGCACTCCTCCTTCCCCGCGCTCGACTACCCGGTGCTCTCCCTGAACGCCTTCCACGGCAGCCTCGGCATCGACTCCGGCGTGCCGCAGAACGTGTACCAGCTCGACCCGCGCAAGATGGAGCAGTTCAAGGACAAGAGCGGCGACTTCCTCCGCAAGGCCCTCCGCCCCGGTGAGACCATGACCCTGCCGAACGGAGCCGGCTCGCTCACCTTCGACGGGGTCAAGCAGTGGGCCAGTTTCCAGATCTCCTATCAGCCGGGCAACGGCCTGGCCCTCGGCGGCGCGGTGGCCGCGCTGCTCGGTCTGGCAGGATCGCTGTTCATCCAGCGCCGACGGGTGTGGGTACGGGCGGTCCGCGGTGACGAAGGCACCACGGTCGTGGAGATGGCCGGGCTCGGCCGCAGCGAGTCCGCCAAGCTCCCGGAGGAACTGGCCGACCTGGCCGTGGCCCTGCAGCCCGACGCACCCCCGGCCGAGGACGCACCGGCCGAGGACGCACCGGCCGAGTCCGCTCCCGCCGACGACGCGCCCGCCGGAGCCTCGGCGGCAGACGACGCCCCGGCAGACGACGCGGCGGCGGACGACCCAGCTGCGGAAGACTCGGCTGCAGAAGACCAGAACGACGATCCCGCTGAACCTGTCGAAGGCGAAGGAGCGCGCGCGTGAACCTCGCGGTCGCGGCCAACGAGAACATGGCCAACATCAGCAACGTGCTGATCTATTCGGCGATGGCGGTCTACACCCTGGCCTTCATCGCGCATATGGCGGAGTGGGTGTTCGGCAGCCGCAGCAAGGTCGGCCGTACTGCCGCCGCGCTCACCGCCCCCGCCGCAGGCTCCGCGCCCGCCGGGAACGTGACCGTGCAGGTCGCAACGAGGGGCGGCGGCACCGCCGTACTGGAGCGTCCCAAGGTCGTGACCCGGTCCGTCGCCGGAGCCCGTGATGTCCCGGACGGCCCCGGCGCCGCGGGCGGCAGTGAGCAGGGCGACCTGTACGGCCGTATCGCCGTCTCGCTGACCGTCCTCGCCTTCCTCATCCACGCCGGTGGCGTGCTCGCCCGCGCCATCTCCGTGGAGCGCGCCCCCTGGGGCAACATGTACGAGTTCTCGACCACCTTCTCGATGGTGGCCGTCGGCGCGTACGCCGTCCTCCTCGCGCTGAAGAAGAGCGTGCGCTGGATCGGACTCCCCCTGGTCACGACCGTCCTCCTCGATCTCGGCCTCGCTGTCACTGTCTTGTACACCGACAGCGACCAACTGGTTCCCGCCCTTCACTCGTACTGGCTCTGGATCCACGTCTCCTGCGCGATCATCTCCGGCGCGGTGCTCTACCTCGGCGCCGTCGGCACGCTGCTCTACCTCTTCCGCGACCGCTTCGAGGCGAAGCTCGCCGACCCCGGAGGCAAGCAGCCCGGCGCGTTCGCCTCGTCCGTCCTGGAGCGGCTGCCCTCGGCCGCCAGCCTCGACAAGTTCGCGTACCGCATCAACGCCACCGTCTTCCCGCTGTGGACCTTCACGATCATCGCGGGCGCGATCTGGGCCGAGGCGGCCTGGGGCCGCTACTGGGGCTGGGACCCCAAGGAGGTCTGGTCCTTCATCACCTGGGTCGCCTACGCCTGCTATCTGCACGCCCGCGCCACCGCCGGATGGAAGGGCCGCAAGGCCGCCTACCTGGCCCTGATCGCCTTCGCGTGCTTCCTCTTCAACTACTACGGCGTCAACATCTTCATCACCGGCAAGCACTCCTACGCCGGGGTCTGACGGCCCAGCCCTCAACCCACGTTGATCGCGTCCAGCTTGCTCCGCAGGTACGTGTGCGAGTCCACCGGCTCGTACGCCACCCTGCCGGTCGGCGCGGGCAGCGACTCCACGCGTGTGCCCGGGTCGCACTCGTAGAAGTACACGAGGGACATCAGCTCCTCCGCCGGGGCGTCGGCCGGCGGAGGCAGCACCCGGTGGCGGCCCGAGCGCCAGCGGTCGCCCGTCCAACGGGCCATCAGATCCCCGATGTTGACGGTGAAGGCCGCCGGGTCGTACGGCGCGTCCTCCCAGCCGCCCTCGTCCGTGAAGACCTGCAGGCCGCCCTTGCCGTGCTGCCGGTCCAGGAGGGTGACCGTCCCGAAGTCGGTGTGCGGCCCGATGCGGAACTGGCCCGGCTCGGGCTCGCCCACGACCTCCGTGCCCGGGTACCAGTTGATGTTGAAGCCCCAGGTGGGGTGACCGGTGTGCCGGGTGAAGAAGTCGAGCGGCTCGCCCAGGGCGCCCGCCAGCAGCTCGAGCAGCACATCGGACAGCGTCCGCATCCGCGCGAGATACGTCTCGACCAGCGGGCGCAGCTCAGGGGCCTCCGCGGGCCAGGCGTTGGGCAGGAACCACTCCGCGTCGACCTCGGGGTCGCCCGTCGGCTCCTCGGCGGCGAAGGAGAGCGACTCCTTCAGATCCGGCGGGCTCTCCGTGCCCTCCGCGTACGCGTTCGCCTCCGCGCCGGGCCCGAGCCAGCCGCGGCCCCCGACCTCGACCGCGTACGGCTCCTTGGCGGCGGCCGGGAGCCGGAAGAAGCCGCGGGCCGCGTCCCGGATCCCGGTGCGCAGGGCGGGATCGATGCCGTGGCCGGTGACCAGCAGGAATCCTGCACTCTGCAGCGCCTCGTCCACGGTCTTCGCCGTCCGCCCGCGGGCCTCCGGGTCGCCGGAGAGCCAGGGCCCCAGGCCGATGGTCGGGATCATCAGGACCGGCTGTCGTCAGGCCCGTTGTCGCGGTCCGGGTCCTTCTCCCCGTCCTGGTCCAGGGACTTGAGGAACTCGGGGTTGTCATCCGGCGCGACCCAGCGCGTACGGCCACGCCCGGCACCGTACGTCCGTGCCGCGCCCTCGTTCTCCGACCGCCGCGGACGCCCCGCCAGAAGCCAGGCGAGGGAGCCGAACAGCAGATAGCCGAAGAGGACGATGATGAGCACCCAGGCCCCCTTGGGGAGCTTGCGCACCTGGTCCTCAGGGGTGTTGAGGCAGTCGATGAACGCGTAGATCCACAGCCCCAGGACCAGCAGGAAGGGCAGATACCTGAGCATGGTGGAGCGGTCCCCCTGGAGAAGGGCGGAGGGCCTGGTGCGGCCCTGGTTACCCATCCAGGGTAGGGCCCCGGTGGCGCGTTCCGGGTAGGAGGTGGCGGATACTGGGGCGTATGGCTTACGACGATCTTCGCTCGCTCCTGAGGGCGCTGGAGCGCGACGGCGACCTCAAGCGCATCAAGGCCGAAGTCGACCCGTACCTGGAGGTCGGTGAGATCGTCGACCGGGTGAACAAGGCGGGCGGGCCCGCGCTGCTCTTCGAGAACGTCAAGGGCTCCGCGATGCCGCTGGCCATGAACGTCTTCGGGACCGACCGCCGCCTCCTCAAGGCGCTCGGGCTGCGGTCCTACGACGAGATCAGCGGGAAGATCGGCGGACTGCTGAAGCCGGAGCTGCCGCACGGCTTCACCGGGATGCGCGAGGCCTTCGGCAAGCTCGGCACCATGGCGCACGTGCCACCGAAGAAGGTGAAGGACGCCCCCGTCCAGGAAGTCGTCCTGACGGGCGAGGACGTCGACCTCGACAAGCTCCCGGCCCTGTTCACCTGGCCCGAGGACGGCGGGTCCTTCTTCAATCTCGGGCTCACGCACACCAAGGACCCGGAGTCGGGGGTCCGGAACCTCGGCCTCTACCGCCTGCAGCGGCACGACCGCCGCACCATCGGCATGCACTGGCAGATCCACAAGGACAGCCGCAATCACTACCAGGTGGCGGCGCGGCGCGGCGAGAAACTGCCGGTCGCCATCGCCTTCGGCTGCCCGCCCGCCGTGACGTACGCGTCGACGGCACCGCTGCCCGGCGACATCGACGAGTACCTCTTCGCCGGGTTCGTGCAGGGCAAGCGGGTCGAGATGGTGGACTGCAGGACCGTACCGCTCCAGGTGCCGGCGCAGGCGGAGGTCGTCCTCGAGGGCTGGCTGGAGCCCGGAAAGATGCTGCCCGAGGGCCCGTTCGGGGACCACACCGGCTTCTACACGCCGCAGGAGGACTTCCCGGCGCTGACCATCGACTGTGTGACGATGCGTCGGCGGCCGCTGCTGCAGTCGATCGTGGTCGGCCGGCCACCGACCGAGGACGGGCCGCTGGGGCGGGCGACCGAGCGCTTCTTCCTCCCCCTGCTCAAGATCATCGTGCCGGACATCGTGGACTACCACCTGCCCGAGGCGGGCGGTTTCCACAACTGCGCGATCGTCTCGATCGACAAGAGGTACCCGAAGCACGCGCAGAAGGTCATGCACGCCATCTGGGGCGCGCACATGATGTCGCTGACCAAGCTGATCGTGGTGGTCGACTCCGACTGCGATGTGCACGATCTGCACGAGGTCGCCTGGCGCGCGCTCGGGAACACCGACTACGCCCGTGACTTGACGGTCGTCGAGGGCCCGGTCGACCACCTCGACCACGCCTCGTACCAGCAGTTCTGGGGCGGCAAGGCGGGCATCGACGCGACGCGGAAGCTGCCCGAGGAGGGCTACACGCGGGACGGCGGCTGGCCGGAGATGGTCCAGTCCGACCCGGATACGGCGGCGAAGGTCGACCGCCGCTGGAAGGAGTACGGCCTGTGAGCGCTGCAGAAGGTGTCCTCGGGCCGGGGCCCGCACCCGCGGGGAGCAAGATCCGGGCCTTCCTTCGTCTCGTGATGATCGAGCACTCGGTCTTCGCGCTGCCCTTCGCCTACATCGCCTCGCTCACCGCGATGTTGCTCGACGACGGGGACGTCCACTGGTGGCAGCTCTTCCTGGTCACCGTCGCGATGGTGGGCCTGCGTACCTTCGCCATGGCCTGCAACCGGATCATCGACCGCGAGATCGACGCCCGAAATCCGCGCACCGCGAGCCGCGAGCTGGTCACCGGCGCGATGTCCGTACGGTCCGCGTGGACCGGCGCGCTCATCGCCGTCTCCCTCTTCCTGGGCGCGGCGGCCCTGCTGAACCCGCTGTGCCTGGCCCTGGCCCCGGTCGCCGTCATCCCGATGGTGATCTATCCGTACGGGAAGCGGTTCACCAACTACCCGCACGCGATCCTCGGTCTGGCGCAGGCCATGGGCCCGGTCGGCGCGTGGATCGCGGTCACCGGGGCGTGGTCGTGGGACGCGGTGATCCTCGGCCTCGCCGTCGGCATCTGGATCGGCGGCTTCGACCTGATCTTCGCCTGCCAGGACGTACAGGCCGACCGCGCGCACGGGGTGCTGTCGGTCCCGGCCCGGTTCGGGGTCCCGGCCGCGCTGTACGGCGCCCGGGCCTGCCACGTCCTGACCACCGCGCTGCTGGTCTGGTACGGGGCCGTGACCGGGGCCGGGACGTTCTTCTGGACCGGCCTCGTGGTCGTCGCCGTTGCCTTCCTCTACGAGCACACGATCGTCAAGCCGCACGACCTGTCCCGGCTGAACCGGGCCTTCTTCACGGTCAACGGCTTCATCGGCATCGCGCTGTTCCTGTGCGCGCTGCTCGACCTGCTGGTCCGCGGCCTCAACGTGTGAGCTCAACGTGTGCGCTCAGCGCGTGAGCTCAGCTGGGAGCTCACCGTGTGAGGTCAACGTGTGCGCTCAGGGTGTGAGGACCCGCCTCAGCGTATGGGCGCCTTCGGTCGCTGTTCGCGGAACAGGAACGCCGCCAGCACGCCGCCGAGCAGTCCGAACAGGTGGCCCTGCCAGCTGATTCCGCTCCCGGCCCCGGTCGGCAGCGCGCCCCACAGGATCGACCCGTAGAGGACCGCCACGACCAGGCCTATCCCGACCCAGGTCGGCCGACGGTCGACGAAGCCGCGCACCAGCAGATAGCCGAAGAGCCCGAACACGACGCCCGACGCCCCCGCGGTGACGGATCCGGCGGGCGCGAATATCCAGACTCCCAGACCGCTCGCCAGGATGATCACCGCCACCACTCCCACGAAGCGGCGGATGCCGCTGACGGCGGCGATGAACCCGAGGATGAGCAGCGGCACCGTGTTCGCCATCACGTGCTCGAATCCGAAGTGGAGGAAGGCGGCGGGCACGATGTCCCGCACCTCGCCGGCCTCGCGCGGGGTGATGCCGTAGGGGTCCAGGGCGTGTCCGCTCGCCGCGTCCACCGACTCCAGAAGCCAGAGCAGCGCCGCCCACGCGAGCACGAGCAGGGCCGCGGCCCTGGCGCGCGCCCCGCGCCCCGGCGCGGCGGGCCGGTTCCCCTCCTGACCCGCCCCGTACGGCGACCGCCCGTACCCGTACGGCCCAGGACCGAAGCGCCCGGAGCCGTACGAACCAGGCTCGGACGACCCGTAACCAGAAGGTCCGTACACCATCGGAGCCCCCTTTCCTCCACCCCTTCCAACGCCCGGGACGGCCGCCCGGGTTCCTCGCCCGTGCCTCCGGATAGGCTCGATCCGTGGAGCCGCCGCATTCGACACCGCAGCCGAGACCGAACGATCACACCGGCACCGGGCAGCGCCGACCCTGGGTGGTCGGGGTGTCCGGCGCATCCGGCACCCCGTACGCCGCGGCGGTGCTGCGTGCCCTGCTGCACGCGGGCGAGGCGGTGGACCTGGTGGTCAGCCGGGCGTCCCGGCTCACTCTCCTGGACGAGACCGGCATTGCTTTCCGCGACGCACACTGGCGCGAGGACCTGCGCCGCTGGCTGGCGCGGGGCGCGGACGGCACGCCGGACCGGTTCGAGGCCGCGCTGCCCGACCTGCCGGCCCTGCCCGAGCAGTCGGACGTACGGCACTGGGCGGCCGGTGACCTGGCCGCCGGTCCGTCCTCCGGCTCGTACCCGGTCAAGGGAATGCTGATCATCCCCGCGAGCACGGCCTGCGTGGCCGGGGTGGCGCTCGGCCTGTCGAAGGACCTGCTGCAGCGGGCGGCGAGCGTGACGCTCAAGGAGCGGCGCAGGCTCGTGGTCGCGGTGCGGGAGACGCCGCTGAGCGGCCAGACCCTGAAGCACCTGGTGACGCTGGACGAGGCGGGCGCGGTGGTGCTGCCGGCCTCCCCGGCGTTCTACGCGGGCGCGACGGACATCCAGGATCTGGTGGACTTCGTGGCCGGCCGGGTGCTGGACGCAGCGGGGGTGCCGCACAAGCTGTACCGCCGCTGGGAGGGGGCGATCGGGGGCTCCCGGGGGGAGGACTAGCGGCGAGGGACGGCGGGCGCACGTGCGCTCCCACGCCTTGGATCCTTAGGTCGATTCGCAGGCAGCTGAACCCTGCGTACCTTAGATTCTTTATATTGACGCTCGACATTGTGAACAATGGAAGGCTCCAGGTAATGGACGCGGTTGACAGGCAGCTCATCCAGGCACTCCGGGAGAACGGCAGGGCCTCGTACGCCGAGCTCGGACGGCTCGTCGGGCTCTCCGGGCCCAGCGTCACGGACCGGATCAACCGCCTGGAGGCGGCCGGTGTGATCACCGGCTATCGCGCGACCGTCAACGCCGCCTCGCTCGGCCTCGGCGTGACCGCGCTCATCGGCATCTCGCTCTCCGACGCCACCGATCACGAAGACGTGGCCCGCCGGCTCCGCGACCTCGAGGAGATCGAGGACTGCTGGTTCATCGCGGGCGACGACTCATACATGCTCAAGGTCAGGGTCAGCGACGTGGACGGCCTGGAGAAGACGATCCGTCGGCTGTCCGGCACCAAGGGCGTCTCCCGCACGCGTACGACGATCGTGCTGTCCACCAAGTGGGAGAACCGGGTCGGCGAGCTGCCCGAGAACGCGTAGCAGTCGCGGTAGCGACTGTGTATGGGGGCACCTCCCGGCCGAAGGCTGGGGGAGTACGGTGTTTGGAGCTCGGTTGGCAGACGTATAGGAGGCGGCTCCATGGACGCGGGGCTCAAGCGCGAGCTGGAGGAGAAGGTCCACGCGGGGGAGCGGCTGACCCGCGAGGACGGCATCGCCCTCTACGAGTCCGACGACCTCGCCTGGCTGGGCGGCCTCGCCCACGAGGTGCGGACGCGGAAGAACGGCGACGTCGTCCACTTCAACGTCAACCGTCACCTCAACATGACGAACGTGTGCACCGCGTCCTGCGCCTACTGCTCCTTCCAGCGCAAGCCGGGCGAGAAGGACGCGTACACGATGCGCATCGAGGAGGCCGTCCGCCTCGCCAAGTCGATGGAGAACGAGAACCTCACCGAGCTGCACATCGTCAACGGCCTTCACCCGACGCTGCCCTGGCGCTATTACCCGCGCTCGCTCAAGGCCCTCAAGGAAGCCCTCCCGCAGGTCTCCCTGAAGGCCTTCACCGCGACCGAGATCCACCACTTCGAGACGATCTCCGGGCTGAGCGCGAGCGAGATCCTCGACGAGCTGATCGACGCCGGACTGGAGTCGCTGACCGGCGGCGGCGCCGAGATCTTCGACTGGGAGGTCCGGCAGCACATCGTCGACCACCGCACCCACTGGGAGGACTGGTCGCGCATCCACCGGCTCGCGCACGAGAAGGGCCTCAAGACGCCGAGCACGATGCTGTACGGGCACATCGAGGAGCCGCGGCACCGCGTGGACCACGTGCTGCGGCTGCGCGAGCTGCAGGACGAGACCGGCGGCTTCCAGGTCTTCATCCCGCTGCGCTACCAGCACGACTTCGTGGACATGAAGGACGGCAAGATCCGCAACCGCCTCCAGGCCCGTACGACCATGGCGACCGGCGCGGAGGCGCTGAGGACCTTCGCGGTCTCCCGGCTGCTCTTCGACAACATCCGGCACGTCAAGGTCTTCTGGGTGATGCACGGGGTGCAGACGGCGCAGCTGGCGCTGCAGCACGGCGCGGACGACATGGACGGGTCGGTCGTCGAGTACAAGATCACGCACGACGCGGACAACTTCGGGACGCCGGACAAGCTGACCCGGGAGGATCTGCTCGACCTGATCCGGGACGCGGGGTTCCAGCCGGTCGAGCGGAACACGCGGTACGAGGTAATCCGCGAGTACCCGGGGCCGGACCCCGACCGGCGCGAGTCCCCGCAGCCGATGCGGGTCTGAGGGGCGTAGGGGGCTGACGGCCTACGGGTCGGAGAGGCGCACGGGGCTCGAAGCCGTACGGATCCGAGGGGCTTACGTCCGAGGGGGCGTACGGGTCTGAGTTCTGCCGAGGCGGGTACCCGGGGCGCATGACCAGCGCGAACGGACCCGGTCACGGTCCAGGCTCCGGCTCCGCCCCCGAGGACGCGTACACCGCCGGCCCCTTCGTCCCCGGCGGCGCTGATCTGGCCGCGCTCCGGGAGGCCGCCGCCGGCTGCCGGGGCTGTCCGCTGCACCGCAACGCGAGCCAGACCGTGTTCGGCCAGGGCGACGCGGACGCCCGCGTGGTCCTGGTCGGCGAGCAGCCGGGCGACCAGGAGGACCGGAAGGGCCTTCCCTTCGTCGGGCCCGCCGGGAGGGTGCTGACGCAGGCGCTCGACGAGGCCGGGATCGATCCTGGCGAGACGTACATCACGAACGCCGTCAAGCACTTCAAGTTCGATTACGTCCCCGAGCGCGGCAAGCGGCGCATTCACAAGACGCCGAACCTGCACGAGCTGTCCGCCTGCAAGCCCTGGCTGGCCGCCGAGCTGCAGCTGATCGACCCCGAGGTGGTCGTGGCGCTCGGCGCGACGGCGGGGAAGGCGCTGCTCGGCCCGTCGTTCCGGGTGACCAAGCAGCGCGGGATGCTGCTGCCGTGCCCGCTGCTGGACGGCGGGGAGGGGGAGGAGAGCAAGGAGGGCGAGGAGCGGGGTGAGTGCCTGGTTGCCACCATCCACCCCTCCGCCGTACTGCGCGCGGACGACCGGGAGGCGGTGTACCAGGGCCTGGTGTCCGACCTGCGGATAGCCGCCCAGGCGCTCGGCTGATCCATTTATCGTCGAGGGCATGACGCTGTCCTTCGACCTGGACCCCGCCATTACCCCCGAGCTGCACGACGGCCTCTGCCGGCTCTGGGCGGACGTCTCGAACGCGGGGGGTGCCGTCGGATTCGTACCACCGGTGACCGCCGACGACATCCGGCCCGAGCTGGTCAAGCACCTCGCGGCCATGGCGGAGGACCGTACGAGGCTGCTGGTCGGGCGTGATGGGGACGGTCGGGTCGCGGCGACCGTCTTCTTCACCTTCAACACGCACCGGCTGATGCGCCACTGGTGCTGGCTGTACACCGTGATGGTCCACCCCTCGCACCACGGCAAGGGATACGGGCGTGAGCTGATGGCCGCCGCGGAGGACGCGGCCCGGGGGATGGACGGCATCGACGGAATCCGGCTGACGTGCCGGGGCGGCCTCGGTCTGGAGCGGTTCTACGGGGCGTGCGGCTACAAGGAGGTCGGGCGGGTGCCCGGCGCGATCAAGGTCGCGGACGACGACTTCCGCGACGACATCACCATGTGGCTCCCGATCAATTGATCCAAAATGGGACGTGCTTCACTGGATGCGGCAGAAGAAGCCGCCGGAGAAGAAGCCAGAGAAGTTCAGAGAAGCAGAGAAGCAGAGAAGCCAGAGATGAAGGTCGGGCCCGTGAGCACCACCACCAGCAGGAGCAGCACCAGTAGTGGCAAGCAGCGCGCGACTCTCCGCTACACCGCGATGCGCCTCGGCATCTTCGCGGGCTGCTTCCTCGTCGTCTGGGGCCTGACCCATCTGCGCGTCCTGCCCGCCGGACTCGGCGACTCCAACCTCATGTGGGTGCTGCTGCTCGCGCTGGTCCTGTCCGCTCCGCTGAGCTGGGTGCTGCTGCGGAAGCAGCGCGACGCCATGTCCGAGCAGATCGTGGAGAAGGTGGACCGCGCGAAGGAGCGGCTTGCGGCGAACCAGGCGCAGGAAGACGCGTAACGGGCGACGGGTGGCGGGTGGCGGGTGACGGGTTACGGGTTACGGGTTACGAGTAACGCTCGTCACGCACCTCTGACGCCCCATGGTGGAGCAGCCGCTCCGCCGTGGGGTGTTGACGTATCGGCGGGCCTGTGACCCGAAGCGGAGCTTTGAAGGTCTCAAAGTTCAAGTGTTAACGTATTTGGCATGACGACAGCAGCCGCGCACCGCCACGCCATGACGCGTCCGCTCATGGCGCGCCTGCCCGTCGTGTTCTGCCGCTGCAACTGCTGTGCGTCCGCGGCCTGTTGCCGCCGCAGCTGAGCGGCATAGCATCGGCGCTGCCGTCCGTACGTACCAACACGGCCGCCGCACCCCGTTCCCGTAACCCCGTATCCCCGTATCCCCGTATGCCTTCCCCCTGCCGGAGTGTGTCCGTGTCCACCCCCCAAGCCCCCGCGAAGAAGCCGTCCGGCTTCTTGATACCGACGGTTCCGTTCTGGGCCCAGATTCTTCTGGGCCTCGTCCTTGGCATTCTGCTGGGCTGGGTCGCCCGCAGCGGTGACGTCAGCTGGCTGGTCACGACCCTCGACAAAATCGGCTCGATCTTCGTCCAGCTGCTGAAGCTGGCCGTCGCGCCACTCGTCTTCTTCGCGATCCTGGTGTCGATCACCAACCTGCGGAAGGTCAACAACGCCGCCCGGCTGGCCGGGCGTACGCTGCTGTGGTTCATGATCACTTCGCTGATCGCCGTCGCCATCGGCCTGGCGCTCGGCCTGATCACCAACCCAGGCGCGGGCACCGGCCTCACCGCGAAGGACGGCGCCAAGCCCGAGGAGGCGGGCTCCTGGCTCGACTTCCTGACCGGCATCGTGCCGACGGACGTCATCACGCCGTTCACCGAGCTCAACGTGCTGCAGATCGTCTTCATGGCGGTCGTCGCGGGCATCGCGGCGCTGCAGCTCGGCGAGAAGGCCGAGCCGATCCTCAATCTCAGCCAGACGGTGCTCGAGCTGTTGCAGAAGGCCCTCTGGTGGGTCATCCGCCTCGCCCCGATCGGCACCCTCGGCCTCATCGGCTACGCCATCGCCACGTATGGCTGGGAGCTGATCGGTAAGTACGCGACCTTCACGGCGGATGTCTACATCGGCTGCACGCTGGTCATGTTCGGCGTCTACCCGCTGCTGCTCGCCACGGTCGCCAAGGTCAACCCGTTGCAGTTCTTCCGCGGCGCCTGGCCCGCCATCCAGCTGGCGTTCGTGTCGCGGTCGTCGGTGGGCACGATGCCGGTCACGCAGCGCGTCACCGAGCGGCTCGGGGTGCCGCGTGAGTACGCCTCCTTCGCCGTGCCGTTCGGCGCCACGACGAAGATGGACGGCTGCGCGGCCATCTACCCGGCGCTCGCCGCGATCTTCATCGCCGAGATCTTCGGCGTGAACCTGGGCGTCGGCGACTACCTGCTCATCGTCTTCGTCTCGGTCATCGGCTCGGCGGCGACGGCGGGACTGACGGGCGCGACGGTGATGCTGACCCTGACCCTGTCGACCCTGGGCCTCCCACTGGAGGGCGTCGGCCTGCTCCTGGCGATCGACCCGGTCCTGGACATGATGCGGACGGCGACGAACGTAGCTGGTCAAGTTGTATGCCCGTTGCTGGTCTCCGGACGTGAGGGCATCCTCGACCGCGAGCGGTACGGTTCTGCGACCGCCTCGCCGGTTGATGGCTACGACGCGACTGGGGCCGGGCAAAAGGTGACTGCCCCGGCTAACGCATAGATGACGTTGAAACCGAAGCGCCCCGGGTTCTGGCCGATCCGGGGCGCTCGCGCGTCGCTGACGTCCCGGCGGGGCGGGTGAGGCCGAGGTAGCCGCTGCGCTGGCTGCTGTCGGTGCTCCGAGCCGCCGGCGGTCAGCTGTGTGAGCGACGCATCGAACGGGCTCCGTCCGCAGTTTCGTGATGCTCATGGCTGGGTGAGAATGCGGGTCCGGAGGAGTGCGAATGAGGCTCGGCCAGACGTTGCCCGTTTCACCCTGTTCACGTGACCTTCGATGACTCCCGAGCTCCAGGGGAGGGTGAGGCGGTGGTGACGGCATCGAGGCCCTGGCGGAGGAAGCCAGCGAAGCCCTGCATCGTTTCGGTGCGTCCTGCTCGGCTTGGCGGACCACCCCAGCAGCAGGTATTCGCGCTGGTGACGGACGAGATCAGCGAAGGTGCGGGCGAGGTCGCGGGCCCGGGTGATGTCCGGGTAGGCGAGCCGGACCTTCAGGAGCCGCTTGTCCTGGCTCTCGGTGAGCGTCTCGGGGGGCCGCATGATCCAGGAGGTGATCTTGCGGGATGCTTGGGCTCATGACGGACACCCCTGGGGGTGCGATAAGCCTCCAGGACTACGGGAATCAGGCTTAGAGTCCTTCAGGTGCCAGGCGGCAGTAGGTCCCTGGTCAGCGCGAAAGCCGAATTGGCGGACGTCAGGAGGGCGTTGATCCGACCGAGGATCCGATCCGCCCTGGCCGGATTCTCCGTTTGGACCGCCTCCGCCAGGTCGTCGGCGTATTCCTGCGCCCGTACGGCCTCGTCGGGATTCGCGCTGCGTGCGTCCTCCCTCAGCGCGTCGATGAGCTGCCGGTGGGAGACGTTGCGCACGTCGGCGCTGTTGCCGTGGCCTCCCTGGGCCACAGCGTGAGGGCTGTTGACGTTCGCCACTATGAAACCGCCGGAGCGGGCCGAGATGTGCACCGCTTCGCTGCCTCCTGCCCACATGAAGTTCTTCCGGTACTCGTCCCAGCCCGTCCGAGTCGGGCCGTACATACCGAACCGCCACCCATAAGTCTTGATCAGCCCGTGCTTGAGCGGTTCCGCAAGAATGAGCATGGCATCCGCGCGATTCCACCCCTGATCCGTGAAGTAGTCCGCCATGCGGACCGCCCGCCAGCCGGGCCCCTTGGATCTTCGGCAGATCTCCCGAAAGACCTGGTTCTGGCATGCCGCCGCCTGCGCCGGGGTGATGGACGGGTGAGGGAGCCGCCGTCTGTGGTGCTTGCTGCGGATCCCCACGAACAGCCCGTGAAGCACCATGCAGAGGACGATGATCGCGATCAGGGTCCCAACACCCAAGACTCCCCCCTCCCCTGCCACGAAAACGCCTTCAGCGTAGGGGAGTTGACGCATCGATGGATAGGCATCGCTCCCCCCGGACGATCACACGGACAACTGGGTTCAACCCGGCCAGCAGGACCTCGTGCAGCCGCTGCCACACCCCGCGGCCTCGTTCCAGTCCCGCAGCCGCCAGCAGGCCATGCCCGACGACAGCACGGCGCCCCTGATCCTCGGACCGAGGATCAGGGGCGCCGCGGTGTGTCCGTCGGCCAGTGGGTGGGACCGCCGCCGCGCCACAGGATCAGCAGCGGATCGTCGAGCCTGACCTCATCCGGATCCAGGCCGGCCCGGCGCAGCAACTCGATCACGTCCCGCGGCCCGTATGCCACGCCAAGGATCGTCCCGTCGACGCGTACCCGGCGGCCACCGCTCGGCGAAGGCGGTTGGACGACGACGCGCGGATCTTCGGTCATACCCCCAGCGTGCCCGGCATCCGCCCGGGACGCATCCGCTCCGACCCGCCCTCTCGAGGCTCAGCCCCTCAGGCGGGCGTTGTACTTTTCGAAGATCCGGTACAGGTCCAGGGCCCGGCGCCCGTACTCTGCGGCCTCGTCGCCTTCGCCGTTGTAGCGGGCGAGGACATCCCTGGTCTCGTCGTCGCTGAACCGGAGTCGGTCGGGGTTCTTGACGCCGGTCAGATGCGCGCTGTGGATGTGCACCAGGGGCACGGTACTGACGTTGTAGCGCTCATCCCTGAAGAGCCTCTGCCAGACATCCCACACGACGTGCCAGTCGTCGATGTTCAGTGGCGGTTCGGGAATCAGTCCCAGTCCGATGGCGTGGTTGCGGGCGCGGATGGCGGTCTTCGCGAAGATCTTGGCTACCCCCGTGGAGGCGTCTTCCTTGGGGTACGGGGCCGGCGGCGGCTCTCCGACGGGAATCTCCTCCCACTCCTTGTACGCGTAGTAGGCCATGACCAGACCATTCCCGATGGGGTCCCCCCAACCGCCGCGGTACTCCCAGAAGATGACCGTCTGGATGAGTGACTTCCGTATGCGGAAGGTCTGGCTGAGACCGGTGATCAGCGCGTCGTGCTCCATGACTTTGCCGAATGATTCGCTCGAGCTGCGACGGCCGCCGGGTTCCGGCATTCCGGGGGGCAGGACGAACTCATGGCCGTTGCTCAGCATGTAGGTGAGCAATTCCGCGAAAAGCGGCTTCCGCTGGGACATGTCGAACTGCACGTCGAGCCGCGGGTTGTCGGCCGGGGGCGGGGGCGGGGGCTGGGGCTGATTTCCCGGCGGGGGCTGCTCGACGGATTCCCTGGCGGACTTCAGGGTCTCCTTCGCCTCGGCCTCCCGCTGGTCGTAGCGCTCCGGGAAGGCCGAGACCTGAACCTTCTGGGCCAACTGTCCGGGTGTGAAACCGGGATTGTCGCGGTCGGCCTTGATGGCTCGCTCGAAGAACTTGTGGGTGGCGTAGTTGACGTTCATGCACTGGGTCGGTGAGCCCCAGCCCTGGCTCGGTCGCTGCTGGAAGACGCCGAGCGAGTCGCGGTCGCCGTGGTTCAGGTTCTCCATGCCCGACTCGACGAGCGCCGCCTCGAATCCGGCGAGCATGGCCTTGTCGGAGACCTGGAGTTCCCTGCCGACCAGGTAGATGACCTTGGCCACCTCCGGGTCGGGGCGCCCCGTGCCCGGGCCCGGCGGAGGCCCTTGCGGCGCGGGCTGAGGCGCTCCCTCGCCGGGGGCTTTGGCGGGTGGTTGAGCGGGTGGTTGAGCGGGTGCGGCCGGTGGTTCCGGCACGCCCTTGTCCGGTGCCTTGGCGCCTGCCGCGGTCTGCGGCCGTGCGCGGTCGTCGTCGTCACCGTCGCCGCCGTCGCCGTCGCCGTCGAGAGCATCGCGCACGGTGTCGGTGATGCGGTGCAGGAACCCTTCACGCTCGGGCATTCGGATACCCCTCATGTCGGCCCCGGGCCCTGGGCGGCCTGGGGAAAGCGGATCGCGGGGCATAGTGATATGCCGTCTGAATACGGCCGTTCTGAATACGGCCACGGATCGGCGGCAGCCACTCGCTCGGCCCCGTCCCGAGGAGTGGCGCGGCCATCGAAGCTACCAAGGCGTTTCTGCTGGACGGGGCGGAGATTGATCCGAGTATCGAGTCGATTGATAAGCGAAGGGCTATCGATCGAGTTTTCCGTTACGGCCCGGAGGGGCGGCGCGGCGGATCGGGGCGAGGGTCTGTACCGGGTCCATGGTGAGGAAGTCGATCACGACCCGGTTGCACAGGTCCGGTTTCTCCACGAGCAGTCCGTGGGAGATGCCGGGGATCACACGCCGTCCAGTTCGGCTGGGCGGGCGTGGGCTGAGTGGACCTCCGGTTGGGTCGGGTGGCCTGCGTGCCGGGCGAACAGCAGCCTGGCGAGGAGCCCCCGCCTGCCGAGCCGCCCCGCCCCACGAGGAGCCGGCCCCGCCGCCCGCGCCCCACACCCCGAACCCGGCCCCGTAAGCCGGCCAGTCATACCCGCGGTCCACGACCGTTATTGAGCTGGGTGGGGACTTCCGCGAGTGACGGCAGCGGCGGTCCCCGCCCTCACAATTCCTTCGAATCCCTCACGGGCCCGTTTTCCGGCGGTCGGGTAACGACCGGACGTCGTCGCCCAGGTCGGCCGCGGAGATGTCGTGTCCCCGGCCGAAGCTCTTGAGCTCTGCGGGCCCTTCGTTCCTGTCGGCCCGATACACGTAGCAGACTTCCATTTGCTGGCACTGCGGGCAGAACCGGCTGGCGACGAACGGGGACAGAGCGACAGGCCCCTTCGGGCTGAGTACGTAAAAGGTGTCGTTGGCGACCGGATCGGCCCACGTGAACATCTGGCGTTCGAAATCGGGGTGGTCGCTCATGGCCCGATGCGCGACGACATCAAAAGTGTGTGATCTCGGCTGGTAGGCGCATGAAACGGTGAGCAGCCACGGTACGTCCTTGAGGAACTGGGCCTTCGCCAGGGCAGGTTCGAGTTGATACGCGCCCTGGGCCACACGCAAGGCGGACTCGCTCTGGCTCCGGGGCTTGTTGCCGTGGGCGGCACGGTTGCGCTCCTGCCGCAATGCATTGAGATATACGACGATTCCTGGTTCGTCGGGCTTGTCCTGAAGTGCATCCCTGAGCCCCGGGACCAGGTCGGGATGGGTTTCGGTAAGGGAGCGGAGGGCGTTGAGCCATGTCGTCCACGTGCCGAACGTCGCGCCCTTCCCGAGATAGGCGCTCCGGAGCGCCGACAAGTTGCGCTGCACCACGCCTTCTGGAAGCCCATGCCCGCCGGCATGACGCTGGGACTGACCGTGGAGCAGAGCCGCTGCGGTGACGCTGATGGTGATGGCGAGGCTCTCGGCGGCGTCGAGCATCGCCTCGTACTGGTCCCTTGGAGTGTGTGCCCCTTGCAGAGCGCGGAGGGCGCGGGCGACGGGGTGTGGCAACGTGGTCCGCGCGATATCCAGCGCTTCTGAGGAGGACGGAGACCAGTCCTCGGTTTCCCTCCGGCCGGCGCGACGTGAGACGCCTCGTTCCGTCCAGACGGGAGTTGACTCAGGAGATGGCGGGCGCGGGGAGTTTGTCGCGGAGGGCGCTACGGGGGCGATGGGTTGAGGCTGGGTTGCTGCAGCCGCCGGCGGCGTCGTTCGCGGCCGGTCCGTCTGCGGAGTGGGCCCCGGAGAGGGTGGTGCCGCGGATGCCTCCTGGGCAGCAGGGGTCGCAGACGGCGGCGCATGAGTGAGGGGAGACCGGTGGTGATGCCTGCGCCACCGCCATCGCCTGATGAGCAACCGGAGCCAGGCCGGGAGCACGCCGAAGATGGCAGTGAAAGAGAGCACGGCCAGGAGGGTGTCCAGCCATACCGGCAGGGGGCTGGGTTCCTTGCTCGTCGGGATCGAGACAGCGGCCAGGGACCCCCACCCCACGGTCATCCAGAATGCCCAGTCCCGGTGCAAGGGGCCGTCGTACAACCGCAGCACCGTGTTGTGCCGCTTCGGCGAAGGTAACGGTGGGGGCGACGATGGGAACCTGGCGTCACTGTCCATGTACGTATGGTGCCTGGGTGGTGTGCCCGGCAACCAGGCTTGCGGTGAATTACTTGCCGATTCAAGGGGCTTGGGTAGCTGACGTCGTCCCCGCTGCTCGCCTGGCTTCGGCCTCCCTGCGCGAGCGTGGCGCCGCCACGCGGGCGTGGCTGCGTACGCCCTTGTTCCCGCCCCTGGATGCCCTCGCCCGTGGACGCGGGAGGCCGCCGGGCGTCACGCGCGCTTGATGCGCCAAGGCTGCGAGTTCATGTCGATGTGAGGTCAAGCCCGCACGGTGACGAGTGACCTTGATCAGTTCGTGCAGGTGTCGCTCTGTCCGGCCGTAAACTTACCCACGAGTAGCAACAGGGGAGGGGCGAACGGTCTTGGGTGCCAAGGGCAAGCGGATGCCGCGCGCGGTGCGGGAGCAGCAGATGCTCGACGCGGCGGTGGAGACCTTCGCGCAGCGCGGCTACCGGGCCGCTTCGATGGATGAGATAGCCGAGCTGGCGGGGGTCTCGAAGCCGCTGGTCTATCTGTATCTCAACTCCAAGGAGGAGCTGTTCAACGCCTGCATCCGGCGGGAGGTGGACGCGCTGGTGAAGGCGGTACGGGATGCGGTCCGGCCGGGCGCCGGGTCGGGTGCCGGTGTGGACGCCGAATCGGGCGCCGGGTCGGGTGCCGGTGTGGACGGCGAGCAGGATGCCTGGTCGAGCGCCGGGTCGGCGGCCGAGCAGCTGTGGAACGGGCTGCGGGGCTTCTTCGCACACACCGCCCAGCACCCCCACGGCTGGGCAGTCGTGCACAGTCAGGCCCGCACGCACGGCGAGCCCTTCGCGGCCGAAGTCGCCGCGATGCGGGCGGAGATCGTCGAGTTCGTGACCCAGCTGATCGCGGCGGCGGCGCGTGAGGCGGAGTGCACAGCGCACTTCGGAGGGACATCCTCCGGGCCCCCCGACGAGCTGGCCGAGCGCGAGGTCTCCGCCCTTGCGCACGCACTCGTGGGCGCGGCCGAGTCCCTGGCAGGTTGGGCCAACGACCGTACGGACGACCGCCCGTCGGCCACGGAGACGGCGGGGACGCTGATGAACTTCGCGTGGGCGGGCCTGGATAACCTCATGAACGGGCGTCGCTGGTCCACTCGCTGCTGACGGTCACCTCGCCGG
>NZ_JBQQBY010000041.1:0-67167 GCF_052246385.1 Streptomyces sp. 8N616 | reverse complement strand
GCTTCCACCGCACCCTGCTCGAGGAATGGGCCTACCAACGCCCCTACCACTCAGAAGCAGAACGACAAGCCGCGTTCCCCGCATGGCTGGACTGGTACAACTACCACCGACCCCACACCGGCATCGCGGACAACACAACTAGGCCATTCCTTGCGCTCCTGGTCCTGCCCGTCGTGCTCATCAACTCCGGCCCGGCGCCGGAGCTGACAGCCGCCGTGCCGCTCGCTGTGCTGGTCGCATCTCGCCGATCGAGCTACAACTACCGGCATATTCATATCGGCTGACGAGGTGCCACGCCGTCAGGCTCCGATCTCATCGGAGCCTGACGGCAGCACGTCCCTACATCATTCGTCCCGGTTCGCCGCTCCAGCCACGCCGGGGTTTCGCAACAACAATCTGCAGCAACCCCCATCGGCTGTTGGCGAAAGCCGGGTGCTTCAGCCCTCGGAAAGGGTCTGTACCGATGACCTCGTATGGTCCTCGCGCGGCCGCCTGCCGCTACTGTCATGAGCCGCTCGGCAACGACAAGTCCTCCGGACGGCCGCGGATCTACTGCGACGCCACCTGCCGGAACGCCTACCTGCGGGCACGCGACCGCAAGCCCTCACCCGACGCGGACACGCACGACGAGCACCTGCTGAAGGTCGCGGAGGACTTCCAGCGGAAAGCGACCGAGCTGCTGCGCCTGGTCAATGCCCGCGCCGACAGCGCCCAGGTCCTGCGCACCGTCGCCGCCATCGTCCGGGACGCCGACGACGTCGCGGCTGCCGCCGTCCGGCAGGCCCGGGACCGCAAAGTGAGCTGGAAGTCCATCGCCTCCTACACCAACCGCAGTCCGGACTCCGCACGGCGGGCCTGGTCGGCCCAGCGCACCGACCGGGTGCGCCTGCGGCGCCAGCGAGCCCGGGCCCAGCAGCCCGCCCCGCGCACCGGCGGCATCTTCATCCCCCGCACAGCGGCGAGCGGGGCACAACCCGGGCCGCCGTGGCGGAGCGGGCCCGGGAAGCGGCCCCGAAGCCGCCCCCCTGGACCCCCGGGCGCCGAACCATCCCAGCAGTTGGCCAGAGCCCTGTCCTATCTGCAGCGCTGTTCCGGCAAGCCGCTGCGCGTCCTGGGGGAGGAGGCCGACGTCAGCGGCTCCTACGTCTCCCGGGTGCTCTCCGGCGAGCGGTGCCCGTCCTGGAAGGTCACCCGCCAACTGGCGATCTCCTGCGGCGCCGACCCGGCCGACATCCAGCCGCTGTGGGAAGCCGCCCGGACCGGTGCCTACACCCCCCCCGCGGCCTGGCGGATACCGGGACCTTCCACGCGGCCCTGCGCGGCCTGCACCTGTCCGCCGCCCGGCCCGACCCCGACACCATCCGCAAGGCCAGCCACGGGCTGCTCAGCGTCGAAGACGTCACCGGACTGCTCAGCGGCTCCCGCATCGGGGACTGGAAGACCGTCGACCGCCTCGTCCACGCCCTCCACGGACGGCCCGCCGACATCCAACCGCTGTGGCACGCCGCCCGCATCCTGGCCCCTTCCAGTACCACTACCGGCCCGGTGCGCCCCTGGTACGCCGAGCATTTCGGATAGCGCAAGGCCCTCGTGGCCCCGCCTAAGAGTTCCTAACGGAATGCGGTGGGCCGTGTCCTCCGGCTGGTTGACTCGGTTGCTTCGGTGTGAGGAAGCGTGATCCCCAACCATGGCTGGTCGACGATGAGTTGTGGGCGCGGATCCAGCCGTTGCTGCCCGTCCGGCAGCGTCGGCATCGGCACCCGGGCCGGAAGGCTCTGGATGACCGCAAGGTGCTGTGCGGCATCCTCTTCGTCCTCTACACCGGCATCCGGTGGGAGTGGCTGCCCACCGAGCTGGGCTTCGGCTCAGGCATGACCTGCTGGCGCAGGCTGCGGGACTGGAACAACGCCGGGGTCTGGCAACGCCTGCATGCGGTGCTGCTGGCCGAGCTGCGGGCCGCTGACCGGCTGGACATGTCGAGGGCGGTGATCGACAGCTCCCACATCCGGGCGCTCAAGGCGGCCCAAAACCGGTCGGAGCCCGGTAGACCGGGGTCGGCCGGGCTCCAAACACCATGTGCTCTGCGATGCCACCGGCATCCCGCTCGCGGTCACTCTGACCGGCGGCAACCGCAATGACATCACCCAGCTCATGCCCCTTCTGACGGCGATCCCGCCGATCCGCGGCAAGCGGGGGCGGCCGCGGCAGCGACCGCGGGAACTCTACGCAGACCGCGGCTATGACCACGACTGCTACCGCCGCCAGGTCTGGGCGAAGGGCATCAAGCCCGTGATCGCCCGTCGCGGCACCGACCGCGGTTCCGGCCTGGGCACCAAGCGGTGGGTGGTCGAGCAGACGATCGCGCTGCTGCACTGGTTCGGCCGCCTGCGGATCCGCTGGGAGATCCGCGACGACATCCACGAGGCGTTCCTCAAGCTCGCCTGCTCGCTGATCTGCTGGCGCCGCCTGCGAGCCGCATTCCGTGAGGACCTCTAACAGCTCATCTCATTTGGTGAGTCGTCGGTAGCAGATCAGGGTGCAAGTGAGGCTGGTGAATGCCAGGAAGTGGCTGGCTGTGCGTTCGTAGCGGCGGTGCAGACGTCGGCATCCGGTGAGCCAGGCCATGGTCCGTTCGATGGTCCAGTGGTGGCGGCCCAGTCGTTCGCTGGAGTCGACACCCTTGCGGGCGATCCTCGGCATGATGCCGCGGGCCCGTAACCATCGCCGCAGGTGGTCGTAGTCGTAGCCCTTGTCACCGTGGAGCTTGGCGGGTCTGCGGCGTCGACGTCCGCGGCGCGAACGGATGGGCGGGATGCCGGTCACCAACGGCACCAGCGCCTGGCTGTCGTGCGTATTGGCCCCGGAGATGCCCACGGACAGGGGCAGACCGTTCCGGTTGGTGACCAGGTGGATCTTCGAGCCGTACTTACCTCGATCGACAGGATTCGGACCCGTCAGGTCCCCCTTTTCACGGCCCGCGTGTTCACCGAGTCGATCGCGCACCTCGTCCAGTCCAGCTCGCCCCGGGCGCCGAGCTCGTCGAGCACCAGGCGGTGCAGCTTGGCCCACACGCGTGCCTTGCTCCACTCGCTGAACCGACGGTGCGCGGTGGCTCCGGACGGGCCAAAGGACGGCGGCAGTTGCTGCCATGTACAGCCTGACGTGGCCACGAACACGATCGCCGCCAGCACTTCCCGATCGCCATGCCGACGGCGGCCGCCGCCCTGCGGCCGTACCGGAGCCGGCGGAACCACCCGCTGGAACAGCTCCCACAACTCATCCGGCACCAAGCGCTCCACGATCCCCACCCGTGGAGACTACCGAAAACACCAAATGAGATGAGCTGTTACTGGCACCCCATACTGCGCGAACACGACGAGCAGGCCGCCACAACGGTGAGTGCGTGATCATCCCGCTACTTTGCGGCTGGTGTCTGAGCTAGGGCTTCGAGGCCGTGTCAGTGACCTTCGAGCCGAAGGACGTCGGCCCCGGCGCCGTGCGCATGCTCTTCGGTACCTCCTACGACGGCGATCGTGCGGGTTGTAATGGCCCCTGGAATCTGCCTCCCTGGCGGGGCCTTCCGGGTTTCCCGGTGCTCGGGCTGCCCCCTGCGGTTGCCGCAACCGCCGGTAGGGTGTGGGGAGTTGACCACTCAAGAGGGGGGAAGCTTCGTGCTTTTTGCTCGCCGGTCCGACTGGAACGCTCGTAAGCCCGACAACGGGCACGAGCCGGTCAAGACCAACAAGGGCGTCAAAGTCCACTACACCGGCACCCGATACGAGCCGTGGCTCGAGCAGCACGCCCTGTGCGCCATGCGGGTCAGGAACATCCAAGACGAGCACATGGACGGCAAGGGCGACGCGGACATCGACTACAACCTTCTGGTCTGCCGCCACGGCGTCGTCTTCGAAGGCCGCGGCGCGTACGCCCAGAACGCCGCCAACGGAAATAAGGAACTGAACCGGGCGCACTACGCGGTGTGCGCGCTCACCGGCTCGGGTGGCTACACCGACGTGCCGAAGAAGATGATCACCGGCATTCAGGACGCCATCGCCTACCTGCGGCGTCACGGCTCCGGCTGGGAGATAGCCGGGCACCGCGACGGCTACCCCACCCAGTGCCCCGGCGACCTGCTGTACGGGCACGTGCTGAACGGCAGCCTCGACCCCGGTGTCCTGTGGGACGGCGGGAACCACATCGTCACCGACGGCGAAACCCTGGGCAAGATCAGCGTCAAGTACAACGTGCCCAAGGACTACATCATCATGGCCAACCCTGATGAGCTCGACTCTTCCGGCAAGGTCAAGGCCGGGATGAAGCTGTGGATCCCCGCCCGCGGCGTTCCGCTGAAGGGCGCCGACCCCACCCCAGACGATGACGCAACGGAGTTCCAGCCCTTCCCCGGAGCCAAGTGGTTCCACGACGAGCCGAACAGCCCCATCATCACCGCCATGGGCGAACGCCTGGTCGCCGAAGGCTGCGGCCACTACACCAAGGGCCCCGGCCCGCAGTGGTCGGACGCCGACCGTGAATCGTACGCGGCCTGGCAGCGCAAGCTCGGCTTCGCCGGCGCCAAGGCCGACGGCTGGCCCGGGGAGACCTCCTGGGAACAGCTCCGCGTCCCCTACGTCGGGCAGACCCCGGGAGACTTCGAGGAGTTCCCCGGAAAGGAATGGTTCCACACCGAGCCCAAGTCGCGGATCATCACCGCCATGGGCAAGCGCCTGGTCGCCGAAGGCTGCGGCCACTACACCAAGGGCCCCGGCCCGCAGTGGACCGAGGCAGACCGCGCCTCCTACGCGGCGTGGCAGCGCAAACTCGGCTTCAACGGCGCCGCAGCCGACGGCTGGCCCGGCGAATACTCGTGGGACCGCCTCCAGGTGCCCGAAGACGATGACTAGAACACTGCGCGGGGTGCTGCTAGCTGTCGGCGCGGTCGGCGGCTACACATCATTCAAGCTCGCGGATGAGGCCCGACGGTACTGCGGCTCCTACGGGCTGGACGAGGGCAGCCTCGGCCTCGACCGGCTCTTCGAGCCAGTCGTCGCGATCACTGTCGGCATTGTGCTGGGCGCCTTGGTCCGGGTGCCGGCCAAAGGCCCCACCTGGCTGCGGGTGCCGGCCCCGGCCGTGATGCTCCTCGTGTTCTTGTTCTTCGTCACATGGGCGCACATGGCATGGCTCGGGACACCGTTCGGCGGCACCAGCGACAGCGGGCACTGCGGATACGACAACGTTCCCCCATGGTGGCCACTCCCCAGCTGACCAGCACACGGAGGGAACCGGTGATCTCGACGGGCGACGCCGACCTGCTCAGTCGCCGACCTCTGCTCGGCGCCCCACAGCAAGATCAGGACGAGACGTGGACGGGATTCGATGCCTCCGGTCACGGTCTGGACAAAGCAGCAGGTCAAGCAGGGTGCAATTCGGTGACCTTGAGGGGACTGTAAAGGTGCTGCTGGAGTGGTCCAGCCGCTACGACCACCTGCGAGAGGTCACCCGGGAGGACATCATCGCGGCCCGGGACGCTGTCACCGGCAAACAGCGCGAAAGCCGGATCGTCGCCCTGCGGTCACTGTTCCGGCACGCGAAGAAGAATGGCCAGATCTTCCGCAACCCCACGATCCGCATCCGTGTCCCCCGGCAGACCGGCGGCGTCCTCCAAGCTCTCGTCCAGGCGGACATCGACGAAGCCATCGCCACCGCCACCACCCCGGACATCCGGCTCATCGTCGCCCTGGCCGCCATCCACGCGGCACGGCCGAAGATGATCCGCACCATGCAGTTGGAGGACGTCGACCTGGGCAACCGGCGCATCACCGTCGGCGGTCACGTCCGCCCGCTCGACGACCTCACCCGCCGGGCGGTCCTGGACTGGCTCGACCACCGCCGCAACCGCTGGCCGAACACGGCCAACCCCCACCTACTGATCACCCAGAAGACCGCCGTCGAACTCGGCCCGGCCGGCAAACTCTGGACCACCCGGGCCACCCGCAACCTCACCGCCACCCTGGAACGGCTCCGCGTCGACCGCCAGCTCTAAGAGGCCCTCACCCACGGCGCCGATCCCCTCCACCTTGCCCTCGTCTTCGGCATCGACGAGAAGACCGCCATCCGCTACGCGGACTCGGCCCGGCAGCTTCTCCAGGCCGACCTCGAAGCCGATCCCGCGTGTTCGCCGCGAACCCACGGGTCAACCCCCGAGGATGGCATCCCTGAGCCCTCGGGTTCCCGCTGAAGGAGCTTCAGTTTCCGCGAACTCGCGGGGATCACGGCCCAGGACTCCTAGCTCAGACACCAGGGAACAAGTAACCCGTTGGTAGCTTTCACGGCTTCGTGACTGTCGCCTTCTTCGGCTGGCGGGGCACGGTCTTGGTCTTGTCGAGGTGTCCGTACACAGTTGACCTCGGCACGCCGAACATGTCGGCGATCTGCTGGACGGTCTTCTCGCGCTCGTCGTAGAGCTGTTGGGCGAGCGCGGCCTGGTCCGCGGTGAGCCTCGGCCGGCGCCCGCCGACTCGGCCCCGAGCCCGTGCGGAGGCGAGCCCGTCGTTGGTGTTCGCCACGATCAGTTCACGCTGGAGCTCGGCCAGCACGGACAGCATCCCGAACATCGCCCAACCCTCCACGGTGGAGGTGTCGATGCCCTGCTCGATGACGTGCAACCCGATCCCGCGCTCGCGCAGTTCGGCGCCGAGGGTCACCAGATGCAGGACGGAGCGGGAGAGCCGGTCGAGCCGGGTGACTTTCAACGTGTCGCCCTCGCGCAGTAGCTGGAGGACGAGGTCGAGCTTCGGGCGGGACGCCTTCGCACCGCTCGCGGTGTCGACGTGGATGTTGTCGCGGTCGACGCCGACCCGCAGCAGGACGTCGATCTGATGATCGGGGTTCTGGTCGGCGGTCGAGCCCCGCGCGTAGCCGATGAGCATGTGTCGGAATCTATCGGCCGAACCATTCGCCGACATTGATTGTGGACGCGAGTTGTCAACACTGCCCACCTGCGGGTTCGTGATCACGTGTCCGAGTGTCGACAGACGGTCGTTTCTCGACAGTGACGTGTTCCGCGATTCCAGTCTGCACCTGTTCACGTCATGCGTGTAGGCCCAGTTCGGCTGTCGCTGCTCCTGTGTGTCGTCGGCAGGGTCGGTCACCAGTCTCCTTCTGTCTCTAACGGGTGTTCGGTGTGTGCCGCGACCACGTTCTTCAAATCGACTCGGCGGGGTCCGGGGAGCGGGCCGAGCACGCACACCGGTATCCAGTCGTATTGGGTGGGAGTTCGGTGGCCGCGGCAGACGTCCGGAAGTTCAGCACGGATCGGCCATCCGGCTGGGCGGTACAGGGCCGAGGGAGAGCCCTCGGGATTCGGCATGTGCAGCCTCACATGAACTGCGAGAAGTTTGTGACCGTGGACGGCCGTGGCCGAGTGGTGGACGCCGACCTGTCTGATCGCAGTCCACGGGATGAGCTGGGTGCCGGAAGGGTCGATTGCGGTGACACCGTCCCCGCCGATGCGCAGGGTTCTTGCGCGCATGTTCGCCCTCAACTTCCGACCTGCCCACATTTCCACAAGAAAGGCCGCCAATAGGGCTAAACATGCTGTGACATATCCGGCGACCTGGTTGGCTCCCTGGCTTTTTCCGAAATGGGTAGCAAGGAAGAACATTAAGCTTACTGCGGCTATGAGGTATGGGGTGGCGTCCGCTTGCTTGCTGAACCCCTGCGGGGCCTCGTCGCCGGTCCAGGACTCCTCGAAGGACTTTGCCGCCACGGGGGCCTTCTGGGTGGTCGGCTTCCCCTTCTTTACTTTCTTCTTGGCCGGGCGCGGGGCGGTGGGTCGTGCTGCCGGGTCTTGGGCGGGCAGTTCGCGCCGCCGGAGCTGTTGTGCATGTGGCCGCGGGCGGTTTTTCTCTCGGCGGGCGATGACGACGTCGCCTTCCCCGACCATTTTCAGCTGTGGGGTCCTTCGGGTGTCTTTCGTCATCCAGCGGTGCACGTGCCGGTAGAGTTCGCTGACGGTGAGGTATCCCGTGGTTTCGGCGTGCCGCAGGCCGCGCACGAGCATTCCGGTGAATGGGCTGGGCTGCCCCTCTACGTCGGCAGCTCGTGCGAGCTGCGTGGACCTGTTGCTGGCCAGGACATACCGGCCCTTGCCTTTCACCGCAGTGGCAAGGTCGGCATCTGACTTCCACGCGCCGCTGTGGCAGCAGTCGAGCACGATGATGACCGTCGCGGCGGCTGAACCGTCGATCATGTTGTTGATCTCCGCGGCACTCAGCGCCGTGGCATAGGGGAGGTCGACCGTGGTGTCACTGGCGCACAGGTACAGCCGATTGCGTTCGTCGAGCCGGCCGTGGCCGCTGTAGTACAACAGCAGCACGTCCTCGCGCACCGCAGCGGTGAAGAACTTGTTCAGGTGTTCCCGTAACTCCTGAACTTTCTTGTCCGGGAGTCGCTGAACGTTGTCGGAAGAGAACAGCCCGACCCTGTCATCGGTCAGCGCCTGCGCGAGTTCCTCGATGTCGACCAGTGGCCCGCGCAGATCCAGCAGCGTATGGGGGTCGCGGGGGAAGGTCGCGTTTCCGATCAGCAGCCCGCGGTAGCGCGGGTCGGCCGTCATCAGCTGCCCCCGAGACGCCTGCCAGCCGCCTCCGCCAGCGCCTGGAATGACGCTTGATCGACGTGGTCGCCCGTCACCGTCAGCGTCTGCTCGGCGCCCTGGTCATCGGTCCACGTCACCGTCAGGGTCCGTGTCTTGTCCCGCGCCAGCCAGGCCCGGAAGCACGCCACCGCAGCGGTCAGCGCGCCGGAGGAGCCCAGGGCGAGGGTTACGGCCTCCACAGCGCCCTTCGCACCTGACTCGGGGACGCCTCGCAGGGATAGCGTCCCGACCTCCTTGCGCAGCGCGACGTTCAAGGTCGCCACTTCATCCAACCAGCGCGGATCCTCCGGGTCGAACTTTGCCGTGCCCGCCGTAACCGTCAGCTCAATATCGGAACTCATCCCTACCCCCGTTCATGTCACGCTGAGCATAGTGACTGATCGACTCGTGTTATGGCCGATCACATCGTCCACACAGTCGGCCCGCCGACGCCGTCCCTGAGGCCAGGTGGTGGGTCATCGCCTCGCTGTGGCGGTCTGTCCAGCGGTATCCGCGGCATACGGGGACGGGGCACCGTGGCGGACAGTGGGAGTTCGAGCCGGGAGTCCATGTCGAGGCGGAAGGTGCCGTACGGGTTGATGTTCGACCAGAACAAGGCGGTCAGCCCGCGCCGGTCCGCGGGCTCTCGGGAACTCGAGGGTGGATGCGTCGGCGGCCATGCGAGAGTGCTGCCCCAGTCGTCGACAAAGAAGCCCGAGATGCCAGCACGAACAGACTCACGGATCATGCAGTCGTCTTGGCGGCGACCCTGGCGCGCAGCCTGTCGCGAACGGTGGGCCACTCGTCTGCGAGCAGGCTGTAGTACAGAGAGTCGCGGCGAGTGCCGTCCTGGCGCCGCATATGGCTGCGCAGGGTTCCTTCGTAAACCAGGCCAAGGCGAGTCAAGGCACGCTGGGAACGCACGTTGAGATTGTCAGTGCGCAGGGCGAGCCTGGCGAGTCGCAGGTCATCGAAGGCATGGCTGAACAGCAACAGCTTGGACTCAGCGTTGTAAGGACCTCCCCAGCAAGAACGATCGAACCAGGTTGCGCCGATCTCAGCGCGGCTCTCGGCCAAGTCGAGGTCATACAAACTGGTCGAACCGATCACGGCGTCGTCGTCACAGCGTTGCACTGCGAAGCACCTCCGGGACGGACCCGCGATCATCTGGCTGAGCAGCGCGTGCATCTGTGTCACGTTTCAGGGCGCGGCCGGGGCATCCATCGCCATACCTCTGGGTTGGATGCAGAGGGTAAGAGGGCTTCGGCATGGTCGGTAGATAACGCCATGAGGCGGACAGTGCTACCGAGCAGAGAGTTGTTGTTCACCGCAACACACTAGAGCTGGCGATCACAAGCCCACAGCCGTAACCCGGCGGACTGCAGCAACCACCACAAGCGCGTCCATGAGGCCATTCCTGAGTAAACGACCAGCGGGAGAAGCCGAGGACTGACCGTCTGCAGTAGGTCCGTCTTCCGCCTGCTCCCTCACTCGGGGTACTGGTATCACAGTTGAGCCAGAGCCCAGTTCACGTTGTCGGAGCCAGTACGACCGAGTCCGTCGACCTTGACATCAAGCTCCTGCTCCCGTAGCACCGGCCACCGCAATCCCTCCGACCTCCGAAGCGTCAACCGACCGGTCATCATCACCTCGGCGTGATCGTAGCGACGGCCGCCAGGCACCGGCTGGGGTCTGTCCAGTGAACGGTGTAACTCGGGGTGAGTTGTTACTGGCGGGCTGCTGAGAGGCGGCCGTCGAGGGTGATGTCGAAGGCATTCAACGCAGTCTTCCAGCGGCTGGTCCAGCGGCTTTGTCCCTTGCCGGTCGGGTCCGGGGACATGATCGCCATGTAGACGCACTTCAACGCGGCCTGCTCATTGGGGAAGTGCCCGCGGGCCTTGACCGCCCGGCGGATGCGGGCGTTGACCGACTCAATCGCATTGGTCGTGCAGACGATGCGGCGGATCTCGGTGTCGAAGCGCAGGAAAGGGGTGAACTCCTCCCAGGCGTTCTCCCACAGCCGCACGATCGCCGGGTACTTCGTCCCCCATGCGTCGGCGAACTCCGCGAACCGGTCCACCGCGGCTTCCTCGGTCGGCGCGGTATAGACGGGCTTGAGGACGCGCGCGACCTTCTCCCAGTCCTGGCGGGCTGCATAGCGGAAGGAATTCCGCAGCAGATGCACTACGCAGGTTTGGACGATCGTGGCCGGCCAGACTGTCCCGACCGCCTCGGGCAGGCCCTTCAGGCCGTCGCAGACGAGCATGAGGACATCGCCCACGCCGCGGTTCTTGATCTCGGTGAGGATCTGCAGCCAGTGCTTGGCGCCCTCCCCGCCGTCGCCGGCCCACAGGCCCAGGATCTCCCGCCGGCCCTCGGCCGTGACCGCGAGCGCGACATAGACGGGACGGTTCGCGACCGCGCCATCCCGGATCTTCACGTGAATGGCGTCGATGAAGATGACGGGGTAGACGGGGTCGAGTGGTCGATTCTGCCACTCGGCCATGCCCTCGAGGACCTTGTCCGTGATCGTGGAGATCGTCTGGCGGGAGACGTCGGTGCCATACCTCCGCCAGGTGGGCCTGGACCTCGCCGGTCGTCAGGCCTTTCGCAGCAAGGGAGATGACCATGTCATCGAGACCGGTCAGGCGTTTCTGTCGCTTGCGCACGATCTTCGGCTCGAACGAGCCGTCGCGGTCGCGGGGCACGGCTATCTCGACCGGCCCGACGTCGGTCAGCACCGTCTTGGAGCGGGTGCCGTTGCGGGAGTTGCCGCCGTTCTTCCCGGCCGGATCGTGCCGGTCACAGCCGAGGTGATCGGTGACCTCGCCCTCCAGGGCGGACTCCAGCAGCCGCTTGGTCAGCTGCTGCAGCAGTCCGCCCTCGCCGGTCAGTTGCAGCCCCTCGGCCTGGGCACGGCCCACCAGCTCGTCGATCAGCTGCTGGTCCACGGCTTCGGACCGCTGCAGCTCAGCCGCCTCGACGGCCTCAGATTCAGTCACGTTGTTGCTGGTCATCGGTGCATCTTCCATGATCAGGAGTTACACCGTTCTTTTTACAGTCCCCGGATGGGGAGAGGAATGGATGAAGGAACGCTACGGGCGAAAGTCGAAATACTCGAAGTACGACGACTACGCCACCGAGCATCAGGGGGAGGCAAGTGGTACCGCGGGGTGGTCAATCCCAACCGTCGGGATGAGGCACCGTGGGATGCGTGCAGTCGGGACATGTTCTTCGCGCTGGACGGGGAGAAGCCGCCAGCCCAGGAGATGGTCACCCCAGAGGTTCTGGCCGGGTACGCCTATGACGAGGTGCGCATACCTGATACCGACGTAGAGATGAGCCCGGACGGTCGACAGGTAGTCAATCTGCCTACGTGGGTGTGGTCGGACGGCTCCCGGTTCAAGCCCGTCAAGGTGACCGCTCGCCTGCCCGGTACCGGCCTGTGGGCAACCACGACTGCGAAGCCGGTCAGTCTGCACCTTGACCCCGGCACGGAAAGCGCCAAGGTCTACCCCGCCGGGGGCGACTGCCCTATTCGAGATGACGGCAGCATCGGCACCCCCTACAACACCTCCAGAGCGAAGCAGGATCCGCCGTGCGGCCTGACCTACCTGCGGGCTACTGGGCATGACGGTCCGTATGAGCTCAAGGCCACCGTCCGGTGGGAGATCTCTTGGAATGGCTCCGGAGGCGCCGGTGGGAAGTTGCCGGACGGCACGTTTGGCACCACCACCAACCTCACGGTGCGCGAGGTCCAGGCCGTCAACCGCTAGGCGGTTTTGGTTAAGTTCGCTGCTGATTCTTGGATGCCGGTCGGTTGGCGGGTCAGCGCTTGGTCCGTGGCGGTCCCGATCGCTTCGAGGCTGGGCTGCGGGTAGCAGGTAGAACACCTCCACCACGATCCCTTGTGCCTCCGCCCAAGCCCCCGCCGGTGTTGAGGAGCGGGGGCGGGGGTGGAGTCTGGGTTACGGGGAGGGGAGGCGTCAGCGTGCCGTTCGGCGCGCCGTGTTCTCTCGCCACTCCCGGCCGATCGATCGCATCAGGGCCGGGTACACCCCCAGGTACCGGAAGGGTTTGATGCCGAGCATGTACAGAGAGCCGAAGCGGCCGTTGGGCTTCACCAGGACGGCCATCTGGCCGCGGTAGCCGCCGTTCCCGTCGGGGACCCAGCCGACGTGCATCACCCCGTGCATGGTCTTGTTGGCGTACTCGGCGGCCCACTCGTCGTGTGTCTGGAAGACCGATGTGAAGGGCGCCGCGCTGAGGTCGGGCCCCCGCGGCCACTCGCGCAGGTCGTCCGGCAGCCGGTCGCGCAGCGACGCCACCCGGCCGCCGACGCCCGAGTCCGGCCTGTCCCAGCCGAGCAGCGCGCCGAGCTTCCAGCGCACCGCGAAAAGGAAGCGGCCCACGGGGTTGCCGCCGTCCGGACCGCCTTTGCCGTCCGCCATCTGCTGGACCAAGTGGTGCAGGTCGTCCGGGCCGCCCGGTGTCGGCAGCGCCCACAGGTCCTCGAGCCGGAAGTCGCCGGCGATCTCGTGGATCCGCCAAGGGCGGGACATGTGTTCGGTTGAGGGAAGGCGCAGATCGCTCATGGTAGACCCCTGTCTATTCGGTGGCGTATAGATCGAGCGTAAACCCACCTATACGGCTCCGTATACTTGGCCGGGACATGTGAGGGGAGACACAGCATGGGCGCGATCCGTACGCCGCGGGACAAGTGGATCGAGGAGGGGCTGCGGGCGCTCGCCGCCGGCGGCCCCGAGGCTGTCCGGGTCGAGGTCCTCGCCCAGGTGCTCGGCGTCAGCAAGGGCGGTTTCTACGGCTACTTCCGCAACCGCGCCGCCCTGCTGGAGGAGATGCTCGACACCTGGGAGCGCGGGGTCACCGAGGATGTCATCGAGCGGATCGAGCGCGACGGGGGCGACGCTCGCGAGCGGCTCGGGCGTCTCTTCGACTTCGTGGGGTCGGGCGAGACGCCCGTGACCAGCGCCGGGGTCGAGCTCGCGATCCGCGACTGGGCCCGGCGCGACGAAGGCGTCGCGCGTTGCCTCCGCCGGGCCGACAACCGGCGCATGGACTATCTGCGCGAGCTCTACGGGGCCTTCTGTCCCGACGAGGGCGATGTCGAGGCCCGCTGCCTGATCACCTTCTCACTGCGCATCGGGGACAACCTCATCGCAGCCGACAACGGCCCGCGCAGCCGCACGGAAGTCCTCGCCGCGGTTAGGAACCGGTTGTTGGGCTAATTACTGAGGTTTTCAGGGTGGAGTCGGTGGTGTGGGGGGCAGGCCGGTGGCGGTGAGGCAGCCGTCGATCAGGTGCGGTCGGAGCTGGATCCTTCGTAACTCGCGGCGGAGTGTGCGGTCGAGGTCATCGGGTGTGTCGAAGGCGGTGTTGGCCATCGCTCTGCGCACGAGGGACCAGACGGCCTCGACGGGATTCAGGTCGGGTGCATAGGGCGGGAGGCGGACGGTGGTGAGCCAGTCGTGCTCGGCCTCGTACCGCTTCAGCCCGGCTGCCAAGTGGGTGTTGAGATTGTCCCAGACCACTACGATCGGGCCGCCGAGCTGGATGCGAGCCCGCACGAGCAGGTCGCGGTAGCCCTTCCAGGAGAAGCTCTTACGGGCTCCCTTCAATGACCAACGAACCCGAGTAGAAAGGCCCCACACCGTGGACCTGGACGAGTTGTTCGGCGAAGGCTGGTGCGTAACCCTCGCCCCCCACCCACTCACCGAAACCCTTCACCTCATGGGCGTCGCCAACCCCGTCCCCTGCCCCGAGGGCCTGAAGCAAGCCGCACACTTCCTCCAAGAGCACCAGGACGAAGGCGCCTTCATCCTCGGCCGCGAAATGCCTGGCGGCTGGACCCTCACCATCGAATTCGAAAGCTGGATCGGCTTCGATGACGATGTCCTGCGCACCCTCGCCGCCGACGGCCGCACCGCCATCAGCGCCTACCGCGACCCCGACACGAAGACGGCCACCATCGCCCACGACGGCGCCATCCTCGGCTGCCTCGAACTGTCCGGCGGCTACTTCGGCGGCCCCTCCGGCAGCGTAGACACCACCCACCCCGTCGTCGGCTCCCTCACCGCGGCCGGCTTCGACGCCTCTGACGACTGCGAACCCACCGGCGAAGCCGACACCGAAGAGCCCGAAGGCTGCCTCATCCTCGCCGTACGCGTCCTGACCGGCGTCACCCTCACCGCAGCCGACTTCGAGGACCCCTGGACCGGCGGCCTCTCCCGCACCGCCTTCTAACCCGGCCCTAAAACCATCCTGAAGTCAAAGTAAAGATCGGGAAGCTCGATGAGCTGTTACAGAGGTCTTCGGATTGTCGTCGGGTAATGACGGTTCGTGATCTCTGCGGTATGCCGGTGGTATGCGCTATCCGGAGGGTGGGGGCCTGACTGCTGAGCGTCGGGCGTTTCGGGAGAAGATCCGGCTCCGGGCCGGAGAACGGTTCGCCGCGGGCGAGAAGACCGCGCTGATCGCGAAGGATCTGCGCGTGAGTGTGCGGTCGGTGGAACGCTGGCGCCGCGCCTGGCGTGAGGACGGGCTCGAGGGCCTACGCTCGGCAGGGCCGACGAACTCCCCGACTGTCACCGATTCTCAGTTCGCCGTGCTCGAGGAGGAACTCGGCAAGGGCCCGGCCGTGCACGGTTTCGGCGACGAACGGTGGACGCTGGTCCGGGTGCAGACCGTGATCCGCCGTCGTCTACGGCTGGGTCTTTCGGTGGCCACAGTATGGCGGCTGCTGAAACGGCACAGCTGGTCCTGGCAGGCCCCTGCCCGCAGAGCACTCGAACGCGACGAGCACGCGGTCGAGCTGTGGAAGAAGGAGGTGTGGCCGCGGGTAAAAGGATCGCGGCGGCGTCCGGGGCCTGGATCGTCTTCGAGGACGAAGCCGGATTCTCGATGACACCGCCCCGCACCCGCACCTGGGGCCGACGCGGACACACCCCTGTCATCCGGGTGCGCGGACGCTCCCGCCGCCGGACCTCAGTCGCCGCTTTGTGCTGCTACCGCCCAGGCGAGGCGAGCCGGCTGATCCACCGGCCCCGCAACCACCTTCTGCTGAAGGGAGCCCGTAAGGGCTTCTCCTGGAAGGGCTACCGCGACCTGCTCGTGCGGGCTCGCATCCAGCTCGGCGGCCCGATCGTAGTGGTCTGGGACAATTTCAACACCTACTTGGCAGCCGGGCTGAAGCGGTACGAGGCCGAGCACGACTGGCTCACCACCGTCCGCCTCCCGCCCTATGCACCCGACCTGAATCCCGTCGAGGCCGTCTGGTCCCTCGTGCGCAGAGCGATGGCCAACACCGCCTTCGACACACCCGATGACCTCGACCGCACACTCCGCCGCGAGTTACGAAGGATCCAGCTCCGACCGCACCTGATCGACGGCTGCCTCACCGCCACCGGCCTGCCCCCCACACCACCGACTCCACCCTGAAAACCTCAGTAACCGTGATTGGCCAGCGGGAGTTGGAGCTGCAGGCCTCCGGCGAGGACACGGCTCGGTTCGTCGCCTCCGGCGTGCTGCTCTTCGGCTCCGCCGAGAACGTGGGGGCAGTGGCCGAGCTGCTGCCAGCCCATTTCGGGTATGCCGCGCAGGTGCTGGACGACGCGCCGGTGGCCTACTACCGCTTCGCCGAACTGGCTGGCGCGCACGTCCTCGCGGACTCGTCCGGCCACGGCGCGGACGGGATAGTCGAGGTTGGCGTGGCGTTCGGCCACCCCGGCGCCGGGGCCGGCATGGCCGCCCGGTTCCGAGCCAGCGACACGCCCCGGGTCCGCGTGCCGGACCGGCCGGCTTTGCGCCCCGCCCAGCTCTCGATCGAGGCGTTGCTGATCTGGTCGGGCGGTGACGCGCCGCAGGCGATGGTCGCGAAGCCCGCCGCCTACGGCCTGTCCGTCCTCGCCGACGGCCGGGTCCGCGCCGAAGTGGACACGGCGGGCGTGACCAGCACCGGCGCCCTGATCCCCGGTGAGCCGACCCACCTGGTCGTCACTTTCGACGGCACCGCCGTCGCCGTGTATCTGAACGGCGTGGTGGACACGGTGTCCCCAGTGACCGGCGATCCGACCGCCGCTGGCGACCTGGCGATCGGCGGCGGGCCGAACCCGTTCGACGGCGTCCTCGACGAGCTCGCGCTCTACGACCACCCGCTGCCGGAGGACCGCGTCCGGGCGCACGCCGACGCGGTCGACGCCGAGCTGGGCAACCTGATCCGCAACGCCACGTTCGGCCGCTCGCGCCCGTCGCCCCCGCCGCCGCTGACCGGCGCGGGCGTCGGCGGCCTCGCCGCGGCCGAGGAGTGGTTCGTGTGGAACAACCCGGACGCCACGACCATGACTGAACTGCTGCCCACCACGCGTCCGGACGGCCGGGGCCACATGCTGCACGTGGTGACCACGGGCGGCCTGTGCGGCTTGGTGCAGACCTGGACGGCCGCAGGCGCGGGCCCGGCGGTGGCCGAGGCGTGGGTGTACGTGGTGGCCGGGGCCGTGGGCCTGGGCTGCGGCAACGGTGGCGGCACCAGCATCGACGCGGTCAGCACCGTCACCGGGCGGTGGGAACACCTGGTCGCGGAGGCCGGCAGCACACCGGTCGACGAGTTGATCCCGTACTTCGGCCCGGCCGACGGCGCGGACTTCTATGTCGACTTCGTCGTGGTGCGGCCGCTGCCCGCTGCCCCATGAGGAACGGCCTCCCCCGCGACACCTGGTGAAAAACCGCCTGCCGGTAGCGCACTCCGGTGCCGTGCGGGGCGGACGGCGACCCAGGAGCGGTCGTTGCGATGTGCCGGTTTGGTGTCAGTGGGTGGGTGTCAGTGACGGGGTGTCAGGTGGGGGTGTTTGTGCTGGTGGGGTGTTGAGGTCGGGGCGGGGTCACTGACGTGGGGTGGTGTCTGTTGCCGATGCCACTGTCATGGGGCGGTACACCCTGGCTCGTGTCGCTGTCACGGGAACGGTACTTCTGATCTTTTTGCGGGGCAGGCGGGTTCACGGTGGTCTTCTGTCGGGCGTGTGGCCGGGGGAGGACCGGGTGGGGGAGCGGGAGTTTGAGGGCTTGGTCTCGGTGTCGCGGCCGGTGTTGGTGGGGCGGTTGCTTCAGTTGGATGCGGCTGGTGGTGTGACGTCGGCGCATGTTCGGGCGGGGGCGCAGTTGGCGGGGGTGCATCCGCGGACGGTGTGGCGGTGGGTGGAGGCGGCGCGCAGTGAGGGCCGTGTGGAGCGTCGGAGGCGTTCCCGGTTCGAGTTGTCGGAGGAGGCGTGGGAGGTACTGGCGCAGGCGGGCGGCAATGTGTCTGTGCTCTACCGGCATTTGAAGGAGTGCGGGGACGGGGATGCGGGGGTGTCGCTGGCCTCGGTGTACCGGGCGGTGCAGCGTGAGCTGGCCTCGGGGCGGGTGTTGCCGGACCGTGCTGTGGTACGCCGGGCGCGGGCTGAGCGGGAGACCCGTCAGGCTCTGTCGGACCTCGCTGTCGCGGGTGGGGGCACCGGTACGCCGTCTGCTTCTGCCGCGGCTGGTCCGGCCTCGCTGACGCCCGCAGGGCGAAAGGCCGCGCTGGCGGGGGATGTGCCGGGCGTGGTGCTGCCGGTGGGGGCTCAGGCGGTGCGTACGGCGTCGGTGCGTGCGGTGGCCGAGGCGGTGGGGCAGGCGATGGCTGCCGGGGGCGCGGCGTGTGTGTTCGGGGATGCGGGGCGGGGCAAGACGGTGGCGCTGCGGATGGCGCTGTCGGATCCGCCGGTGGGCTGGGGCGTGTCGTGGGTGCGGGTGCCGGTGCGTCCGTCGGTGTCGGAACTGCGGCGGGCGGTGTTCGAGGCTCTGGTGTTGCCGGGCCGGTTTCCGCACCGTTCGGCCGAGGCCGATGAGCGGATCGTCGGCGCCCTGGACGAGGCTCGGGTGCTGGTGGTGGATGAGGCGCAGCGGTTGCCAGCGCCGTGTCTGGAGTATCTGCAGTCGTTGTGGGACCACCCGCAGGCCCGGATGGCACTGGTGCTGTGCGGGGCGGGCAGCGAGCGCGCGGTGGCGCGTGTGCCGCAGTTGGCGTCGCGGGTCTGCGCGTGGCAGGAGGTAGGGCGTCTCGCCGGGAGCGAGGTGGCTGCGACGGTGTCTGCCTTTCATCCGTTGTGGGCTGGCGTCGCGGGTGGGGAGGTGGCGTGGATCGACCAGTCCTGCACGCACGGTGTCTTCCGTACCTGGGCTGCCTTGACGACGCATCTGCAGAACGCGCTGCTGACCGTGCCGGATGGGACGGTGGACCGGGCGCTGCTGCGTCGTCTGTTCCGGCGTCTGAGCCCTCCGGTCTGAACGAATGTGCGGACAGGAGGGGGAGATGGAAGACGGTGGTGCGGTCGACGCCGCGCGGGGCGGGCTTCCGGCGGCGTCGCGTACCGCGCTGCGCGGTGTGGCGGTGCGCCGACTGCTCGCTCTGCGGGTGCGGGACGAGCTGACGACCGGCCATGTCCGGGTGGCGGCGGATGCGCTGGGGGTGTCGGAGCGCACCGTGTGGCGGTGGCTGGCCGAAGCCGGCCGCGACGAACGGGCAGCTGACGAGCCCGGGGCACGGGCCCAGACCGGCACGAGGTTCACGATCACACCGGAGGTCCGCGCGCTGCTGGCGTTGTGGAAGGGCAATGTCGCCGCGGTGCAGCGTGAGCTCGCTGCCCGCGCGGCAGGGCGCCCAGTAGCTGATGTCGGTACACAGGCCGGGCCCCCGCCGGGTACAGGTCTGCCGCCGGATGTGCCGTCGCTGACGACGCTGCACCGGGCGATCCGTCGTGATCTGACGCCGGGGGAGCGAGCGGGGCTTGCGGGAGGGGAGCTGGCGGCGCGCAAGCATGATGTGTTCCTGGCCCGGCCGCGGGGCTGGCGTAACCAGGTGTGGGAGACCGACCACGTCCAAGCGGCGGTGCTGGTCGACGTCGAGGGTAAGGCCCGCAGGCCGTGGATCACCTGGTTCACCGACTGCGCGACGAACGCGATCACCGGTGTCGCGGTCACACCGGGGGATCCGTCGCGGGAGTCGGTGCTCGCGGCGCTGCGTTCCGCGGTGCTGCGCGAGGAGCCTTACGGCCCGTTCGGCGGTCTGCCGGAGAAGGTACGGGTGGACCGCGGCAAGGACTTCCTGTCCCGGACGGTGACCGCAGCGTTCGATCTCCTGGATGTGACGGTGGAGGACCTGCCCGCCTACACCCCCCATCTCAAGGGCACTGTGGAGGGGCTGAACCGGGCGGTGGAGAGCATGTTCCTGGCCGCGCTGCCCGGCTATGCCCGCCAGCCTCGTCCCGGCAAGCGGGCTGCCCGTCCGAAGGACGAGGTGCTGCTCAGTTTTGAGGACTTCACCGCCCGGCTGCTGGGTTGGACGCTGTGGTGGAACACCGAGCACCGTCCCGCGCCGTTGCGGGGCAGGACCCCGCTTGAGGCGTGGCAGGACGATCCCACCCCGCTGCGGGAGGTGCCGGCCGCGGATCTGTGGACGTTCACCCTGGAGGACGCCGGTACCCGCACGCTGACCACCCGCGGTGTCCGCTTCAGGAAACGCGACTACGTGGGGCCGTGGATGACCGGCCAGGCCGGGATCCAGGTCCGGGTCCGCTTCATGCCTCACCACGACCACCGAATCGAGGTCTACCACGCGGTCACCGGCCGCTACCTCGGCCCTGCGAACCTGGCCGATCAGGCCACCGAGGAACAGGTCAGCGCGGTACGGCGGGCACGGTCCGCCCGCACCCGCCGCCTGAAGAAGGACCTGGAGGCTTCCCAGCGCGAGCGCTACGCCGCCGCCACCCAGCCCGAGGCTCCGCAGCGGCTCGGCGCGCTGACCGCCGTGCAGGCCGAGGCCGAGCTCGCCCAGGTCGCCGATACCGACCTGTCGGATCTGGCGCTGCCGGACCTCATCCCGCCCGCCGCGCCTCCGGCCGGGTGGCGCACTCCTGCCTCCCTGGCCGCGCTGACCACCCCAGGCCGACCTGCCCCGGTCCTGCCCGGCCGTGATTCCACTCCCGCCCCCGACGGCCCGGGCGGGAGGGCCACACGTCTCACCACCGACGAAGACGGAGATGCCTCGTGACCGCGGCCACCTACCAGTACGTCGACCTGCCCGACGCCTCCGTGGTCACCACCCGCGCGCTGCTGGCGGCGCGGGAGAACATCACCGACACCGTCACCGCCCGCGCCATGATGTGCATCCACGGCGGCGCCGGCTTCGGCAAGACCCTCGCCGTCAACACCTGCCTGCGCGAACTCGAACCCGGCGAGGACGTCCGCAAAATCACCTTCCGGGCCCGGCCCACCGCCCGCGCGGTGCGCTACGAACTGTTCACCGCGCTCGACCTGGCCGGCGAACCACCGCGCCACCCCAGCGAGTTCGACCGCCTGCTGAAGACGGCCCTGGCCGAACGCCCCCGTACCTTCCTCGTCGACGAAGCACAGTGGCTCAACGGGGAGGCGTTCGAATACTTCCGCTACCTCTGGGACGAACCCTCAACCCAGCTCGCCATCATCTTCGTCGGCGGCGCGGGCTGCCACACCGTGCTGCGCCGCGAACCGATGCTCTCCTCCCGCGTCTTCATCTGGCAGCAGTTCACCCGCCTCACACCCGACGAGGTCCTCGAGGTGATCCCGCTGTTCCACCCGGTCTGGGCTGACGCCGACCCCGAGGACATCACCTTCGCCGACCAGCATGCCGCGCACGGCAACTTCCGCGCCTGGGCCCAGTTGACCGCCCACGCTCGTACCGCCCTGGCCCGCACGGGACGTGCCCGCGTCGACCAGGACCTGCTGCGCTGGGCCTTCAGCCGCCTCGCATGACGCCGATACCGCCTGCCCCGCTCTCCGCCATGGGACTGCCGGCCGTCACGCTGGTCATGGACCCCTACGACGACGTGATCCACACCCACGCCGCCTTGGCAGCGCACCATCCGCCATCGGGCCGGATCACCCTGCACCCCGGTCCCGGAACCACTAGCGACACCGCGCTCGCCCACGACCTCCTGGCCGCCTTGGGCAGACCGCCGCTGCTGCCGGGCCGCTTCCCCTCAGGCCGGCAGCCCGCCTGGGAAGCCGCCACCGCATGGGTGACAGCCCAGCCGGTCACTCGTCTGACCGTCCTGCGCGCTCACCGCCTGACTGCCCGCCGCGCCGAACGCCTCCTCCAGCTGCGCGCCGTCACAGGCATCCACCTGACCCTGGTCTGCCACCGCCCTCGTCTCCCTGCCGCCCTGCATCAGGCCCTGCACACGGTCGACCACGCAGTCATTACCGACTCCGAGGCCGCCCAGCACTACTACGACGACGGCCCGCCTGCCCCCGTGGACGACGCGGTCGATTCTGTCCGGCGGTCCGGCCGCTGGATCACCCTGCCCACTCTGGACCGCCTCGTTTCCTACGACAGCCCCGCCTCCTGCCGGGCCTCTTGCGCACCGCCGCCGATCGTCTGGCGACACCGGTCACAGCCCGTGCCTCTCACCGCGCACACTGCCCGGGAAGTTGTCCGCCGCCTGGTCGACTCGACCGCTCACCCCCGCCTGGCCGCAGCCCTGGCAGCCGCGCTCTTCACCGGCGCCTCCTTCCAGCAGCTCGCTACCGCCGGCCTCCGCGACTACGACGACGCCGCAGCCACGCTCGCCCTGCACGACCGCGCCCGTTACACCGACGGCTGCGCCGCCTACCCCGTACCCGGCTGGGCGCGCGTCTTCCTGCGGGCCGCGGCCTGCTTCGCCCGCCTCGTACTCGGCGACGATCAGGCACTGCTCGCCGCGCCCGGGGACCGTACGCATCTGCTGCGTCTGGCGGAGACGGCGAGGCTGCGCCCGCCGCAACCTTCCGCCACCAGGCGGACCGACCGTGCCGACCGCGTCGAGTGGGACTGGCGCGAACAGCAGGAAGCCAAAAAGTACGACGCAATGCTGGGTGTACGCGAGAAGCCCTCACGGGGCTGAACGGCCTCGCCAGCGAGATCGGCGGCGTGCCCGGATTCCCGGCGGGGAGGATGTCATCCGATCGAGAAGTCGGCGAACTCGACGTCGGTGAAGGCGATATGCAGGCCATGACCGCGCCGGCCCCCGTCGCGGAAGTAGGCGTGCCCCAGCGCTCGGGCGAGGATCACCATCTGCTGCTGTGTCGGTGGCCGCTGCTACACCAAGTCTTTGAAGAAGCGGGCCGCATGAGGCGGTCCGGGATCAAGGGGAGGGGCAGTCATGCCGCCGGAGGGATACCACGTCGTGCGCTGGCACATCCGGCGCAATCCGGGACCGAGCGCGAAGCGGATGAGCGGCTGGACAATCGCCGCGCTGGTCGCCGGGGTCTGGTTATGGGGGCAGGTGTTCGGCTTCAGCGACGGCTCCGCGGAGGAGCCGGCCAAGCCGCAGCCATCGGTGTCCGCTCCGGCGGACCGCTGATGGCCCGGCGTCGTCTTCGGCTGCGCGCTCCGCGGGGGAGGGATGAGTATCTGGCGGCCGCCGTCGTTGCGGTTGCCTGTGTGACGCTGGTGGTGCAGATGGCCCGGGCCGCGCAGGACGCACTGGCCCGAGCTTGGCCGGTGTGGGCCCTGCTGGCGGGCGCTGCCCTCGCCTACGGAATCCTGCGGACGGTGCGCGGCGTACGGCTCCGGCGCTCCCGGTACCGGGCGCTTGCGGTGTGGCGGCCGACCCTCGCCGAGCTCGACGCCCTGGATGACCGGGCGTTCGAGCAGGCGCTGCGGGACCTGCTGATCCGGGACGGCTGGTCGGCCAGCCACGTGGGCCGACAGGGTGACCAGGCCGCCGACGTCATCGGCCGCCACCCGAAGCGGGGCCGTATCGTCCTGCAGGCCAAACACACACGCACCGGCGCGAAGGTTAGCTCGGCGGTGATGTATCAGGTCAACGGCACCGCGGGCCCGGTTCACCGTGCCGATGCCGCGGTCGTGGTGACCAACGGATCCTTCACACGCGACGCCCGTGTCTGGGGCGACCGGCACCGGGTGCACTGGGTGGACCGGAACCGGCTGCGCACCTGGGCTGAAGACGGCATCCCCCTGCACGATCTGCTGCGTCTGCCCGCCCGGACGGGCAGACGCACCGCTGCCCGGAGAACGGCCGCCCAGGCTCACCTGCAGACCGGACCGGTCAGCGCCAAGAGGCAAGCCGACGCATGAGAGCGGCTCCTCGATCCGCTGATGAAGGCGGCGCTCGCCGTCATCAATCGCGCTCGCCGCGGCGAGATGTTCTGGCGCTGACCCGCCGCGATATCTCTGGCACAACATTAGCGCCGATGTGCCCGGATGGATGACCGGCCATGGTGGTCGGCGTTCCTCGCCCTGCCCCGGCCATACGGCTCCTGGCGGCGCTTGTCCCGCCGTCCTGGTCGCCGTCGGCCCGGCGACGGGTGGAAGGAACTGCCTTGCACCGCGGCAGTCACGGCGTTGAGGACGCTTTCCGAGCCCGGCGGCGGAAGGCGCTGATGGCCGGCAGCTCGGCGGTCGTGGCGTCGCCTATCCACTCGGGCAGGCGGGAGTGCAGGGCCGTTACAGGCTCTTCTCAGGCGGCGGTCCGTCGTGCAGGATTCGCTGGAAGAGTAGGTGGTCCCGCCATGCACCGTTGACGTGCAGATACTTCGGCGCGAAGCCGTACTGTTCGAATCCGGCCTTCGTCAGAACTCGCTGCGAGGCCACGTTGTCGACCAGAGTTCCCGCTTCGACCCGGTGCAGTGTGAACTCCTCGCGTGCAGTCCGGCATGCGCTCTCGACGGCGGCAGTGGCAAGACCTCGCCCAGTGCGCTCTCTGTCGACCCAGTAGCCGACGCTCGCTCTGCAGAGCGGACCAAGGGTGATCTTGGACAAGGAGATGGCGCCCACGACGCACCCCATCTCGACAAGCACCCACGGCATGGCGCACCTTGCTTCGCGCTGCGCGAGCTGGTGTATTAGTCGGGCCCGCTGTCCGCGTTCGGTGAAGAACTCCTCCGGCCGGTCGGGTTCCCAGGGGCGCATATACGTACGGTTCCGCAGCAGCGTCTCGGCGAGCCCTCCGGCGTCTTCCAGGGCGGCCGCCCTCATCTCTACACCGTCAAACGGCCACATCCGTACCGTTCGACCATTCGCGTTAGCGGGGCTAGAGTCTGCGGTCACCTCTATCCGATCTTCTCGGTGTCGGCCTCATAAAATGGGCGGTGCTTCCAGTCGGTTGTCGCTGGAAGACAACAGCGTTGCTCTGCCTGACTCGCACGCTCGGCGACCCGTAAGCGTGTCTACTGCTACGTCGGGGGAAGTCTCGGGCCGGGTGCTGTCATACCGTGGCCCCGAGATCGACGTTGCCGCGGTGTAGGACGTGCACGGGCCTGATCTGCTCGTCGGTGGACCGGCCGCAGCGCACACGGAACCGCGCAACAGGTGCGCTGCGTTCAAGGTCCAGGGATATCGTGCGCTCGTCCGTCCAGCCCTGTAACCGAAATTCGGCGTTTCCGATGTGGACCAGACCGAATCGCGGTTCACCGGCGATGCGCAGTACGAGCTTTCCGTCCATCACCTCGACGGATCCCGGCAGACTATCCGCAGGGTTTGCTCCGGAGTCATCGGACCAGTCGGGGAAGTTGGCCGGAACTTCGACCTCGCAGCGGAGAGCCTCCTGTTCGAAGGGCTGCAACGGCAAAGGCTCCCGGGCCATCAGCACGTCACTCCACGGCAGCTGAGAAAGGTAGTCGGGAGGGAAGAGCTCCATGAGGGCACGAGTTGGGACAGTGTCCAGCACAAGGTGGATCCGTCGCTGCGCACTTCGGTTCCTAGCGATGTGTAGCCGGTCGAAGTCCGCGTACCAGAGGCGGCCGGCTTCCCAGTGGTAGGTCTCGCCGTCCACGACAAGTTCGGCACCGGCCTGGGTCACGATGGGAACGTGCAAGCGCAAGAAGCCCCAGGGGAAATTGGTGCGCCCATCGTTGTGTTCGTGAGTCTCCGCCCCCGGACCCAGCGCCATCAACCGCGCGCTGTGCAACGGCGCGGGAATCTTGGACAAGACTTCAGCGTGGTACGGGCAGCGGTCCAGGACAGAGGTGTTGAGGTGGTCCTCGAGGCCCGCGCCGCCGGGATCTGTTCGTAGCATGCTGCCGGTCGGTGCCCTCAGAGGGATGATCTTCCAATCGAAGGTGTCCTCTTCGCCCAGCCCGTTCTGATGCACCGGGCGGTTCGGTCGCCAGGTGAGGTCGGAGAGAGCCTCGACTTCGGCAGCGAGCCGCGCAGCATCGAAACTCAGACCAAGAGGGGCAGCAGGGGGCAGGTGGCGCCACGTGGTGCCAGCTGTCGACGTCTGGAGCGTAGAGGTCACGGGCGGGCCTTACCTTTCGGCAGATGGAGCTGAGTGGTAGGGGGCAGTGCGGTCGCCAGCGCCGGCTGCTCCTGAGGTCATCGGCGACGCCTGATGGGGTGTGGCAGGTCGCCAGGGCCGCTGCCAGCCCGTGAGTACGGCTGCCGCTACGGCGGCGATTCCTGCACTGGTGAACACCCAGGGCATGGGCATCCAGTCGGCCAGCAGTCCACCTGCGGCCAGTCCGATGCCTTGGGTCGTGATCGAGCCTGCGCCCGTGAGAGTCATGGCGCGGCCCCTGAGCGCGTCAGGCACCCGTTCGACATAGAGCTGGTCGAGGGGGAGCGCGAAGGCTGTGCCGACGCCGCTGACGAGCAGCAGTGCCAGGGCCATGGGGAGCGACGGGGTGAAGACGAAGAAGAGCAAGGGAACTGTCGCGACGAGGATGAGGGCCGGCACCCATCGGTTGCGTTCCTCCGCTCCCAGCAACCGTGCGACCGCGGCCTCGCCGAGCACCGTGCCGACTGCGGGGAAGGCCAGCAGGAGCCCCACAGCCTCGGGGCCTCCTCCGAGCTGCACTGCGTAGGGAGCGGCAAGCCCCTCTGGTAGCACGATGAGTGCTGTAGGTACCCATTGGAGAAGCAGGAGGCGGCGCAGCACCGGGTTTCTGAGGATCGACCGGTTTCCTCGAACGGTCGCACGGACAATCCCGGTTGTGCGGTCGGGGTGTCCTGCGGCGCCTGCAGGTCTGGGCCGGACGAGCAGCATCACTAGTGCTATGGAAAAGGCGAATGTTGCGGCGTCTATGAGCAGTGCAGTCCGGGGAGTGAAGATGATCAGTAGCAGGCCGCCCAAGCCGAAGCCGAGCGTCTGGCCGACTTGGACGGTCCCCGAGAACATAGATCTGGCCAGTGCATAGCCGCTCATCCCGATGATCTCGGGAAGCAGAACCTGCCTGGCAGCGCGGAACAACGGAGACAGGGCCCCCGAGGCGGTCACCAGGATGAGCAGGACCGGGATGGGCATGCCGGGCAGGGCCATCACCAGCACACATGCCATCCGGCTGAGGTCGCCGATCAGCATTAGGCGCCGTGCAGGCACCAAATCGACCACGGCGGATGCCAGCGCAGCAGTGAGGACCTGCGGCAAGAAGCCGAGCGCGTAGGTGAGTGCGGCCATGAGGGCCGAACTGGTGCGGTCGTAAACGAGGACAGACAGCGCGACTTTAGTCAGGACATCGCCGAGGATTGACACGGTGTGTGCTGCGAAGAGGGCACTGAACTCACGGTTGCTCAGCAGCTGCTTGTACGTGGCTGATCCGCTCATGGCACGTCCCTGCCGGTTACCGGGCACACTATCTGCGCCGAGCCGGTGATGGGTTGCGCAGCCGACGCCCGATGGACCGGTCTGGCGGCCAACTGCACCCTCAAGCCACTGGGTGACAGTCCACGGGACGGGTCGGGGACCACCGTGGCCCCCGGGGCCGATGCCAGGAGAAAATTCCGCGCCATGAAAGCGATCGCGAGCGTCATCTCAATCAGACTCCACGACATCCCCATACAGATCAGTGGCCCAGCCCCGAAGGGCAAATAGGCGTACTGCGGAGCGGCAGTACCAGAGCCCTCGGGGAGCCAGCGGTCCGGGTCGAACCGCAACGGTTCAGGAAACCAGCGCGGTCCCGTTGAATGACGTAAGCAGGGACCATCACCTTGGTGCCGCGCTCTAAGGTGTAATCGCCAAGCGTGGTCTCGTGAAGTGCGTGACGGGCGATCATCCAGTTGGGCGGCCACAGTCGAAGAGCCTCTTTAACCACCCGCGCCGTGTAGTCCAGTCCGCGGTAGTGGGCATGGGTAGCGGGTCCCGACTCCGGGAGTACCGCTGCTGCCTCTGTCGCGACTCTCTCCTGGGCTTCGGGATGCCGGGTCAATTCGTGGATGGCCCATCCGAAGCCTGCGGCGGAGGTGTTCTCGGCCGCTAGTAGGGTAGCCGCCAACGTCTCGCGGATGATCGCGTCCGACAACGCTCCGTATCGGCCCATCGGCTGAGCCAGCACGTCGAGCAAACCTCCCGCGCCATCGCGCCCCTCTGCGCGCCGAACACTGATCACCTGTTCGATGGCCCTCTCCAGCCTCCGGTTGGCTCGGGCGACGCGCCGATGGCGTGGCAGCGGTAACCAAGGGGGGAGCGGTGTGGAGCTGCGGACGACCGGAGTAAGCGCATCGAAGAGTTCCCGCCCCAACCCGTCCACGAGGTGTGCATCCTCTGCGAAACAGAGCACCGCCCCGACCCTGGAGGTGAGGGACCGCATGCGGTCAACGACGTCAATCTCACCGAGACTCCACGATGAAATCCCGCCACTCATCTCTGCAGCGATCATGGGGATGTTCGCTTGCATGGAGGAGGGGCGCATTGCTCGCATGCGGGCCGCTCGGGAAGATGTCCACTGCTGCTGAGTCTCGGCGTCGTCCTTCTGCTTGCGGTGGAGAAAGTCGACCTCCCCACCGAAATCCACGTTAGTCCGCAGTAGAACCTCCCCAGCCAAGGCCGGGTCGGTAACAACGACGATGTGGCGCTCAAACGACCAGATCGCGCCATACTTTTCCGACATGCTTGTCATGAAGTTGAGGCGGTCCTGGTCGTATGCTGGACCGTTGCCAGCAAGGCGTCCACCGCGCGGGCCTGGAGGTCGTTTCATCGGCTCCCCGTGAGTCTGAGGCGTCTGGCCCTTGGGCCGGGGCGAGATTGCCCCTCGCCCCGGCCCAAGGAAGCTCTTGACCTGCGGTCTCAGTACTTGTAGAAGCCGGCCAGGGCCGTCATCTTCGTGCGGCGGGCAATCGCGTACGAGAAGGTCTTGATCATGGCCATCTTCGATACCTCATTCATGAAGGAGCCATTCCGCAACCGGAATGGCTGCGTTGTCCGTTCAACTCCAAGTGTTTTCCCCGGAGTTCTTTGTGCCCCTTCAGCCTGCCGAGCCCCACCCTCCCCCGTCTAGGATGATCAGCTGGCCTTAAGCTGCATGCAGGATCTTTCCTGGGGGGCAAACAGTGGAGAATCGCTCCATAGCAGGCATGGGCCGGCTGAGCGACGTCGAAATTGACGTCTTCCGCTGGACCACACAGCACGGACACTTGACCGTTGAAGCAGCAGCTCTGGATCTCGAGCTGACAGTGGAGGTAGTGCAACAGGCGGCCACCGCACTCACCGCTCGGCACCTGCTTCGGCCGCTGCAAGGGGCCGAAGCAGAGACTCGGCTCGTATCCGTTGCTCCCGAGACAGCGGCAGCGACCCTGCTTGCCTCTATCGAGACTTCACTGCGCAGTCAGCTGGCGCAGACTGAAGAGCTGAGGGGGGATTACAACGCGCTGGTTCCTCTATACGCCGAGATCCAGCAGACCCGGCGTCACCACACTCCGATCGAAGAGGTCCGCGACACCAAGACTGTCGTTAAATTAATCGATGACGCGATAGCGCACTGCCGAGTAGAAGTGATCACCTGCGAACCCAGCCGCGAGCAGCCCACAGAGCTGGTGGAGCATGCAAGCGACCGCGACCTGGCCCTCCTCCGGCGCGGCGTGCAGATGCGCACCCTCTACCAACACACAGCTCGCCACGACACAACGACACAGGAGTACGTCAAGCAGCTCGCCTCGACCGGAGCCCAGGTCCGGACCCTGCCAGAGCTATTTGGCAGGATGATCGCGATTGACCAGAAGATCGCGTTCATCTCTCACCGCAATGGGCAAGATGGCGCGGTCATCATCCGTGACCCCTCCACGGTCAGTTACTTATGGGCGGTCTTTGAGCACTCTTGGATACTTGCCACTCCTCTCAATCCGGGTCACTTCGGCACCCCCACCATCAGCACCGAGGCCAAGCAGGCGATCGTACGACTGCTTACGGAGGGCATGAAGGATGAGGTCATCGCCCGCCGACTCAGCATGTCCCTGCGAACGTGTCGGAAGCACATCGCGGAGATCATGGAGAGCTTTCGCGCCGAAAGCCGATTCCAGCTCGGTTACCTCATTCGCGCGCGGCTAGGGGATGCCAGCAGTGCCACAGCCGGTCACATCGACAGCGTGGTTGACGCCGCCTGCTCCACTCGAGAGGGCAAAGACGGGGCTGGCTCGCTATGACGGCACCCCATCCGCCCATGGAATGGCCGCCTCACTAGACCGCTGATAGAGGCAGCAACCCCGGCTGGCCGGGAGGTCCCTGGCCCGACGGCAAGGAAGCTGCTGGCCAGGCCGCTGCCCAACAGCGAACAGAACTGCGACGGCATCGGGGCCACGCACTGCGCTAACGAGGCTGAACCGGCGTCATGCTCAGCCCCCTCATGGGATGTGGCTGAGCAGGTGCCAGTGGAGTTCGTTGCCGACCGGGTCCCTCGACCATGCTGTGATGACGTGCGCGGTAGCGAGGCGATCGATGGATGCGTCAAGGCCTTCGCGCATCACGGCTCAAGCGCGGGCGAGCTGGTCGGCTTCCGCGGCGCCGTGAAGCTGGCCGGGCGGCATGTGCGCGGCGAGTGCCAGTGCGGTTAGCCGCAGCGATGCGCTAAGGACGCGTAGGGGAGCGCGGGATGTGGTGCGCAGTGCCCAGTCGGCGGCGTGGGCGCGGTCTCGACGTCCGGGTGCCTGGTAGAGCAGGGCGTGGTCGAGGAGTTGGATGCCGGTGGGGGAGGGACTTGGGTCCGGTGGGGGCAGCACGCGTAGCCACTGGGCTTGTTCCAGTTCATGCCAGAGACCTGTCTCGTGGCCGAGTCGCAGGCTGCGCAGCAGTCCGCGTGGCACCCACAGCCGTGCCCCCGGACCCATGCGAAGAGCACACTGCAGCGCCACCAGTCGGGCCGCGGCCGTCACGTCAGCGGGGAGAGCGGCGGCGAGGTAGCTGAGCATCTCCTGCACGCGAACCCGGTCTCCCGGTCCGCGTCGTTGCCTTGTACGGCGTCTTCGGCTGGCAGGTGAGCTCTGCGCAGTTGACAGTGCGGTTTCGGGGACGACCGCGGCGTGCGCGGTGGCGGCGGCGCAGGCGGTGCAGGCGTCGGTCAGCCGCCAGATACGACCGCCGTGGTCACGCACCAGGACCAGCAGGACGGGACCGGCGCAGCCGCGGTGGCGCGGGTGCCAGCGGCAGCCCCTTTCGTGGCACTGGCAGGTCCGTAAATGCACTGGGACGGTGTCTTGGAGCGCATGACGCGCGAGATGGGCCAGCGCCGCCGAGCGAGTGGCGGCGCCTGAGAGCGGTCCGGTGTCCGGGCACTGTCGGCACACCAGCACCGGCCCGCCGGGCTGCGGGCGCAACTCCACCGTTCAGGTACGCCGCACCATCGCGCGGATCGTGCACAGCATCATCGAGCGCGACTCCTCCCGTTTGGTCGTCTGCGCGTGCTGCTCTCTCTCCCAGGGCTCGCGTCGGGTTGGGGAGCGGGGGTGACGGCCGCACACGGTAGTGCAGACCTCTGCCCTCTCGTATGGCCACTCGCCTGCACAAATAGGGCAGAGGTCTGCACTGACAGGGCATGTGACTGCACCGTCGGATGGTGGCGTGACGATCTTGCCGCCCGACCCGAACCTCGACGCGCTACGCCTGGAGCTGGCGCGCCTGCGGGCCGAGCGGGGATGGACCTACGACCAACTCGCCGAACGCAGCGGCCTGGCCCGGCGCACCCTCATCGAGATCGAACAGGGCCGCACCATCGGCACCCTGAAAACCTGGCACGCTCTCGCCCACGCCCTGAACACTCCGCTCGACGAACTCTTCAGCGCCCTCTGCCAGGGCCACAAGCCCCCTGAAAAGCCCGCCACCTGACGGCCTCCCGCAATCGTCCGGAGACCACCCGAACCGGTACCCAGAGGCGAACATGCGACCGACTGATCGCACGCACGTCGCACGCGGTCAGGCCGTTCGCGGGACACCACGGCACCGACACACCGTCAGCGGCGCGTCGCCTGGCACGTTCACCGCCATGTGCCCCCTGCCCCCCTCCTCGAGCCGCCGCTGGGACGGCAGCCCCACCACCGTCCGGAACCGGCGAACCCTGCGCGTCTCCACCAGCACCAGCCCGCTCCTGCGCTCCGGGCAGACCGCTCCCTGCCGCGACTGCGGCAACATCATCGAGTGGTACTACCGCAGCGACCACCGGCCCGTTCCCCTGCACCCGCACGAAATGCCTGCCTCCGCCGTCGCCGCGGCCTGCCGCTGGCACATCAGCTCCGGCATCGCCCACCCGGCGGGCGACGGCACCAACTGGTGCCGCCTGGCCCACGCCCTGCTCTGCCCCGCCCGAGACGCCCCGCGGCAATCCACTCCGTACCTGACCGGGGTGCGCCGCGGCCTGGCCGTGAACACCAGGCGCCTGACGGATGCCGGAACCTTCACCCCGCGCACCGACTCACCCGCCGAGATCCCGTCACCGTCCGTGTGCCGACCCCAGCGCCCCGTCGTCCAACTCCTCTACGTGCGCTACCTCGCCGGCCGCCCTATCGAGGAAATCCGATGCGTCGCTCAGACCCGCAGGCGCCGCCGCTGCACCAACCTCCTGCTCACCACCGGCCACCCAGCCGGCACCTGGACGCTGCTGCCCGCCACCGCCTCACTCGGTCAACTCGCCCTGCCCGCGACCACCATGGCCATCTACGACATCAGCCACCTGCCCTACACCGAGCAACTGCGCTGGCGCGCCCAGCACTGCGTCCAACACACCGCCACCACCGCCGCTGACATCGCCGTAGCCGAGTGGGAGCCCTTCGACCCACTCATCCACCACCAGCACATCCACCCGCGCCTGCCCACCCTCACCCGCCGCCGACCAGGACCCCGCCCAACCTCCGGCCGAGGCGCGCACCTGCCCTAACGCCCACCCTCAACCCCCTGGACGCCTTCCTCCACAGGCTGCCTCAAGCAACGCCGGGACCCTCACATGCACGCACCGACCGACGAACAGGCAGCGGCCGCAGATGCCTTCCACGCCGGAGACCACCTCGTCCTCCAAGCCGGCGCCGGAACCGGCAAAACCACCACCCTGGCCCTCCTCGCAGCCCGAACCCAGCGGCGCGGCCGCTACATCGCCTTCAACAAAGCCATCGCCACCACCGCAACCACCCGATTCCCCCGCACGGTCACCTGCAAGACCGCCCACGCCCTGGCCTACGCCGCCATCGGCCACCGCTACACCTCCCGCCTCAACGGCCCCCGCCAACCCGGCTGGAAAACCGGCCAAAACCTCGGCATCACCAAACCCGTGCGCATCGGCGAACGCGACGTCTCCCACAAGGCCCTCTCCCACACCGTGCTGCGCACCGTGACCCGCTACTGCCACTCCGCCGACCACACCCTCGCCCGCCACCACGTCCCGCACCTGCGCGGACTGGAAGCCCACGCCCTGCACACACAACTCGCCAGCCTCGTCCTGCCCTACGCCCGCAAGGCCTGGACCGACCTCCAAAACCCCGACCACGGGATCGTGCGCTTCGACCACGACCACTACCTGAAGATCTGGGCTCTGACCGAACCGAGAATCGACGCCGACTTCCTCCTCCTCGACGAGGCCCAAGACACCAACCCCGTCGTCGAACAGATCTTCAACAACCAGCGCGGCCACGCTCAACTGGTGATGGTCGGCGACTCCGCCCAAGCAATCTACGGCTGGCGCGGCGCCAAAGACGTGATGACGGGCTTCAACGGCACCGCCCTGACCCTCTCGCGGTCCTTCCGCTTCGGCCCCACCCTCGCCGCAGAGGCCAACCGCTGGCTGGCCATCGCCGACGCCCCCATCCGCCTCGACGGCACCGATACCATCCCTACCGAACTCGGCCCCGTCGACCACCCCGACGCGGTGCTGTGCCGCTCCAACGTCGGCGCAATGGCTGAGGTGATGACACTCCTGGAAGCCGGCCATCACGTAGCTCTGGTCGGGGGCGGGGAGAGCCTGCGCGCCCTGGCCATTGCTGCCCGCGACCTCAAGGAAGGACGCCGCACGTCCCACCCCGAGTTGGTTCTCTTTCCTACGTGGGGCGAACTGCAGGAGTACGCCGAGCACGATCCCGCAGGGGGAGACCTCCAACCCCTGGTCGACCTGGTCGACCAGCACGGCCCAGAAGCCATCCTCGTCGCTGTCGACCAACTCTCCGATGAAGATCACGCCGATGTGAGCGTCTCAACGGCCCATAAAGCCAAGGGTCGCGAGTGGCCGTCGGTGAGGATCGGTGACGACTTCACTCCGCCCAAGGAAAGCGACCAGTGCGACGAGACCGGCCGAGCCCTGCCTGGGCCCATCAATGAGGGCGAAGCACGTTTGGCCTACGTTGCCGTCACCCGTGCCCGCCACCGACTCGACCTCGGCGGCCTGGCCTGGATCCGCCACCACCCGGACGGAAATCCTGCTGCCACCCGCTCAGGCCCTGCTGTCTGATATGCCCACTACACCAGCTCCGTAGGCTTTCCGCCCCCACGCTGCGTCCACCTCCTCGCGTGCGTAGAGATTTGGATTTGCTGGTTCGTGCTTCCCGATGGCTGGCCACGCTGACCCATTCCGTCGATGGGCAGCGTCAGCGCGGGCCCGGAACTGCGTCGTCCACGAGCATCCTCACACTGTCAGCCCCCCCACGCAGCGTCGTAAAGGAGAGCCTGGGCCGGCGAGGCCGCACAAGGAAGGAGGGGGGGCCGTGGGCAGGATCAGCGTCGATGAGCAGGCCCTGGGACGGCTCCTGGCCCAGGCCGGGGAGACCCATGCCGTCCCCTACCAGCGGCGCCCCGCAACGAGCTCGCTGCCAGCCATCGAGGCAAGTCTGTGGCGGAGATCGTGCGCTGCTGCGCCAGGCAGCGGACCGGGCGCGGCTGGAGTTTCGACGTGCTGATCTCCTGGAGCAGGCGGAGGCCATCAGCACCGGCAAGCGGTACCAGCTGCGGATCAACGTGACGTGATGCCAGCGCTGACTGCGCCCTGGCTTGTTCTGACGGTACGGGGGCTGGGCGCGGAGCCTCCGGCGCGCGCATTGCAATGCCCCGGACGGGAGAGGTCGGGAGCTGGATGGTCGGGCTGGTTACCGGGCAGGCCACAGCTGTATCAGCCACTGTTCAACGCCGTGGTAGTACAGGTCGTGTCCAACACGCGCTGCGGCTTCATTCCGGCCGCGGCTGTGGGCGCGGAAGCGGTAGCTGCCGGGGGGGCCGACATGTAGCGGGTCGCTGGCGGGGCCGCCATCCCATTCCCGGACCATGACCTTCCCGCTGGGCACGCTGATGTCAATTTCCTCAACGACGTCCCACTTGGTGGTTTGCTCGGGTGGTTCGGTCGGCCACGCTTCCACGTGGACCGTGGGGTAGAAGTCGTTGCCGCCAGTGTGGAGGATGAGGCCGAAGTCCCCCGTCTTGATGATCTGGCTGTCTTCGTGCCGCGGGCCAGGGAGGACCACCTCTCCTGCGTTGCCGCAGAACATGAACTGCCGGTACTCGATGCGAGGCTCGGCCGTGAGGGAAGCTGTCGGGTTCGGCGCGTCGGGCATGTCCTGAGCCTTTCATGGCGGTGCCCGGCAGAGGGAGTCCTTTGCCGGGCACCGCCTTCAGGGCCGAGTAGGGGACCTGGGTGGATCAGATGGGGAAGCCCGATCCTCCCTGGATGAAGACGTAGAATGGGTCATTGTCGATGATGCGCTGGTTTGAGTACCACTGAGACAACAGGCTTCCCGCCTTCTGGTTGTCCGCGGACGGCAGCGCGCGAGCCGAGTAGCGGTCGTTCCCAGATGCGGCGCCCTGCAGCGTGGAGCTGAACGGGTACTCGTCACAGTCCTGGCCGTAGGTGGCGTAGTCGGCTCCGTAGTAGGTCTTGCAGGTAGAAACCGCCTTGCGGCGGTTAGCGTCCCTCAGAGCCTGGTCGTGGTAGACGCGGTTCAAGGTCTCACCGCTGGTGATCGCACCGGGGACGGTCTTGCCGGTCCATGAGGGGAAAGTCATCTCGGGCCGGTACTGGGCGTCGTCGATGTGCTTCGCGGTGGCGTCGACCTCAGGGTTGTTGACGGCGAGGTCATACCACAGCTCAGTGGTCAGGTCGAACACGCATCCCTTTGCGGCGCTGGGGATGTAGGTGGCGGAGTCGCAGCGGAACCCGTTCCTGCCGTTCTCGAGCTTGTTGCCCCCTACGAGCTGCAGGTAGCCGTCGAAGTCGTACAGGCTGATCTGGTCAGTGCCGCCGAGCGTCGTGCCCGGCTCCGGGGAGGTGTACTTGAAGTGGACGGTTGGGAAGTTCATCCATCCCGCGAGAGTGTCAGTACGCCCGTTGAAGGTGTCGGCGGTACACACGGCGCTGCCGTAGGTAGTGCAGTTCATGCCTGCCTGCACCACCATGGTCGCTGCGTCACCAGTAACGATCTGGATTTGGTCGAGCTGGGTGACGTACGTGATCTCCCGGACGCCGTTGTTGCCGTTCCCGACGGTACTGGCGCGCAGGTTGGCTTCCGCGACGGTCTTACAGCCTGAGTCGTTGCAGAGTTCTTTCTTGAGCTTGTAGTAGCCGAGCTTGCACCACGAGAAGTGGTCGATGGCGAAGCCCCCAGGGCGCTCCGCCAGACTCAGGGTCTGGCAATCGGTGATGGTCGCTCGATAGCCGGCTGCCGATGTCGTCTCGGTCGTCATCAGCTGCGTGGACATGCCGTCCGAGTCGCTGCTGTCCTTCTTCGTCAGAAGCTTGAGGCGTTCTTTGTACTCGGCCGTCGTGTCCTTGGGTGTTCGGTTCTTCCGCTCCTTCACGGAGTCAGAGAACGGCGCCTGCCCAGCGGGGCGGTTCTTCTTCTCCGGGCCGCCGAGCCCATCAGTCTCAGTGATCGTGACGACGGTTCGCTCGTTACCTTGCGGCGCTGCGGATGCCCCGCTGGAGAGCAGCGCTCCGATCACACCAGCCACGCATGTCGCGGTTAAGGCTATTCGTTTGAAACGCATGAGTTCCTTTCACCCATACTTTTGACATGCCCACGGCATATCGAGTTCAGGAACCTACCATGATCGGCGAGTGTCGGACTCCGCCCCTGCGGAGTCGGCCGGGTGTTGGCGGGGGACGGCGAAGGCCCCCGCCGGGGGAGTGGGCCTTGGGGTGGCTTGCCGGGAGCAACCCCCCGGACTCTAGCTCTTGTTGAACTAGGTCCGTCTTCAAAGATCACTAAGTGATGGATCATGGTCGTGTGCGTCGACATGAACTCAGCGACCATGAGTGGGAGTTGCTGGCCCCGCTCATATCCCGGGCCGGGACCGGTCTTCCACGTGCCGAGGACCGGCGGATCGTCAACGGCATGGTCTACAGATTCGCACCGGCATCACCGGGCGTGACCTGCCCGAACGGGCGACGGGACGTTGGACGACAGGCCGCGCAGCCCGACGGCGGTCGCGGACAGATGGGTCTTGGCGGCTGTGGGGCGTAGCCGGTGCCGTCCTGTCGACCCTCCCGCAGCATCCAGGTCGCGTACGCGACCTGGGCACCGCGACTGCCCTCGGTGACGGGCAGGCCGGTGGCAGCGCAGAAGCGTTCCCATCCCCGCCAGGACTTCGCGTACGTGTCGACGGTGTTGTCCGGCGTGATCTCCTTGGCCACCGCGTCGGCGAGGTCCTCGGCCTCGGCCAGGTGGCGGGCCGCGTCGACGCCGTGCCGCTCGGCCCACCGCAGCACGAGCGCGTACGGGTCGGCCGATGCGGCAGGTTCCAAAACGTTGTCTATGAGCTGCTCCCGATAAGGCCGTCATGTCGGCTTTGCCCTATCGGGTAAGGGGAGGTTATCCGACGCGACACCCCCGCTGGACGAGGGCCAGGAACGTGTGCGGGTCTTCTCCGCGGATCCGGAGAAGGCGCCGTACCTCGCACGCGGCCGGCCCCGCATCGGGCAGGCTGGCGCCCGGCACCACCTTTCGACCGTCGACGACGGCCGCGCGACTCATCACCGCGCGGTGGAGAGGGAGGCTGAACGCCCGCGGGCCGGGGCGGGGTGCCGCACTTGAGGAGACTTCACCGGCGTAGGCGAAGGAGTACGGCGCACGAGCGGCCCCCGATGGTGCGCCGGACTGACCGTGTTTGAGCCGAACTCCCCCGCCCTGCTGCTGGCCGCGGTCCTGGCCGTCATCGTCGTGGCCGCGCTCGCCGCCTTCACTACCATCGCTTGCCTCGCGCTGCGCCGGGCCCGCCCGGCCGACGTCCCCCACGTGCTCCGGGAGCTCGCCCGCGTCGCCCGCGCTGTAGTGCGCCGCAGGCCCTGATCCGGCCCGCCGGCTGCCGCCGAAGCCTCCTGGGCGGCTTGGGCCTCCCCGGTGACCGCGGCAGGGCCGGCGTCGCACGGGACCGTGATCGCCCGATCCTGTCGAGGACCAGCACAACGGCGACTCGCTTTATCAGCTCCCGGTTGAGCCGCATTTATGCGGCTGACCTGCGGCTTCTGCCCCGTGAATTGCATGGCGTGCGCGTTACGAATTCTGGGGGCAGCCGGAGGTGTATCAACCACGTTCGTGTCAACGCTCCTACCGATTCGAGAAGTGGTCCCCGGAGCGGGCCCGGGATCGATAACAGGGCCGCTTCTAAGGGCAGTTATCCGACTCGATCGGTGGCCCCACGCGTCGTACCGCTTCGGTGCGGCGCCTGGGCCTATCGGTTGAAGGGGAGGTTGAGGTTGGCAGCCGGAACGCCGTCCGACGGGACGACTGACCCGGCGAGGACCAAGCGGCAACCTGTCGCGGATGCGCTTCTGATCCCGGTCCGAGTCCTGCAGGCTGTGTACTACGCGGTCCGCATCTGGCTCTCATGGATGGGGCTCTGACGTGCTGACGGGCCCAACCCGCAGCAGGGTTAGGCCCATCGTGGTCCACGCCTGCGACCCCACGTCATCGCTGATCGGGCACCGACGTGGGGTCCACTCATGTGGACTGGTAGCTGGAGCACGGGCATCCCGGCTCGCAACGCGGCTACAGAGTATACCCATTACCAATCCTGGTGAAGTCGAACTTTGAAGCCCAAATTTGTACTCACGCGATGCTGCGAATCTTCCGCTTCAAATGTGTAGCTGAATGTTCCCGCGAGAACTTTCCGCAGTAGAAGCTCGATCCAAATCTCTGCGCACATTCTCCCACGACATTTTCAGCTTCCCGATTCACGTCTGAACATCTATTTTTCGCCCTTGTCTGGCGTTCCGCTTCCCAACGCGCATGCACAACGGGGAACGGTTCGTGTGCTTCGTCGTTCAGTCCTCAGCAGGCCAGTGTGTTTCGTCAGCATGTGCCGTCAGCGCTCTCGGCGGCCGTTGAGGCTGGTCAGACAGCAGCCGTGGGTTGCTGGTCCGCTCCAGTCCACGTCCCCAAAGTGAACAGTGGGACCAACTGGCAGCGAATGCGTCGGACAGGTCTGCGTTCATCGATCGCGTAGCCCAGCCCCAGTCGGCGCGCTGCCAACAACTCCAGCGGCGGCGTTGGGCGAGGAGCAGTCCGCCAGTGCTGACCGACTCAGGGGTTGGAATGGGCCACATCGCTGATGGGGAATCAGCAAGAGCTGGTCCGTGCCCGGTGCGACAAGCACGGGAATCGCGAGACCGACCGCCAGTCCCCAACGCCCTGATTCGCGACTGGCCAAAATGAGAAAAGCCCGTCTGACCTGCTATTTCTTACCCTGAAGTCAGGGTAGAGCGGTGCGTCCGCCACGCTCCCCCGTGGCGGGCGCACCGATCGGTCGGCGTGGGCGGCGTCGGGGTCGTAGGCGTTGCGCTGCAGGAAGGCGCCGGCGTGGGCGGCGGCCTCGACGGTGAGCACAGATCAGCGTCCAACCCTGTTCCGGCGAGTAGCACTCCCGCCGTGCGGTGAACGCGTCCCGGGCGTCCCGCCAAGGTCGCCGGTCGCGCGCTGCGCAGCGCGTTGTCCATGGACGGGGAACTGGACAAGGCGACTCTGCAGGCGTACCTCGACGGGCCCTGCCGTCGGAGCACACTTCCTGACGATCGGGGCTTGAGCGTGTAGGGGCGCCCGGAGCCATTGAGGCTGGCTCCGGGCGCCCTTTCGACGACTGTATCCGCTCGGCCAGGTCATCGAGGTCTCCCCCTGCCCGGTGCGCTCGACCGGGTCCCCTTCCCGTTGAGTCATCCGCGGTCGCCTCCCGCTGCGTGGAGCAGCGCGATCAGGACCAACATCGCGACGGCGAGGTTGCGGATATCGGCCGGGTCCCAGCCGGCCTGGAGGGCGAGGACGAGCACAGCGGCAACGGCGTAGGCCCAGTTGGTGCGACGCACGATGACTCCAATTCCCTTGTTGAGTAGGCAACTTGGAGATCGAGGGTGCGAGCTGGTGTGATTGTCCGCCTCCGCAAAGCGTGTTCGTGCAGGAAGAGGGCGGACAACCCCCGGGTTGACCGCGGACAGAGGGACAGGTTCATGGCGAAAGCGGGACAGCGCCCGGCCCGCTGGACGGCGACACGCCACAGGCCGAAGCGCTTGCCGCGTGGCTGCGGCAGCTCACGCGCGCGTTGACCCAGCGCGATCTGGCGGAACGGTTCGAGTACGGGCGCACTCAGTGGGGCGAGTTCCTCAAAGGGCGCAAGCTGATCCCCAGTTGGCTCCTGGACAACCTCGTCAGAGAACTGATCCCTGAGCCTCAGCTGCGCGAGCAACGGCGCCGCGAGGGACAGACCTGCTGGCCGCAGCCGAACGGGCGTCGATGGGCAAGGTGATGCCGCCGCCGAAGGCCAGCGGCTCGGTGGCGGAGCTACAGGTGCGCCTCGATGAGGCACGCAAGGGGCAGCTGCAGGCGCAGGGGACCTTGATGGGGACCCAGCAGGTCGTCTACACGCTGCTGCAGGTGGTGGCGGCTTTGCAGGACCGGTGCCGGGTGCTCGAGGAGGAGCGCGACCGGGCCGTGGAGAGGGCCCGTACCCAGGCTCTGGACGGGATCGCGCGGCAGCTGGCCGAGTCCGAGCAGCGCCTGCAGCAGGCCGAGGACCGTCTTTCCAGGGCGCGCCGCGAGCGGGAGGAGGCCGAGAGCATCCGTATCGCGGCGTACCACCTGGCCGAACAGCGCCGCCGCGACTTGGAGGAACTGCAGCAGCAGGCGGATCGGCGCAGCGATATGGAGGAGCGTGACGATCGCGCTCTGGACGTCCAGGACGCGGCGCATCCCGGGCTGCCGCCGCTGTACGAGTACGACCAGGCCCTCGAGCGGGCTGACGAGAGGCTTGATGCGCACGCCGAGGAGCTGTCCCGATTGCGTCGGCAGATGGGCCTTCCCGTCCACGACAACGGTGATGACCAGGACGTTGACCACGGAGGCAGGGTTGTCCGCGGTGAAGTCGTGGACACTGCGGACAACCCGTTGAGCAGCAACGAGGCGGCGGGTGGTGACGGACAAGACGGACCCGAGGATTGTGTGGGCGACGTGACGGACAGCGGTACCGCTGCGGGCCTGGGGGAGCACACGTCGGCTACTCCTGAGGAGTCGTGGTGGAATCCTGTGGATTGCCGTGTCTCGATGTGGTCTCCGGCCGTGGCACCACCGCCTCCTCCTCGCCGACGCCTACGGTGTGCGCGTGGATGGCATGGACTCCTCCCTCGCCAGGATGACCCTGGCTTGGAGATCTATAGCAACCTTGAGACTGCATCGGCCAACGAACTGCCCAGGGCTTGGTTGTTGGCCTGGGTGAAATGGATGCCGTCGACGCCGTCCGTAGTGACGACCTGTCCGGCATCGACGAAAGAGACTCCGGTGAAGTCCGCCATGGCCTGGTAGTGACGCGCGAGTTCAGTGGTCTTGGCCTGGGCGTCTTTGAAGACCTCCGCGAACCAGGGGTTGGGTATCTCGCCGAGCGGCGGGGGCGCCACGACGAGGACCCTGGGTGCGGGATAGCTGGTGCCGACGCCGCCCGCCGATCGGGCCACCTGGTCGACGAGCACGGACATTCCGGTGGCGATATCGAAGGGGCTGCGGCCTAAGTACGCCTTGGTGTCGTTGGTGCCGAGCATGAGGATGGCCAGGTCGAGGGGAAGATGGCTGGCCAGGGCGGAGGGGAGGTAGCGAGAGCCGTTGAGCCGGGGGTCGGTGGGGTCGTCAGCGTTGGTGGTACGCCCGCTTAAGCCTTCTTCGACGATCTCGTACACGTCTCCGAGTTCGGCTGCCATGATGCCGGTCCACCGCTGGGCAAAAGGGTAGCGGCGGGTGGGAACTGCCTCGGTCACGGGAACCCAGCCCCAGGTGAGGGAGTCTCCGAAGCACAGGAGGCGCTTGGCGTGTGACATGTGGTGCTGCTCCAATCTTTGGCGGGGGCGCTGCATGTCGGGGCGGTGCCATCTGTGCCATATCCCGTGGGTACTACTGGCCTTCAGGCGGTCTGGAGCGGTCTTGGTGCCAGGGGCCCTTCTGGATCTCGCCTCCAGATCAACTCCTTGGACTGCGGTGGCACCGGCGCCCGCTCATCGCACAGAGCACTTCGATGCTTCTCACCGCACGTGTGGTGTCAAAACCCAGCTACATCGTTCTCCGGCAACACCGGGTGCTGTCCCCGCTGACCGACAAGCGGTGTCAGCTCTCACCTACCAGGCCACCGGGACCGGTGCCTACACCCCCCCGCGGCCTGGCGGATACCGGGACCTTCCACGCGGCCCTGCGCGGCCTGCACCTGTCCGCCACCCGGCCCGACCCCGACACCATCCGCAAGGCCAGCCACGGGCTGCTCAGCGTCGAAGACGTCACCGGACTGCTCAGCGGCTCCCGCATCGGGGACTGGAAGACCGTCGACCGCCTCGTCCACGCCCTCCACGGACGGCCCGCCGACATCCAGCCGCTGTGGCACGCCGCCCGCATCCCGGCCCCTTCCAGCACCACTACCGGCCCGGCGCGCCCCTGGCACGCCGAGCATTTCGGATAGCGCAAGGCCCTCGTGGCCCGGCCTCAGTGGCGCCGCGCCGACCGCGCGGCGCCACCCTGACCGCCTGCCGCCTCGACTCAGGGGGAACACCATGAACCTGACGCTCCGCCAGGGCAACGACCGGCCCTCGCCCTTAACTCCCGCCCGTACCAGATGGGCGGCCAGCGCCCCGACTGGCCGTCGGCTGCCCACACCAGGCCATCCTCCCGCGCCAAGCGCCGTCGAGCAGCCCGCGCTGACCATGCCACCGGAATTCCAGGCCTTCTGCTCGCTGCACCAACCCATCTACCTCGACTACGCCCAGATACATCTCGAAGACGCAGCAGCCGCCGCGGACGCCGTCCGCAAAGCGTTCGGAGACCTGGCCATGACCTGGCCGCGGATCCTGCGCTGCCCCAACTCCACCGCACACGCATGGCAGACCTTCACCACCCGGATCAGCCCGACCCGCCACCAACTGCTCAGACTCCTGTACGCCGAAGACTCCACGAACGTGCCGCTCGCGGTCCGGCGCGCCGTCCTGACCATCACCGCCGCGCAGCACAACATCCTCACCCTGCACTGCGTCCTGCACTACCCGCTCCGCGACGTCGCTACCACCGTGGGGCAGGAGACCGGAATGGTCCGATCCCTCCTGCACTCAGCACTGCGCTGCCTGCCGGCATCGCTGGAGCCGTGATCACGCGGGTGGCGCCGGACTGGGCCGCCGGTCGATGGTGGTGTACGGCTTCCCCTTCAAGTACGCCTTGAACTTTGCCAGTTTGAGGGGCCGCCACGTGCGCTGCGTGGCTACACTCGCTCGCGCCGTGTGACGTAATCGACACCTAGGGCAGTTCGCGGGCAGGGCTGTGTGTCGATCGGGGTGGGGGAGCAACGGGTGGGCTGGAAGGTCGAATTCGACGACGCCTGCGGGGTCGAGACCGAAAGCCGTAGTGAAATCGCGGCGACACTGGCCAACGTGGCCAGCAGTACGACGACGCCTCAAGATGGCTGCTGGCCGGGGAACATCGATCAGACATCCTCTATAGAGGATGGCCTGGTCGTCCCGAAGGGCTGCCGCGCTCTCGCGGCCTCGGCGGACATCAACCCAAACCAGGGGCCTGGACCGGTGCGTCACGCACTCGATCCGTGTGCTCATGAGTGGGCTTCGGCTTGACCCTGCTCGTTGTCGTCCCCAGGTCCCCGACACCGCCGACCAGCACGCCGTGCTGCGCGGGCGGCTGGAATTCCTGGAACAGCCAGCGAGCTTCTTGGAGGATGTGGACGCCCCTGCCGGGTGGCATGCTCATCATCGCCCGCGCCACCAGCCACGCCGAACGGGCCTGGCTCCCTGAAGTCCTGACGTGACACCAACCGGAACACCATGCTGCGCGATGGCCCGGCATGGGGGGGCCGACTTTCCCCCTGTCAAGTCGATGTGTTGAGGCTGGCAGGGACTCGATCACCCCGGTCGGCCACCGACCGCCAGATCCGCGAGCTGCCGCCTGTGATACCCGTGCCCCCTGCCGAGTCGGATGCCCGCACTATGGGCACGCGACCGGATCGGCCTGGATCCGGGTCACCACCCGAACCACCTGTCCTTTCACGCCCACATGTTGGACATGCACCAGGGCGAGCCGAGGGAAGACTCCAGGAGTTCCACATCAAACGACAACGAGCCGCTACCACGACGGCAGTCATCACCACCGCTTTCGTGCCAGGGCCGCTTAAGTTGACTCAGCCCAGGCTGCCGAGGGCGGTGGGGCGTCCTGGGATGGGGATGCGTGGACTTCCAGGCGGATGCCGTCGGGGTCGGTGAAGAAGATGCCGCCCTGGGCCGGGTCCTCGGCGTGGGAGACGGCGCGGCTGTAGCGGTACTCGACGGCCAACCTGCGCAGGACGTTCTCGATGCAGTGGATCCTCTCAACGGAGTCGGCCTGGAAAGACATGTGGTGGAGGCCGGGCAGCGCTGGTGGAAAGTTGCCCCTGCTCTTTTCCCATAGGGTCACCACTACGCGACCCTGGAGCGTGAGGTAGGCGAAACCGCAGCCAGGGTCATGTCCTTCACTGTGTACCTCCAGGCCGAAGACACGACGGTAGAACTCAAGTGAGCGGTCCAGGTTGGTGACGTTCAATCCGACAGGACCTGGCTGAAGGGTGCCGTTCAAGGACATGACAGTGTCCTTCCGTGGGGGTGGGGGGTAACTGGCACTGAGTAATTAAAGCAAGGGAGGCCGCACCGTCTCCGGCGAGTCCACTGGGTCGACCGCGAAGGCCGAAGCAGGAACCGACTTAATTGTGGCCGAGGACTAACCTACGCCTGTCTGGGTGTGGCTGTGCCTGACCGAATTCCGCCCAGTGGCGCCTGCATCGTGCACTTCTTCGACGTGTTGATAGGCGGCACGCGTCAGCTCCATGTCTCCATTGGAGTGAGCGATCTTCCCAAGTCGCTAGTAGCCAAGGGAGTTTGCCGCCAGTCTGTCACGCCCTGTCTCGTGAAGCCCCCGTGCCGGAGGGTGATCCTCGGGTTGCCGGTGGCGGAGCAGCTGGTCAGGCTGGCCGATCCACGCCACGGCACGGAGTGCGTCACTCATTCGTGAGCGAGCTGTTCATCGCCATCTGTGTCATGGCCGCGTCCGTAGGTACGCGGCTATCGGCTGGGCACTGATCCGCCAGGGCCGGCACGGTGGTCGTGGATGTCAAGGCATCGTCCCGCAGGGCGACCTGCCGCTGCCATGCCCCGGACGGCAGACGCCGGGCGTGGGCGACCAGCTGGTGGCCGACTCGGCCGAGCGGCTGGGCGTGGGCCGTCGGCGGCGGTTCCGCGCACACCCGGTGTCAGCGGTGTGCGCTCGCGGGCTGGTGTTGGGCAGGGTGCGCCAGGCATGTGGCCTTGGGCCTGCCCCGGCAGTGCCGAGGGGCGCTCTCCCGGCCGCGTCGGCATCTTTCGTACGTTTTGAGCAACGCCTCCTGGGCGGTGGTCAGTTGTAACAGGCAAGCGCAAGCCCGTCATCAGCGGCGTCCGGCGATTACGGTGGCTCGCCCCCCGTCGCCAACGATCCCATGGTCCGTCCCGATGATGCGGGGTCAGGGCGGGACCGCACCACCGGGACGGGGTCGAGGACCGGACCTAGTCGACCACTGCGGCGGTCGCATCCGGTCGCGTGTCGAACAGGTCGTCGGTGTGGAACTCCGGGCCGGACCGTGCGTGGGAGGCACGTAGCTCGGCCCGGCGGATCTTGCCGGAGACGGTGCGCGGTAGTACATCGGCGAAGGCGACCACGTGGACATGCTTCTCGGCCGGCAGGTCGCGCCGTACGGCAGCCAGTACGGCTCGGGCCGTGTCCTGGTCGGGAGCCCAGCCTGCCGCCGCCACGACGACGGCCTTGGGGACCCACTGGCCGATGGGGTGGGGTACTGGGACGACGGCGGCGTCGGCGACCGCGGGGTGCCCCAGCAGGCTCCGCTCCAGTTCCAGAGGGGAGATCCGATGGTCGAAGGACTTGAACATGTCGTCCGCTCGGCCGATATAGCTCAGGCTCCCATCGGAAGCGCGGACCACCAGGTCTCCGGTGTGGTACTTGCCGCCCGCGAAGGCGGCCGCGGTCCGGCGCGGATCTCCCGCGTAGCTGGCCATGACGCCCGTCGGCCGGTCGGCGAGGTCGACGCACAGTTCGCCGACGGCGCCCTCGGGCACAGGCTGCCCTGTCTCGGGGTCGAGTACCGCGACGCGATAGCCGGGCAGAGGCCAGCCCATCCGGCCCGGTAGGACGGGCCGGCCCGGTGGGTTGCCGATCTGGGCGGTCGTCTCCGTCTGCCCGTAGCCGTCCCGTACGCCGAGGCCCCAGGCGTCCTGTACGGCGTGGAAGACGGACGGATCCAGCGGCTCTCCCGCGCTGGTTACCTCCCGTAGCCGGGGGGGACGGGCCCCGAGCCCGCGCCGTACCAGGCCACGCCATACCGTGGGCGGGGCGCAGAAGGTGGTGATCGGGCGGGTGCGCAGCGCGTCCAGGATGCCGGGCACATCACCACGGGAGGGCGCGAGCACCACGACCGCCGCCTCCGCGTTCCAGGGGACGAAGAAGGAACTCCAGGCGTGTTTCGCCCAGCCGGGTGCCGAGATGTTGAGGTGCACGTCGCCGGGGCGCAGGCCGTTCCAGTACATGCCGGACAGGTGGCCGACCGGATAGCTGATGTGGGTGTGGCACACCATCTTGGGACGTGACGTCGTCCCGGAGGTGAAGTAGAGGAAAAGAGGATCACCGCCCGGAGTCGGGCCGTCGGCGCGGAAGTCCGCAGCGGCGTCGAAGGATTCCTCGTACGGGGTCCAGCCAGGACGCCGACCGCCGACGCAGATCCTGTTCCACTCGCCTGGCAGGGCGGCGAACCGTGCGGTGAGCTGGGCCTCGGCGATGACGTGCCGTACGTCCGCCCGGGTCAGCCGGTCGGCGAGGTCCGCCGGGGTGGCCGTGGTGTACGTGGGTACCACCACCGCCCCGAGCTTGATGGCGGCCAGCATCGTCTCCCACAGCTCAGGGCGGTTGCCGAGCAACAGGAGCAGGGGGTCGCCACGGCGGACTCCCCGGCCGCGCAACCAGACAGCGACCTGGTCGGAGCGACGGTGGAGTTCGGCGAAGGAGATCCGTTGGTCACCGGAGTCGGTGACCAACCACAGGGCGGTGGCGGGGTTGTCGTGGGCCAGTGGGTCGAACCAGTCCAGGGCCCAGTTGAAGTCCGTCAGTTCGGGCCAGCGGAAGGCGCGGTGCGCCATCTCCAGGTCCTCGCCATGCTCCAGCAGCAGGTCCCTGGCGTTGCGGAAGAGGTCGCCCGGTGTGATGTGCGGCCCGCTCATGCCCGCTCTCCCGCACTGGCGTACGCCTCCGCCAGCGCTCCGACGACTTGCCGGGTGGGTTCCGGTCGGCGGAGCAGGTCCACCGCGATGGCGTCGGCGTCCCGATAGAACAGCGTTTGGACACCGGGGCGGCTGCTGCCTACCTGGGTGAACCAGCGGGTGTGCTCGGTGGGAATCCCCAGGGCGTAAAGGTCCTCCCGCTCCTGTCCGGCTGCGTCCACCACGTGGTAGGGCGCTCGGGTGACGTCGAGCCCCCCGGTGGCCAGACGGTGGCCGTCGCGGGCGTCCTCCACGACGTACTCACGGATCAGCCCGTCGGCGATCAGCTGCCGTGTCAGGGGGGAGGTGTCCAGCGTCAGCCGCGGAGTGGGGATACGGGCGTCCACCAGGACCGAGACCGTCCGGGCGGAACGGCCGACTTGCGGGGACTCGACTCGGAACCGCCCGGACGCCGGATCGGCGCTGAACCGGGCGGCGGGTCCGACGATGTCGACCACGCCTGCTTCCATGAGAGCGACGAGCTGGCGAACTCGTGCGCGCGGTGGTCCTGCCGACAGTAGGGCGTTGACCGGCAGGAATCGTTGGAGGAACGCCTCACGGTACGAACGCGGCCGGAGCCCGCCGTAGTCGACCGCCTCGCGGACCACGTTGCGGATGTCCCGCAGTACGTCGAGCGCGGCCTTCAGCGGGCCGTCGCTGTTGCCCAGGTCCGCCTCGGCGAGGTCCCGGTGGATGAGGCCGAGGAGTTCCCCTCGAAACGCCTCCGGATCGGGGAAGTAACGGTCACCGAACGGCCGGGCGAGGGCCCTCAGGTCCAGCGGGGGTATGTCACCGATGCCGGCGCTCTCCAGGAGACCGGCACGGTCCTCACCGGTCAACACCAGCGTGGCGTGACGGCGGGCGAAGGCCTCAGCAGCAGCGGCGCCCGCGCGGGCCCGTACATGCGCGGTGTAGTAGACGTGGTCCACCTCCTGAAGCAGGAGGGGCAGGACGTCCTCGTCAAAGTCCAGGCGGGGGCTGCCCGTCGCCGCGTCACGTCGCTTACGTGTCTGTGTCAGCGCGTCGCTGGTGAGGAACAGCGGACGGTGGCTGAACTGCGGCGACTTCTGGTTCCGGCCACGGGCCGGGATCGGGAGTCCGCTACGGGAACCAGCGACCAGCAGGGGCTCGGCCCCGCTGGGGAGGTAGCGCAGGGTCCCGCTCCGGCCGGGGGCGAAGGTGCCGCCACGGCCGACCGTGAGGGCGAGGAGCACGTCGTAGAAGGAAAGGCCCATCCCCAGGATTCCCACCGCCGTGCCGGCCGGAGCGATGTCCGGTCCGAGGTCCAGGTCGGCCGCGGAATCGGCGCACACGTAGTGGACGCCGGGCCGGTCGGCGGCGAACGCGAGCATGTCCTGTTCGAACGTGCCAGGTGCGTTCTGCGGGTGACCGGTAGCGATGACGACCTTGTCGGCGCCGAGTCGACCGGCGGCGGATTCCAGTTCCAGCAGGTAACCCCCGCCTGGCCGGGGACGCAGGGCGGTGACCCGGTCGCGGACGGGTACGAGCTCGGCGGTGTCCGGGAGGTGGTCGACGATCGAACGGTGGACAAAGCGCAGGTACTGGCCGTAGCGCAGGCGTGAAGCGTAGTCGTCCGGGCCCAGGGCCTGCTCGCCGTGGGTGCGCGCCCGTTCGGCGATCCATTCTCCCAGGGAGGGACCGGCTCCGGGGCGGGCGGGGCCGTCGTCGGGGTGGCCCGAGTACATGGTGACCTGCCCGGCCACGGTGTTCATCGTGAACCAGTCCGGCTGGTCGGTCCGCCAGATGCGACCGGCTCCGACTTCGACCGCGTCGATGGCGTAGACGCGTACCGGGCGTCCGGCGTGAGACGGTTCCCTGAGCCGTACGGCAAGTCGTTCCAGGACTGACAGACCGCGCGGCCCGGCGCCGACGACGGCGATGGTGAGTGGACGCAGATCGGGTACGGGTCCGTTCACGGTTCTTCCCTTTGCTCCGTAGGGGCGGGACAGTTCGGTACGGTGCGGCCACGGCGCCGTTTAGTGACGCAGGGGCGGGTGCACGGTTTCGTCGGGTTCCAGGGCTGGGGTGGCGGAGCCCAGGGCGGCCCGGTCGAAGGTGTGCTGGACGTGCGAGAGCATGCCGAGCAGGTCGTCCGCCCGGAGACGCTGGCGGGCCGGTGCGGGCGTGGCGCGGATCGGCATGCGGCCGACCCTCAGCCAGCGCAGCCTGCCGCGCTCGTCGAGGTAGCTGCGGGAGCGTTGGGCGTTGTCGGCGTGCAGGCAGAACGGCACATCGAGGTAGCCGAGTTGGAACGCCTTCAACAGGGCACGGCCGATGTCCGTGTCGAGTTCGAGTACCGCCTCGACGAGGCTAGAGGCCTCCTCATAGACCTCCGGGTCGTCCTCGTCGTCGGGCCGGGCAGGGCAAGGGGTGGCGTCGCCGGCTCTGGGCGGCGGCACCGGCCCGTGCCGGGCGGCCGCGGCGGCATGCTCCAGCGCCTGTACGTTGTCCTCGATGGTGGGTATCCGGTGCGCCTCGGCCGGCGTTTTGACGATCAGCCGTTCCGTGCCGGTGGCGGCGGCCAGCCTGGCACTCTGCCGCAGTAGGGCGAGCGCACCCGGAAGGGACTGCGGGAAGACCCCCATGTAGGTGTAGAGCACAACGTGCCAGTCGGTGCCGGTCAGATACTCGGCGGCCAATCGGCGCAGTGCGTGGATGGCGGAGACGTCCTGTGCGAAGTCGGTCTGCTGGGCGTAGCTGAGGGAGATACTGCGCAGGCCGTGTCGGCGGAAGAAGATGCCTTCAAGGACGGACAGTGCGACCAGCAGCCCGGGCGGGCACAGCTGGCCGAGCATGCAGCCGCCGAAACTCTCCAGGTGAGCGCCGGGAACCCGCTCGGCCAGGACCTCACAACTACGTGCCCATGCAGGTATGGCCTCCGCCAGGGGTGTGCGGCTGTAGGGCAGGCAGTAGGAGACCGGGCCTCCCTCGGTTGCATCAAGACCGGCGTCGACGAGGGCTTCGACGATGCCGAGCGGTAGCGGGGAGCCGTGTCTGACCTGGATGGCGAAGTCTTCGAGGCCGACTGATGCGATCATCTCGCGGGTGGCCGCGCCGCCGTGGGCGACGATGGGGAAACCGTTCAGGTCGGCGCCGTTGGCCAGTGCTCGGCGGGCCGAGTCGTGGTCGCCGACCCGGGTGTAACTGTCCAGGGTGATCGTGCCGACGGTACGGGCGCGGGCCGCGCGCACGGCACGGAGCCCGCTACCCATGTGGGCGATCGTGGGAAAGCCCATGCGTGGCTGGACCAGGAGTTCACCGGCCTGCCGGGCCCTGGCCACGGCCATGGCGAACGAACCGGGCCCGCCGGCCTGGGGGAGCTGGCCGCTCACGACATGGCCCGTGACATGCCAGTGGAGAGCGGACGGGTCGTCGGTGCGGTGAGGTAGCGGCGGAACTCGGCGACTCCGGCCGCGTCTTCGAAGACGGCGTCGAATCCTGCGGCGAGCAGCTCGGGCCCGTAGGAGCCTGCCTCGGCTCCCCGGGTACCGAGCCTGCCGCCGATGACCACACGGAGGTCGGCCAAGTCGGCATCGCTGCGCAGGCGGTTGATCAGGCGCCGCCCGTCCAGCTGCCCGTGGCCGTTGACACTGCTGAGGACCAGCATGTCCGGGCGGACCCGGCGGCACTCGGCCAGCACCATCTCATCCGGCACGCACGCACCGATGTTGACGACCTCGTGACCCATCTCCTCCAGCAAGAGCTGGAGGAAAACCAGATTCCAGGTGTGCGAATCCGACGAGACACTCGACACCAGGACCCGCCGCCCACGGGCGGTCCCAGGCGATGACGGCGGCACGGCACTAAAAGTGGATAACATGGAAAATACTCACATCTCCTGCATGAGGGGACAGGCCGGACCCGGACCGGGACATCACCGCCGGAAGCGTCAGGCAGACGTCCCTCTGTTGGTCGCGTCAGGCGTCGGCGGCGGCACCCACCGGCCTGATCGGCCGGTCCGGCGTACGGGCGGCAGCGGGCCGGGTACGGATGGCGAGCACGGTGCAGCCGCGGCTGCTCGACATCTGGTGCTGGGTGCCCGGGGCCTCGACGATCAGGTCGCCCTTGGCGTACGTGGGGCCGTCGCTGTGGTCGAGGGTGCCGTCCAGGACCAGCATCAGCTCGTAGCCGAGGTGCTCGTGGAAGTCGCCATGAGCGCCGGGCGGGAACCTCAGCAGCAGCCCCACCGAGTCCTCGCCCTGTTCAGCGTCCGGGGCCCACAGAACGTGGTGCTCGACGCCGACCCGTCCCGGCTCGCTCCAGGGCACCCAGTTCAGTTGCCGGAGTTCGAAACCGTTGCGGAACACATTGTGGATGTACTGAATATCGGGCATGTCTCCCTCTTCGTTCGTGTTGCCTGCGATGCCGTGAAAAACCCTAGGCGGGAAAGCGAGGGAAAATACCTGACAGTCCGATACGAGGAATCGGTTTCCCTGGTGGGTCCGGTAAGAAGCTCTAACGCAATGTTCGTGTGTCTGTAAGGGATCTGGCCGGTGACAACTGGAGGAAGCGGCCCTGGATGCCGTCACGACGCTCCCAGCGCATCCTCAGACGCCGAAAGCGTCGGCCGCGCGGCGAGGTTCCCTCCGCGGCAGGTCCTGTTCACGCGGCCTCCCGTCGAACCGGACATGCCGGTTTCCTGGCCATCCGGCTCTCCAATGACGACGGCGTTGAGCGATCCGGCCGTTCGTGCAGCATGGATACGGTCAAGGTCGCCGTCACGGTCATCCGGTTTCTCCTCGGGCGGAACCGAGGAGACGGTCATCCACGTGGCGGATGTAGCGCAGCCTGCAATATGCCGGGGCGTCCGGATCGATGCTCGGCACGCTGAGCATCCGACGACGCACCGTGCGAACTTCGGCCCACCTCCCGCGCCGACAGGCTTCGCCAACAGGTACTACATCTCCTGGAAAAACGCCGGTGCGGCTCGCGCGGATACTCGCGCGAGCCGCACCATCAGAGGAGTGTCAGGTTCATGACACCTGAAACGCGGGAGTGAGAGCCTGACGGGCCGTCGTCCCCCGTGCGTGACGGAGTAGATCGAGAAAGGCGGAAACCGCTGACGACAGCCAGGTATCGCCGCCGCCCCAGAGCGCCTGGACATACACCTGGGCGCGGGGCAGTCCGTCGAGGACGGCGAGTCCGTGCTCCGCCAGATCATCGCCCACGGCACTCTGGGGCACCATCGCGATACCCAACCCGGCCCGTGCCAGGCCGAGCGCACTGCGCGCCGAGCCGGCCTCCATGATCGGCGGATCGATACCGTGTGTCGCCTTCAAGTGGCGCAGGAGTATGTTGTGAGCGACGCAGTGGGGATCCACGGCCAGAACACACTCGATCGGAGCGCCACCTGACGTGGTGGTTGCCGGTGGCGTGTCGGGCCGGTTTCCCACTGGCACGAAGGGGATGGGGAAGAGCCGCTGGCGTGTGATGCCGGGGTTTCCGGAAGATCCCTCATCGGCGGACTCGACCAGGTTCAGGCCGATGTCAACTTTTCCGGAGGCCACGGCTTCCTCGATCTCCCTGGCGGCCATGACCTTGGGCGATATCTCGACGCGTGGATAACGGTAGCGGCACTCCCGGACGAGTTCCCCCATCTCGTACTCCATGAAGAGCGTGGTCGAGCCCACGACGACACGACCCGTCGGCTCGCCGCTGGCCTGAAAGACCGTCGACATCTCATCCATGACGGTGAAGATACGGGCCACATACGTACGGAAGGTTTCTCCGGCCGGCGTCAGTCGCACCCCGTGCGGTAAACGCTGGAACAGGGAGACCCCGAGTCTGGACTCAAGTGACCGGACATGGGACGTCACACTGGACTGCGAGTATCCGAGATTTCTTGCGCTTCTGGTCAGGCTCCCTGTCTTGGCGACGTCCCAGAACGTTCTAAGTTGATGCAGCGTAAAGTCCATGGCAATCCCCCGCTACAGCCCGCGTCAAAGGGTTCGAAATCCTGAAGCCGACTCACGACGGAGGAAGAATCCGGAACTTCAAGACTTCGTAGCGTGCGGTGCCAGACGGACGACACCGCACTCCACCCTTGCGTCAGTGTCATTTGGCGGCTCCTTCGGCTGCGTGCAGCTCGGCCGTGGGCTCCTCGCTACGCCACCTCTAACGCATTGAGGGACCGCCAGGCGTTAGGCGCATCGTTACACGCGTGGTCGTCCGACGCAATGGTTCCGAATGTGAAGGCGTTCACTCTTGGTGACTGAGGGTCACGTGCGCTGGAGTGGTGTGTCGACGGCCGCTCGGTGATCCGTTTGCAGGCTATGCGGTAAGACTCCGAGGAGACTCCGGATCAGGTGAAACCTGTACACCGCTTCCCAAGGCGCAACCTGACGGAATGGTTGAGCACAGCGCGCGGGACGCTGCCTACCTCGAAGGACCTCGTTCACTTAGGGTGACAAGGGGGGATGGCGGTCACATTTTCTTCACTGCTCTCGACTCGGAATGTCATTGAATCGTCAATTCCCGGACGTCTTCCCGGCGAGGGCTAGTGGCCCGACGGTGGGCCAACAGGAACTCTTCCTTCAGCTCATCGAGCGCGCCGACGACGCGAGTGCGCCTGCTGGTCAGGGGGCTTGGGAAACGCCGGGGAATGCGCCAGGTGAGCGAATGCCCCGACGGGAGCGGTCATCGTCCGGCCGCAGCCCCCATGACGGCTTTTCCTTCCAGGTCAGCCGCGAGCTGCGCACGGTAGGCCGCGATCCGACCCACCCGATTGCCGGTGAGTGCCCCGATCAGTCGGCCCTGCCGGTAGTAGGCGACATCCAGCCGGCGCGCGTCGGGGTCGTTTTCGCGTACGTCGACCGAGTCGGCAAGCGCGGGAAGCCCGACGGAGCGGAACTTGACGTCGTACTGGTCCGACCAGAATGAGGGCACAGGACGGTAGTCCGCGGGCGCCTCGGGGAAGAGCAGCGATTGGGCAGCCGTTTCGGCCTGCTCGGTGGCGTGGCTCCAGTGCCCCAGGGAGATGCCTGGGGCATCCGCCCATGGGTGCGGCCAGCGGGTGACGTCGCCGGCGGCCACCACACCGGGGGCGGGGGTTCCATTCCGGAGGAGTACACGGGCGTGCCGGTCACACAGGACTCCGTCCTTGATACACAAGACGGATTCGGTCAGCCAGTCGGTGGAAGGCACCGATCCCAGGGCGACCACAGCAGCTGTCGCGGTCACGTCCGTACCGTCGGAGAGCCGGGCTCCCCTGAGTTCCCGGTCACCCATGAGTGACAGGACCCTGGTCGAGGTCCTGAGGTCCACACCGGCCCGTCGGTGAAGTGCTGCGACGAACTCGCCGGCGGCTTCTCCGACAGCGCGCCGCAGAGGCTGCGGCGCCGGCTCGACAAGAGTGACCTCGACGCCGGCACCGCGCGCGGTCGCGGCGACCTCGCTACCGACGAATCCGGCCCCTATCACCAGCAACCGGCCGCCGCGGCTCAGGGCGGTCCGCAAGGCCCGCGCGTCGTCCAGGCCGCGCAGGGTGTGGACACCGGCGGACGGCATCGGTGCGGGCCAGGGCCGGGCAGCGGAACCCGTCGCGATAACAAGGCCCTCGAAGGGGAATAGGGCGCCGTCATCGACTTCCACAGTGCGTGCAGCGAGGTCCAGCCCTGTCGCCCGACGGCCGATCTGCCAGGTGATCCCGAAGTCGGCGACGGGCAACGGCAGGTCCACACGGTCGGCCTTTCCGAGAAGAAACTCCTTGGAGAGAGGCGGACGGTCGTACGGGAGATGGGGTTCGTCTCCGATGACGGTCAGGCGGCCGTCGTACCCCAGCTTGCGGAGCGCCATGCAGGTGCGCAGCCCGGCGAGCGAAGCTCCGACTGCGAGGATGCCGGGCCCGTCGAATCGAGAGCTCATGCGACCGCTTCACCGGTGGCATCGTCGTGGGCCTGGCCGTCGATGCGGATGGCCCGTACGGGGCAGGCTGCGGCCGCCTTGACCAGGGCGTCCCGCAAGCTTTCGTCAGCAGTCTCCGCATGGACGAGGTTGTCATCGTCGTCGAAAGAAAAGACCTCAGAGGCGGCGAAGACGCACTGCCCGTGGCTCTGGCACAGATCCATGTCCACATGGATTCTCATGGCTGATCCTCACAGTTTCGCCGACCCGAGCGACGCATGGTCGGGTGCCTCGGGCTGGACGGCTCGGGGGTTGAAGCGTGAATAAACCGGCGCGCTCCAGCGCAACGGGCTGGATCCGGGGATTTCTACGACGCCGGTGATCGCGAATTCGACCAGTCGCTGTGCGCCGGGGACGGCTGCTGCCCGCTCCGGGTCCCAGTCCACGCGTGCGGTTCCGGTGAGCTGGAGCGTGCTGCCGGTCTCCCAGTCGGGGAAGAGCAGCCCGGCCGCGGGGTTGCACTCGATGTTGCCGAGCGTTCCGAACATCGCGTTGCCGACGTAGTCGGGCCAGCGAAGCCGGGTGGACGAGAGCACCTCGACGAAGCCAGGATTGCCGCCCCGGTGCGAGGCATCGGCGTTGCCATTCCGGTCCGCCGTCGCGATGAAGAAGGTGTCGGTGCGGGTGATCAGGTCTGTTTGGCTGTCCTGGAGTCGACCGGCGCGCAAGGGGGAGGCGGGGCTGGTCGGCGTCCACCTCGGCTCCCGCTTCTGAATGTATTTGGGGCAGTTGGCGTACACCTGGTCGAGATCCACGCGGATTCCGGCGCCGGCCGTGGTGGCGCGGCCGTTCATCCGCATGCGACGGCGGCTGGCGGGCTCGATGGCGATCATCCCCACGTGTACGGGTCCGTCGGAACCCGCGAACAGGGGGTGAAGGGGGTCGCCCGCAACAGGATGCGCGTCGATGACCAGCCCTGTCTCCCCTTCGGCCCGTAGGAATCCGGGCGTTCCTGTCAGGAGAGAGGCCCACACCTGCCCGTGCCGGTCGGTCGCGCCAAGTATCAGGATGACCTGTTTCTGGAGGAAGTCCTGGGCCACGTCCGGAATGCGTGCGTGGATGGCGCCCGCGGAGAACCCCGCTTGATCGAGCACGCCTGCTCGCGACTGCACAGCCCGTTCGCCCTCGTGGTACACGTCTGCCACGGCGTTGTTCCTTTCCTCACCGCTCCTTACCGCCTTCGAGGGCCGCGCCGTCGGCCGTAGGGGTCCCCCTACAGGCAACTGGCCGACGGCGCGGCCCTCGACCGTTTAGAAGAAGCCGCAGGTGGGTGCGGCACCCGTCGGCGCCGGAGCGGTGTCCGCACCGGTCGGAGCGTAGATCTCCAGACGGATGCCGTCGGGGTCGCTGAAGAAGATGCCGCCGGAGGCCGCGCCCTCGCCGTGCGGCACGACGCCGTCGTACTGGAAGGGGGCGTTCAGGCCGCGCAATACCTGCTCGGCGGCCCTGACCTCCTCGATCGTCTCCACCTGGAAGGAGAGGTGGTGGAGGCCCGCCGAGGACGCGGTGAAGCCGGAGTCGCTCTGCTGCCACAGGGTCACCAGGAGGTGCCCTTCGCGGCCGAGAAAGGCCCAGCGGCGGCCTTCCTCCTTGCCTTCGGAGAGCACCTCGAATCCGAAAACCTCGGCATAGAACGGCAGCGATCGCTCGATGTCCGTCACGTTGAGGCCGACGTGCCCCGTCTGGAGCGACTTGATGCCAGTGGACTGTCCCATCACATACCTCCGGAGTCGGGCCCGGCTCTTTGACCGGACTCACCTAACCAGTGATCAGGAGAATAGGAGTTAGGGTGGATCGGGGTCAACCGCTGTAATCAACTTGGCCGGTTAGGCTTCATCTGTGTGATCGATCGCCAGCGATCCGCACGGCCGACCGGCCGGCGAACGAGAAGGAGGCAGGACCCGTGTCGGGACGTCCGAGTCAGGAGGCCGCCGCGGACCCCCGTCCGCTGACGGGCGAGCCGCTCTCCCTCGATCTGCTGAACACTCGTTGGAACGACCAGGGCATCCGGCACGACCTGCTGGAGTCGGTCGACGGACTCGCCATCTGGCTGCGGTCGTCGGGCTTGGCGGAGCGAGTCCCTCCTGCCCAGGAGACTCTGGACGCGCTGCGGGAGGTCCGTGAAACCCTGTGGTCCCTCGTGGAAGGTGACGACGACTCGGGCGAGGCGCGCGCGGCGCTCGACCGGACGCTGGGCCACGGCTGGATCCGCCGCTCTCTCGGCCCCGATGGCCCCGAATCGGCAGTGGAGACCGACCCGCCCAGCCACCTCCCGGCCTGGCTCGCCGCCGCCGACTATCTGCACTTGCTGGAGGAGGCCCCGTCCCGAATTCGGCGCTGCGCCCACCCCGAGTGCGTTCTGCATTTCTACGACGTGTCCAAGAACGGCAATCGCCGGTGGTGCTCCATGGCCGGGTGCGGCAACCGCGCCAAGGCATCACGCCACTATCAGCGGCAAAGGCAGCCTCGGCCCGACGGCGGGAGCTGACCGCCGTCCAGTCCGACGGCAGTTGCGCGAGGCACGGCCAGTGAGCGCCCGGAGCAGGCGGATGGGCCCGGGGATCCCGGGGCCATCCGCCTGCTCCGGGCGCTCACCCGTCACACCGGTTCATCCCCCGCATCAGACGCTGTCGACTTCGTCGATGCGGTATTCAGTGCCGCGCGGCCGCAGGGTGTCTTCCTTCAGCTCGACGCGGCGGATCTTGCCCGAGGCCGTGCGCGGCAGCGTGCCACGAACTCCAGCACACGCACCCACTTCTCGGTCGGCAGTTCGCGTTTGACTCGCTCCAGAACGGCTCGGGCCATGTTGCCGTCTGCCGTGTGTCCTGCGGCGACGATCACGAACGCCTTGGGGGCCCAGAGCCCCACGGGATCGGGTACCGGTACGACGGCGGCATCGGCCACGGCTGGGTGGCCCAACAGGACTTGTTCCAGCTCCCGCGGTGAGATGCGGTGGTCGAATGCCTTGAACATATCGTCGGCACGCCCCACATAGCTGAAGGGCCGTCCGCGGCCCGTACCGCGAGGTCGCCGGTGTGGTAGTAACCGCCCGCGAAAGCTTTGCCCGTACGAGCTGGATCGCCGACATAGCCCCGCATCAGGCCTGCCGGACGCTCGGCCAGATCTATGCAGATCTCATCCTGCTTGCCCTCCGGAACAGGACGCCCGGTCTCCGGGTCGACCAGAACCACCCGATAGCGGGCAACGGAAGCCCCATGCTGCCGAGACCCGGCATCCGGCAAGGCGGATTCCCGATCTGACCAGTGGTCTCCGTCTGCCCATAGCCATCCCGCAGCTCCACACCCCAGCGATCCCGGACCAGTTGGACCAGCGACGGTTCGAGCGGCTCACCGGCGGCCACCGCTTCTCTTAGGGCGGGCGGCCACTCGCCCAGCCCGGCCGCTGCCATGCCCCGCCAGACAGTCGGCGGCCTTGGCCCAGCCGGGGGCGGAGATGTTGAGGTGCGCATCCCAGGCCGGACGCCGAGTGCAGCCGGCGTCCCTGGTCGAGCATCGCGGGACGGGCCGATTCCTCTGCTGCCCTACAGGACACCAGGACACTCCTCTAACGGGTAGACTTTGCAAGTCGCGTTAGGTGACGATCTTGTGGAGGCTGACGATGCTGACGACCCCACACCTGTGGCTGACGCCGAGGGACCGAGATGCCTCAAATTACGCCGAAACCTGGACACTGTGATGACACCCCTCCTGTACGGGGGGAGCCGCTGGCGATTGAGTTCGCGAACACGCTGCATGCGGTGCGTGGCTCACTGCGTGACGGGATCCGCAGTCCACAGCTCCTGTCCTGGTGGCTGCACTCTTGTCGCGGCCGCCTGTCCACTGAACTGCCGGACAGCTGTCTGGAGCGAATCGAATCCGCCGATCTGTCCTCTGTCGTGATGCTCCGTGATGCCACACGCCGGCTGATCAGCACGTTCGTCCACGGTGGCGATCCCGACCCCTGGGATGTGGCCCAGATCAATCGCGCCTGTTGCATGGCGCAGCACTGGCCGCTGCTGCAGTGGGGCGCGGGAGAACGCCCCACCGTACTGACCGGAGGCGTCACCAGACCCATCGTCGCTGTCCAGGCCGAGATCGCCTGCGCCGTTGTCGACCTGCTGTCCGGGGTTTCCGGCGCGGACCCGCGAGCCTGCCCAGCACCCGGTTGCGTGTTGTTTTTCGACCGTGCGCGCTCCCGCCGGGAGTGGTGCTCGGCCGGCTGCGGAAACCGGGCCCGCGCGGCACGGCACTACGCCCGTCACCACAGCCGCCCGTGACCATCAACGTTCGCCGCACGGTCGATGCCCCAGCGGGCTTTTTTATTCATATTCCCGTGAGATTACGGGGCGCCGAGATGCCGTGAGGTGACGCTGGCAACGACCCATCGGTCATTCCGATTCCTGTCATCTGTGACGCCACCATTGAGGGGCTGCAGGCGGCTACTACCTTCCATTGCGAGGACAGGCCGCCGAAACGCAACTGGCACAGCCGACTCATCTCTTTTCAGCGTCACGGGCTCATGTTCCGCACCTCGGTGCGACGTCGGACCGTGAGATTGCCGCGAGAGCTCCGAAAGCCTCCAGAGACAAGGAATCTGCTATGCCCGGGTCCATACGTTCGCGCAGGACGGTGATGAAGGCCGCAGTGGCGGGCGCCGCCCTCGTCTGCCTCACCTCGCTCGCCCCTGCCAGTGCCGCCCCGATGACCAGTGCAACGGCCCCCGAAACCGCCATGGGCACGAACGACCACGTGCTGTACTGGAACAATGCGGTCTTGGACGTCTTCCGCCAGGTCGGTGGCACGCCAGGTCCGCTGACCAGAGGCGGCGCAATGATGAATATAGCCGTCTATGACGCGGTCAACTCCATCAACACCATCGGAAAGCCGTACCTGACCAAGGACTCCTCTGCGGCTGGTGTCACGGGCGCGCTCAACACTGCGATCGACTACGCGGCATACACCTCGCTCAAGAGCGCGTTCCCCAACTACCCCAGCTCCGATCTCGATGCGAAGCTCAAGACCGCGCTCGCACTCCCGGACAGCGGCACCTCCGGCGAGAAGGATCAGGGGCGTCAGCTCGGCATCAAGACTGCCGAGGCGATCATCGCCGACCGCGCCAATGACGGCTCCGCCGATACCGCCGCGTACACGGCGACGATAGCTCCCGGCCACTGGCGTCCGGCCGAGGGCAAGCCGGCCGGCGCTCCCAACTGGGGCAAGGTGAAGCCGTTCGCGCTCGCATCCCGCTCCCAGTTCCGCCCGGGCCCGCCCGGCGGGTTCGACACTCCCGAGGCGATGCTTAAGAGCTCGGAGTACGCCCAGCAGGTCAACGAGATCAAGCGGATCGGCAGCAAGGACTCCACCGAGCGGACCGCCGACCAGACGCAGGCTGCACACTTCTGGGCCAACGACGTGGACGGCACCTACAAGCCGGTGGGGCAGCAGTACGACCATGCCCTCGCCGTCTTCCAGAAGTACCGGCCTAACGGCAGCTCCTACGAGAGCGCCAAGCTTTTCGGGCTCACCTCGATCGCCCTCGCTGACGCCGCCATCGCGATCTGGGACTCCAAGTACGACACCGACTGGGACCTCTGGCGCCCGGTACACGCCATCAACCTCGCCGACCAGGCACCCAACGCCGACATCACTGCCGACCCGAACTGGCAGCCGCTGGAGTCCGACACCGCGGGCAACAGCTTCACCCCGAACTTCCCGACCTATGTCTCTGGGCACTCCGGTATCGCGGCCGCATGGGCAGGCATCCTGCGCAACTACTTCGGCCGTGACGACCTGTCCTTCACCGGCGGTACCGACGACCCGTTCGCCAAGGGGGTGACCCGCACCTTCCCGAGCCTGAGCGCCGCCGCCCAGGAGAAGGCCGACAGCCGCAAGTACATCGGTGTCCATTTCGAATGGGACAACGCCGCCGCCCTCAAGATGGGCTACCAGGTCTCGGACCACGTGTACGCCAACGTCTTGAACTGACCCTGCGCTACGAGGGGCCGGCGGGCACCGCTGAGGTGTACTGCCGGCCCCGCCTCAAATCTGTATGCCGGTGCGGGCTAACTCGGCGCGAAACCAGGCTCGCTCGACTCCGCATGGCGAGCCTTGCGGGTGTGTCGGGCCACTCGCACCCGATTGCCGCACCCCGCGGCGCACCACTCCCGGCGGGCGTGGCCCTTCACGAAAAAGAGGATGCAACCCGGAGCCGGACACGCGCGTATCCGCTGCGCCTGTGTCCCCGTGAAGAGTCGCACGCCCTCCGCGGCGATTTCCCCCAGCGCTACCAGACGGGGATCGGCTTCGGGCCAGCGGCACACGGCGCGGAAAGCGCTCGCCGGGTCCAGCTCCTGCCACCCTGCCGCCATCCGTGCCGCAGTGTTGACCATGTCTGCGTGCTCGGGAGCCGGCTCTTCCGCGTTGACCAGGGCGGTGGCCAGCTCGCGCAACGCGTGACGCAGTTCAAGGAACCGTTCGAGGTGAGCCGGCCCTGCAGCCCCCGCCGATGTCAGCAGCGGAGCGAGAGGGGGGCTGAGCTGGGCGTGATGCAGGGCAAGCCACCGATCGAGATCCGCGGGGGAGCCGAGCGCATCCACCTGGGAGCCGCGCATCCCTCCCTTGATGTAGGTGGTGTTGACCAGCTCCAGCGGCAGTGGCTCTCCGCTCAGCGGCAGTTCGTCCATCGCCGGCCCGCCGCTCTCCTGCTTCGCAGAGTTGCTCATCGTTCCATCCTGCTGCCCCGGCGGGCATCGGTTCTTCCTGCGTGCGGACGGTCGGCCGCCTCCCAGAACGCCCTTGATCAAGGGTACGGGCTGCTGCCATACTCCCCAAGACCTAATGGATAAAATTCGATGGATCCATTATCTCGATGCTCCAGGAAGGGATCCCTCGTGTCAGACACGCCTGTGCCCGTCGTTACCGCCCCGCGTTGCATCACCTCTGCCCTGGCCGGCAAGGCCCCCGCACCTGCCGCTGGTGCCGCGATCTCGGTCGCCACCCTCGCCGGCGTGGTCGCCCTCACCTCGCTGGTCGTCATCGGGACCGTGCTCGGCCAGCCCGTTCTCATCCCGCCGCTCGCAGCCAGCGCGGCACTCGTCTTCGCTGCCCCAGCGCTCCCATTGGCTCAGCCCCGTAGCGTCATCGGCGGCCAGCTCATCTCCGCCGTCGTCGGTTTTGTGACCCTGTTCGTGGGCGGGAGGTCGCTGTGGACGGCGGCCGTTGCCGGCGGCTTGGCGATCGGAGCGATGGCACTGGCCCGGGCCCCGCACTCGCCCGCCGCCGCGACATCGATCATCGTGGTCCTCACCCGGCCCGAGCCCGCCCTCTTCCTCGGCCTGCTGGCGCTGGCGACCCTGGTTCTGGTGGCAGTCGGCGTCCTTGCGGGCCGCAGCGGGAAGACCGCCCGCTACCCCTCGTACTGGTGGTAGGCCCCACCGATGACCAGCCGCTACGCACAGCTGCTCTTCACACCGTCGGTCCAGCGCCACCAGCAGGAGCACGGCAGCCGGGCCGGGTACGAGCAGATGGCCCGGGGGCCGTCGGAGGCGGACCGCCTCGGCCCTTACGAGGAAGCGTTCATCGCCGCCAGGGACACCTTCTACATGGCGACCACGAGCTCTACGGGCTGGCCGTACGTCCAGCACCGCGGAGGCCCGGTCGGCTTCCTGCATGTCGTCGATGACAAGACCTTGGCCTTCGCCGACTACCGAGGCAACCGGCAGTACATCACCACCGGCAATCTGGACGGTGACGACCGGGTGTCACTGTTCCTGATGGACTATCCGGCCAGAACCCGGCTGAAAATCCTCGGCCGGGCACATGCGGTCGACGTCGACGAACGGCCAGAACTGGCAGAGAAACTGCGCCCTCGGGACTACCGGGCCATCGTCGAGCGCCTGGTCCTCATCGGAATCGAGGCATACGACTGGAACTGCCCACAGCACATCCAACCCCGCTACACCGCAGAGGAACTTCAGGAATTGCTTGCACCGCTGCGACAGCAACTGGCCGACCTGCAGCAGGAGAACGCGGAGCTGAGAGAGCGCACCCGCGGCCGAGCCGGCCACGTCCCAGGCTGAGTCGTTGGAGAGGTGAGGTACGACTGCGGCCTCCGCATGCGGACTCCTTCATCAACGACGCGACAGTCGCCTCGACAGCACCTCGGCGTGGAGACGAACACGGAGACCGAAATCCGGCCACGCCGAGGCTGTCGACTCCTCCCCTGGTCACCCTTTGGGTGACGGGGAACCACCGTTCCCGCCAGACCTCACGCGACCGTGGCCGCCCCATTGGCCCGGCAAGAGCCGCCGCAGCACCATCACCACGGCGCAACAAAGCGAGCCCTTCCCAAAGGAGCGTGACGCCACATGACGCGCCAGGATCTGACCCAAGCCGTCGAACGTCTCGGCCAGGCAACCGCACGCTTGCTGCGATCAGCGGAACACCTCGACAACGCTGCGGCGCGAGGCGCTTCGCTGCTGCCCGGATGGTCCCGAGGTCACGTGATTAGCCACATGGCGCGCAATGCCGACGGCATGGTCAATCTCCTGAGCTGGGCGCGTACCGGGGTTGAGACGCCGATGTATCCGAGCGCCGAGCACCGTGCAGCCGACATCGAGGCCGGTTCGACACGCAGCGCACACGAGCTGCTTCGCGACCTTCGGGCATCGACGGAACAGCTCGCCCAGCACATCCGTACGATGCCGCAAAGGCACTGGGGCCACCCGGTGTCCCTGATCAACGGCACGCGGTTCGCCGCCTCGCAGGTGCTCTGGCACCGGCTCAAGGAGGTGGAGATCCACCACTGCGACCTTGACATCGGATACGCCCCACGGGACTGGGACCCGGCATTTTGCACCAAGCTCCTGGAGGAGGTCGTGACCTTCTTGCGCAGCCGAGCAGACGTCCCAGCACTCCGCCTGCTGGTCGAGGACAGCGATCAGGTCCTTACCATGGGGGAAGCGACCCATCCGTCAGCGGTGTCAGGGCATCGCCATGACCTTCTGGCCTGGTTGATCGGCCGAGGGAGCGCAGCACGCGTGCACCGTGTGCCTGGCGGAGAGCTCCCGCTGCTACCGCCATGGACCTGACTCCCACATCAGCGGCACATGATGACGGTAGTAAGAGCCACCAAGAACGGCCGGGTCAGCGCTTCCCGGCATCAGGACCTGCGATGGCGATCGTAGTGGCGCTGCGCCTTCGCACGGTTTCCGCAGGTGCGCATGGAACACCACCGCCGATCGCCGCGACGACTGGTGTCCAGGAAGTACAGAATGCACTCGGGGTGCGCGCAGCGGCGGATCCGCCCGGAATGCTGCTCCAGCAGCTCGATCAGACTGGCTGCGGCCATCCAGGCGGCTTTGTGGTGTTCGGCGGCCAACTCCAATTGCCGCGCGGGGCCTTCGTCAGTGAGGGCCAGCGTGATCCGGCCGCGGCCGAGTACCGCGTTGAGCGAGGCGCGAGCAGCGGGATCCCCCGGGCTCTCGAGCACCGCCCGGATAGTGGTCCGCGTGTCGCGAAGTGCGCGAACCGCGGCGGGCCGGTCGGCGCCAGGCAGCCCCATCCCTGCCATCCACTCCCGGCGGGCCTCGGGATCGTCGAGAAGGTCATGTCGGACGCCGCCGTCACGCCACTGGGTGTTCACCAGGTCCAGTGCGAGCGGCTCGCCTTCCAGAGGTCGCACGTCTCACACCCTACGGGACTAACCCACTAGATGCTCTTCACGCGTTAGTAACGAACACCCGCTAGGGTCGGAGTCCAACCCGTCCGACGTCCTTTATCGGTTAGGAACCCCTTCGTGTCGGAAACCCAGTCCCGCTCCGCGACGGCCGAGCCGGCCGCGACAGAGAAGCAACCCTCATTCCTCGGGCCGCGGATGATCACGGTGGCCTTCGTGTCGTTGACCGGCGCGTTCGGCCTCAACCTGGCTGCGGGGCAGTTCTTCGCCCCCTTAGCCGATCGCTTCGGCTGGGGCCTGCAATCCCTCAGTGCGGTAGTCGCGCTGAACATGCTGGTGTGGGGACTGCTCCAACCAGTCATGGGGCGGATGATCGACCGCTTCGGGCCGCGCATCGTCATGACCTCCAGCGCCACGCTGATGGGCCTGTCCTACCTACTGTGCGCGGTCATGGACCAGCTGTGGCAGTTCGTGGTGCTCTTCGGTGTCCTGACCGCAGTCGGCTTCGCCGGATGCAGCTCGATGGCCGCCTCGGTCCTCGTATCCCGCTGGTACGCCGTCGGACGCCCCAAGGCGCTCGCACGCAGCTCCATGGGGATCAACGCCGGCCAGCTGATCCTGCTGCCGCTCACCGGCACCGTGATCGCGGCAGCCGGCCCCACGGCGGCCTTCCTCACCCTCGGCGGCGTCATGCTGCTCTTCGTCGTGCCCGCCCTCGCCCTCCTGGCCCGCAACAGCCCCGCCGAGGCCGGCCAGACCGTGGACGGCACCGCGCCCACCACCGCCACCAAGCCGCCCGCAGCCTCGCTTTCCGACGCCCTCCGGGACGGCAACTTCTGGCTGACCAGTCTCAGCTTCGCCGCCTGCGGCTATTCCCTCTACTTGTTCACGACGCACCTGCCCAAGTACGCCGTCGAACTCGGCGGCAACGTCGGTACCGGTGGCCGACTCATGGCAGTCTCAGCCGCCGCGAGCGCCCTGGTGATGTGGCTGTCCGGATCGCTGGCGCCCCGCTGGGGCAAGCGCCGACTCCTGATCGGTCTGCACCTGGTCCGCGCCGCCGCCTTCGCCGGCCTGGCCCTGGCCACCACCATTCCCCAGCTCTACGCCTTCACGATCCTCTTCGGCCTGTCCTCGTTCCCCGTCATCCCGCTCACCACCGGAATCATCGCCGACCGCTTCGGCGCCACCGCCATGGGCGGCATCCTCGGCTCAACCTGGCTCATCCATCAACTGTGCGCCGCAGCCGGGGTCTTCGGCGGAGGCCTGCTCCGCTCCGTCACCGGCAGCTACTCGGCCGCCTTCGCCAGCGGTACGGTGGTACTGCTCCTCGGCGCCGTGCTCATCGCCCCCGTCCGTGAACGCAGTGTGGCGGCTCTCCAGCGCGCCTAGCGTTCCGTGGTCGCTGACTTCTGGAGAGTTATGTCAAGTTTTCGCATGGTTCGGGGCACTCGAGCCGGGCCGTGTAGTCGTTGACGTGGCGGTCGATCTGCTTCAGTGCGGCTCGGAGTTCGGGTGGGGCCTGTAGCTGGTCGGCTGCGAGCAGTGGTCGGAGCAGTCGGTTGTGGACCTTGGTGTAGTACTCCAGTGGTACTTCGCCATTTCCGCGTCAGCGACTCAGCGCACCTTCGGTGCGCGCCGGGGGAGCGGTAAATCCCGTGGCGCGCACTAAGGGCTGTCAAGTAAATGATCTACGGTGTGCTGGTTGACCAGCCCAACTCCGTTACCCGGCCAGGGTGAGGTTGTGCAGCCGTGCGATGCCGAGCATGGCGGTGTGAACGCCGTCGCCTTTCAGACGGCAGTCGCGAAGGATCTTCCCGTTCTTCATGCGGGCGAAGATGTGCTCGACGCGGGCGCGGATCTTTCGGTGGGAGTCTCAATGATGAAGTCAAGCCGCTTGA
>NZ_JBQQBY010000040.1:0-75859 GCF_052246385.1 Streptomyces sp. 8N616 | reverse complement strand
CACTCAGAAGCAGAACGACAAGCCGCGTTCCCCGCATGGCTGGACTGGTACAACTACCACCGACCCCACACCGGCATCGCAGGCCAAACCCCCGCCGACCGCGTCACCAACCTGTCCGGACAACACATCTAGCCCTTCCCCACCGCCACTGCGGCCGCCATCGCCGCGCCCACGATGCCCGCGTTGTTCTGCAGCTGCGCGGGTACCATCTCCGCCCTGACGCCCTCGATCAGCGGCAGGAACTTCTCCGCCTTGCGGCTCACCCCGCCGCCGATGATGAACAGCTCGGGCGAGAAGAGCATCTCCACATGGGCCAGGTACTTCTCCACCCGCCGCGCCCAGTGGTGCCAGCCCAGGTCCTCGTCCTCCTTGGCCTTGCTCGAGGCGCGCTTCTCGGCCTCGTGGCCGCCCAGCTCCAGGTGGCCGAGCTCGGTGTTGGGCACCAGCTTCCCGTCCGTGAAGACCGCGCTGCCGATGCCCGTGCCGAAGGTCAGCAGGATCACCGTGCCGCCGCGGCCGCGGCCCGCCCCGAAGGACATCTCGGCGACCCCGGCGGCGTCCGCGTCGTTGAGCACCGTCACCGGCAGCCCGAGCAGGTAGGAGAGCGTGCTCTGCGCGTCCCGGCCCACCCACCTCGCGTCCACGTTGGCCGCCGTACGCGTCGTGCCGCCCGTGACGACACCGGGAAACGTCACGCCGACCGGGCCCGACCAGCCGAAGTGGGTCACGACCTCCTTGACGCAGCCGGCCACCGCGTCGGGCGACGACGGGTGCGGGGTGAGCACCTTGTGCCGCGCCTCGGCCAGGTCGCCCTTGTCCAGGTCGACCGGGGCGCCCTTGATGCCGGACCCTCCGATGTCCACACCGAATACGTTCATGTGGACAACGCTACGGGCAGAGGCGGAGGCTCACGTGCCGGAAGCGGAGGCAGCCGAGGAAGCGGGGAAGAGGCGGGGAAAGCGCCTCACGATCGGGAGGAGCCGGAGGACTCGGCCTCCGCATCCGCGAGCGAGGACGGCGCCGCGAGCGCCGCCGCCTCCGCCCTCAGGTCGCGCCGCAGCTCCTTCGGCAGCGAGAAGGCGATCGACTCCTCGGCGGCCGTGACGGTCTCGACGTCCTCGAACCCGTGCCGCGCCAGCCACTCCAGGACGCCCTCGACCAGGATCTCGGGGACGGAGGCGCCGGACGTCACGCCGACCGTGCTCACGCCCTCCAGCCAGGTCGCGTCGATCTCCTCCGCGTAGTCGACGAGATGCGCGTCCTTGGCGCCCGCGCCCAGCGCCACCTCCACCAGGCGGACGGAGTTCGAGGAGTTCTTGGAGCCGACGACGATGACGAGGTCGGCCTCGGCGCCCATCTGCTTGACCGCGGTCTGGCGGTTCTGCGTCGCGTAGCAGATGTCGTCGCTCGGCGGGGAGAGGAGATTGGGGAAGCGGCCCTTCAGGGCGTCGACGGTCTCCATCGTCTCGTCGACCGACAGCGTGGTCTGGGAGAGCCAGACGACCTTGTCCGGGTCGCGGACCTCGACGTTCTTCACGTCGTCCGGGCCGTCGACCAGCGTGATGTGGTCCGGGGCCTCGCCGCTCGTGCCGATGACCTCTTCGTGGCCCTCGTGACCGATGAGGAGGATGTCATAGTCCTCGTTGGCGAAGCGGACGGCTTCCTTGTGGACCTTGGTGACCAGCGGGCAGGTGGCGTCGATGCTGGCGAGCCGGCCGCGCTTGGCCTCCTCGTGGACGACCGGCGCCACGCCGTGCGCCGAGAAGATCACGATGTTGCCCTCGGGGACTTCCTCCGTCTCGTCGACGAAGATCGCGCCCTTCTTCTCGAGGGTCTTGACGACGTACTTGTTGTGGACGATCTCGTGGCGCACATAGACGGGCGCGCCGTACTGCTCCAGGGCCTTCTCGACGGCGATCACGGCACGGTCCACGCCCGCGCAGTAGCCCCGGGGGGCGGCGAGCAGGACGCGGCGGGCGGCAGTGGCAGTCATGGGCACCATCGTAAGGCCGCGCCGCCGAGCGCAAAGATCGGCCGGGCTGCCCGCCGGTGGCCGGGTTGTGGGGTTTTTTTCTTCCTCCTTGTAGACAGAAAACCCCACAACCCAGGTCTGCGCCGGAGGCGGTCGCGCCGCCCTCGGGGGCGGCTAGCCTGCCCGTATGGGTCTCAACACCTCTCCTGACGCGCCCATCCCCGTGGGCCAGGTGTCACGGCTGATCGGCGGATGGATCGACCGGCTCGGCTCCGTGTGGGTCGAAGGGCAGATCACGCAGTTGTCGCGGCGGCCCGGCGCCGGCGTGGTGTTCCTGACCCTGCGCGACCCGTCGCACGACATCTCCCTCTCGGTCACCTGCTACCGCCTGGTGTTCGACCGGGTCGGGGACATCGTCTCCGAGGGCGCGCGGGTGGTCGTGCACGCCAAGCCCGAGTGGTACGCGCCGCGCGGCCAGCTCTCGCTCCGGGCCTCCGAGATCAGACCGGTCGGCGTCGGCGAGCTGCTGGCCCGGCTGGAGCAGCTGAAGAAGTCGCTCGCCGCCGAGGGCCTGTTCGCGCTGGACCGGAAGCGTCCGCTCCCGTTCCTGCCGCAGCTCATCGGCCTGGTCTGCGGCCGGGCCTCGGCCGCCGAGCGGGACGTGCTGGAGAACGCCCGGCACCGCTGGCCGGCCGTCCGCTTCGAGGTCCGCAACGTCGCGGTGCAGGGCGTGCACGCCGTGCCGCAGGTCGTTCAGGCAGTCAAGGATCTCGACGCGCTGCCGGACGTCGACGTGATCGTCGTGGCGCGCGGCGGCGGCAGCGTCGAAGACCTGCTGCCGTTCTCGGACGAGCAGCTCGTACGGACCGTGGCCGACTGCCGTACGCCCGTCGTGTCGGCCATCGGTCACGAGCCGGACACACCCCTGCTCGACCTCGTCGCCGACCTTCGCGCCTCCACGCCGACGGACGCCGCGAAGAAGGTCGTGCCGGACGTCGGCGAGGAGCTGACGCGCATCCGGCAGCTGCGGGAGCGCGCGCTGCGCGCCGTCACGGGGCTGCTCGACCGGGAGGAGCGGGGCCTCGCGGGCGTCCGCCACCGGCCGTGCATGGAGCGGCCGCAGCGGATGGTGGAGGAGCGGGAGGAGGAGGTCGAGGCGCTGCTCCACCGGGGTCGCAGGACGCTGGGGCACCTGCTGGACCGGGCCGACTCGGAGCTCGCGCACACCCTCGCGCGCGTGGTGTCGCTCTCCCCGGCGGCCACGCTGGAGCGGGGGTACGCGGTGCTGCAGCGGGCGGACGGCACGGTGGTCAGGTCGGCGGACGAGGTCACGCCGGACGAGAAGCTGCGGGCCCGCGTCGCCGAGGGCGAGTTCACGGTGCGGGTGACGCCGTAGCGGGCGGCTGCTGCGCTCCCTACGTCGCCGTACGCCGCGACAGCGGCGCGGGTGACGACGTGGGCGTCGTGGGTGACGGCGTCGGCCGCCCTGTCATACGCCACCTCTAGGCTGGACGCATGACCACTACGGACGAGAAGGCCGGCGAGCCCGGCGGCGGCGCGACCGCGCCGCCGGCCGACTCGACGCTCGGCTACGAGCAGGCGAGGGACGAGCTGATCGAGGTCGTCCGCCGACTGGAGGCGGGCGGGACCACGCTGGAGGAGTCCCTCGCGCTCTGGGAGCGCGGCGAGCAGCTGGCGAAGGTCTGCCGCCGGTGGCTGGAGGGCGCGCGGGCGCGGCTGGACGCGGCCCTCGCGGATTCCGGGGACGAGGACGGCGCCGGGGACGAGGACGACCAGGAAGCCGACACGTAAGGCGGCCACCGGCGTACCGACCGGAGCACCCCGGAGCCGGGGCACCCGCCGGCGTACCGACCAGCACACAGCCCGCGCGGGTGTGAAGCCGGTCACACACTTTCACCCTCGTTGAATATTCACGCGCCTCTCGTGGTTGTTGCACGCGACGGTAATTGAACGCTGCATAACTTTGAGAGGTATCCCCATGACCCTCGCCCTCGACAGCGCCGCCCAGGACCTGCTGTTCCGTGAGGCCAGGACCGCCCGCACCTTCACCGACGAGCCGGTCACAGACGAGCAGGTGCAGGCGATTTACGACCTGGTGAAGTACGCCCCCACCGCCTTCAACCAGTCGCCGCTGCGCATCGTGCTGGTCCGCTCGCCCGACGCCCGCGAGCGCCTGGTGCGCCACATGGCCGAGGGCAACCAGCCCAAGACGGCCGCCGCCCCGCTCGTCGCGATCCTCGCCACGGACCACGAGTTCCACGAGGAGCTGCCCCGCCTCTTCCCGCACTTCCCGCAGGTCAAGGACGTCTTCTTCAGCGAGCGCCCGGTCCGCGAGCAGGCCGGCTCCTTCAACGCGGCGCTGCAGGTCGGCTACTTCATCATCGGCGTCCGCGCCGCCGGCCTGGCCGCGGGCCCGATGACCGGTTACGACGCCGAGGCCCTCAACAAGGAGTTCTTCCCCGGGGGCGACCACTCGGTGCTGGCCGTGGTGAACATCGGCAAGCCGGGCGAGGACGCATGGCTCCCGCGCTCGCCCCGCCTGGAGTACGACGAGGTCGTCACGACCGTCTGACCTCCGGCCCGCCGTCCCCCCGGCAGAGCCCGGACGGCCCGGGCGCTGCCGGGGATACGGGCCCGCGGCGGCAGCCGCCCATGTCAGCCGCCCATGTCAGCCGCCCGTGTCACCGGCCCCCGGGAGACTCGAGCCTGAGCGTGGCGGCCATCTTCGCGAGCTGCGCGTACGACGCGGTGCCGGTCACCACCGTCGTCACCCCGCGCTCCTCCAGCACCAGCGCGTCGTACTTCGGGCCCTCGTAGCGGTCCCAGCGCTCCGCGCCGACCTGCTGGGTCCTGCCGGTCTTCTCCGCGCCCTGGCTGACCTTCGTCACGAACTTCGACGGCCTGCCGTTGCTCTGTTCCACCGCCACGTACTGGTTGTCCTGGTCCAGGAAGCCCAGGTGCCAGGCGGCCCCGTCCGGGTTGCCCCCGTCGTACGTCACCGAGGTCGCGCGCCAGCTCTTCGGCAGGCCCTCGGGGGCCGCCACCGGGTAGGGCGCGGCACGGCGGGCCGTGTCCAGCTCCACCCGGTAGTCGACCTGCTTCACCGGGTCCTTCGAGGGGTCGTGCGGGATGAAGAGATAGATGCCCGCGACAACGACCCCGATGACCGCCATCGACAGCACCATGTCCCGAACCGTCTGCGTACCGCGCATTCCTGCCACGCCCCTATCGTCCCTTATCGCCGAACCGGCGATTCCTGCACCCCCCTGCGGGGCACTCGTGAGATGCCCCCGGCGGCGCCTCGACCACGCTCTCGACCGCGCCCGTGACCGAGGCCTCGACCGTGCGCTTGACAGCGCTCATGCGTAGGGCCCACTGCTCACATTGGCGACGAACCGATAAAGTCACAGACACCCTCTACTCCGGCCGTCGCCGTACAGAAAGGTGCGCTCCGATGACCGAGCATCATCTGCCGTCCCAGCTCGAGGTGAGCCCCGAGGCTCCCGACCGAAACCTCGCCCTGGAACTCGTACGGGTCACCGAGGCCGCCGCGATGGCCGCGGGGCGGTGGGTCGGCCGCGGCGACAAGAACGGCGCCGACGGCGCCGCCGTGAAGGCCATGCGCACCCTCGTCAGCACCGTGTCGATGAACGGTGTCGTCGTCATCGGCGAGGGCGAGAAGGACGAGGCCCCGATGCTCTTCAACGGGGAGCGGATCGGCGATGGCACCGGTGCGGAGTGCGACATCGCCGTGGACCCGATCGACGGGACCACCCTGACGGCCAAGGGCATGCCCAACGCCATCGCCGTCCTCGCCGCCGCCGACCGCGGCACGATGTTCGACCCGTCCGCCGTCTTCTACATGGACAAGCTGGTCACCGGGCCGGAGGCGGCCGACTACGTCGACATCACCGCGCCTCCGTCGGTCAACATCCGCCGGGTCGCCAAGGCCAAGCACAGCGCGCCCGAGGACGTCACGGTCGTCGTCCTCGACCGCCCGCGCCACCAGGACCTGGTCAAGGAGATCCGCGAGACCGGCGCCCGGATCAAGTTCATCTCGGACGGCGACGTCGCGGGCGCGATCATGGCCGTACGGGAGAGCACCGGCATCGACATGCTGATGGGCATCGGCGGCACGCCCGAGGGCATCATCGCGGCCTGCGCGATCAAGTGTCTGGGCGGCACGATCCAGGGCAAGCTGTGGCCGAAGGACGACGAGGAGAAGCAGCGCGCGCTGGACGCGGGCCACGACCTCGACCGCGTCCTGCACACCGACGACCTGGTCAGCGGCGACAACGTGTTCTTCGTCGCCACCGGCATCACGGACGGCGAGCTGCTGCGCGGGGTGCGGTACCGGGCGGAGACGGCCGCCACCGAGTCGCTGGTGATGCGCTCCAAGTCCGGCACGATCCGGCGGATCGACTCCACGCACCGGCTGTCGAAGCTCCGCGCCTACAGCGCCATCGACTTCGACCGCGCGCGCTGAGCGGGGGAGCCGGAGCCGGCCGGTTCAGGCGATACGGACGCGCACCTGCGGAATACGGATGAACGTCAGGGGCGCCCCCGCTGCGGGGGGCGCCCCTGACGCGGCGTTCATCCAGCCGCTGCGATGTGCGGGACCGCGGCGGAGCGCGCGGCCTTCTGCAGCTCGACCTCACGGCGCCGGCGGCGGGCCAGCACGACCCGGCGCTCGGCCGCGGTCAGCCCTCCCCACACGCCGTAGGGCTCCGGCTGCAGCAGTGCGTGCTCCCGGCACTCCACCATCACAGGGCACCGGGCGCAGACCCGCTTCGCGGCCTCTTCACGCGACAGCCGGGCGGCCGTCGGCTCCTTGGAGGGCGCGAAGAACAGCCCGGCTTCGTCGCGGCGGCACACCGCGTCCGAGTGCCAGGGGCCTGCTTGGTCCCGGGCGTGAATGCGCTGCGGCGGTACGGCGGCCTGCAGGGGCTGATGCGGCGGTTGCAGCACGGTCTACTCCTGACGACGGCTTTCGCGAAAGAGTCACCCTTGCCCGTCTCCCCCGGCGCACGGCCCCTTTCAACCCCCATGCCGTACGAGAAGACGATGCAGCAGTCCCTACCCGCTGTGCGTGCGCCTATGCAGACCGTTGCAGTTTTCTGGCCCCGCCCCCTCCGGACCCCATGCCCACACCCCGGGGCCCCTCAGTGCCCGAGGTGTTTGCGCGCGTGGGCGTGCAGGTCGCGGAGGCGTTTGCCCTTCTTGGGCTTGGCCTCGATGTTGCCGAAGACCGCGTAGCCGCTGATGACGACGACCGGAGCGTTGAGGTCCGCGGACTCCTGGGTGTCCACCTCGACGTTGCCGAAGACGCCCGTGCCCGAGCCGCGCAGCGTGACGTTCTCCGGGACCCGGACTTCCACACTGCCGAAGATCGACGTCGCGTTGATCACGACCTGCTGCTGCTCGAACATCGCCTCCGTGAGGTCGATCTCGACGCTGCCGAAGCAGGCGAAGACGTTGGTGCGGCGGCCGATGCGCCAGCGGCCCTTGCGGGTCGAGGCGCTGAAGACGGCGACGAGGTTCTCGGGCGGGGCCTCTGCCTGCGCGTACGGTGGCCCGGCGGCCGGGGCGGCGGCGGGTGGCATACGGGTACCGGCCGCGGGCAAGTCCCGTACCAGCGGCTCGAGTTCACCGAGCGTCTTGGCGCGGTAGACCCCGTCGATCCGCTCGGCGTGCTCCTCCGCGGTCAGCCGGCCCTCGGCGAGGGCCTCGCGGAGGATGTCCGCGAACCGGTCGCGGTCGGCGTCGGACGCGCGGATCTCCGCTTCGGCGACTGGCTTGGCCCCGGCCACTGCAGGGGCCGCGGGTACTGCGGGCTCCGAAGGCGCCACAGGCGCCGCGGGCTTGGTCAGGGGCACCGGCTGCTGCTGAGGCTCATTCACCGGGCCAGCGTACCGAAACGCGATAGATCGCGACTAGGGTTGCGCGACTCCCGTGCCGCGCACACTGGCGCCCCATCTCCACTGAGCCCTACCTCACAGCCCCACCCGCCCTCGCGCGCTCTACGCTTGTCTGCGCTGTCTTCGACGCCAGCCACCGCCGTCTGCCGAGTGAGGAATGGCCGCACATGCCTGAGTTCGCCTATACGGACCTCCTGCCCCTGGGCGAGGACACCACCCCGTACCGCCTGGTGACCTCCGAGGGCGTGAGCACCTTCGAGGCCGACGGGCGCACGTTCCTCAAGGTCGAGCCGGAGGCGCTGCGGAAGCTGGCCGCCGAGGCCATGCACGACATCTCGCACTACCTGCGCCCCGCCCACCTCGCCCAGTTGCGCCGGATCCTCGATGACCCCGAGGCCTCCCCCAACGACCGCTTCGTGGCCCTGGACCTGCTGAAGAACGCGAACATCGCGGCCGCGGGCGTCCTGCCCATGTGCCAGGACACCGGCACCGCGATCGTCATGGGCAAGCGCGGCCAGAACGTCCTGACGTCCGGCGCGGACGAGGAGGCCCTCTCGCGCGGCATCTACGACGCGTACACCAAGCTCAATCTGCGCTACTCGCAGATGGCCCCGCTGACCATGTGGGACGAGAAGAACACCGGCTCCAACCTGCCCGCGCAGATCGAGCTGTACGCGACCGACGGGGGTGCGTACAAGTTCCTCTTCATGGCCAAGGGCGGCGGCTCGGCCAACAAGTCCTTCCTCTACCAGGAGACGAAGGCCGTCCTGAACGAGTCCTCCATGATGAAGTTCCTGGAGGAGAAGATCCGCCTCCTGGGCACGGCCGCCTGTCCGCCGTACCACCTGGCGATCGTCGTCGGCGGCACGAGCGCCGAGTACGCGCTGAAGACCGCCAAGTACGCCTCCGCGCACTACCTCGACGAGATCCCGTCCGAGGGCTCCCCGACCGGCCACGGCTTCCGCGACAAGGAGCTGGAGGAGAAGGTCTTCGAGCTGACCCAGAAGATCGGCATCGGCGCGCAGTTCGGCGGCAAGTACTTCTGCCACGACGTGCGCGTGGTGCGGCTGCCGCGGCACGGCGCGTCCTGCCCGGTCGCCATCGCCGTCTCCTGCTCCGCCGACCGCCAGGCGGTCGCGAAGATCACGGCCGAGGGCGTCTTCCTGGAGCAGTTGGAGACCGACCCGGCGAAGTACCTGCCGGAGACCACCGACGAGCAGCTGACCGAGGGCGCGGGTCCCGACCTCGAAGCGGTGCGTATCGACCTCAACCAGCCGATGGACGACATCCTCGCCGAGCTGACCAAGCACCCGGTCAAGACCCGCCTTTCGCTGACCGGCACGCTCGTCGTCGCCCGCGACATCGCGCACGCGAAGATCAAGGAGCGGCTGGACGCGGGCGAGGAGATGCCGGAGTACCTGAGGAACCACCCGGTCTACTACGCGGGCCCGGCCAAGACCCCCGAGGGCTACGCATCCGGCTCCTTCGGCCCGACGACGGCGGGCCGGATGGACGCGTACGTCGAGCAGTTCCAGGCGGCCGGCGGCTCGAAGGTCATGCTGGCCAAGGGCAACCGCTCCAAGCAGGTCACCGACGCGTGCGCCGCGCACGGCGGCTTCTACCTCGGCTCGATCGGCGGCCCGGCCGCGCGCCTGGCGCAGGACTGCATCAAGAAGGTGGAGGTCCTGGAGTACGAGGAGCTGGGCATGGAGGCGGTCTGGAGGATCGAGGTCGAGGACTTCCCGGCCTTCATCGTGGTCGACGACAAGGGCAACGACTTCTTCCAGGACCCGTCCCCTGCCCAGCCGTTCGTGACCACCATCCCCGTAGGGCCCACGACCTGAGCCCGGCCCGGCGGCCCCGCCCGGCGCGTGGGGCCGCCGGGCCGCTCAGGCCAGCACGGTCTTCCAGGCGACGAACACGGCGACGCCGATCAGCAGCGCGCCCGCCGCCAGGCTCAGGAGGCCGCCCACCACGTTGTTGTCCCGGAAGCCGCCGGAGACGGTGAAGCAGAGCCAGCTTCCCCAGCCGAACACCAGCGCACCGAAGACCATCAGGCCGGATGCCGCGGCAGCGGCGTCCCAGTTGCCGTTGACGGTTTCCTCGTAAGGGGTCCCCTCCGCGATCAGAAAGCCGATCTGCGGCCCGATGAGGCTGAACAATGCGGCTATCCCCGCGAACAACAGCAGCCGTTGGATCACCAGGACCCCTTCCCTTCGATGGAAAAGCGCGCGATGCGCGCCCGAGCTCCCCGCGTGCGGGACTTGCTCCAGCCCTCTCGCACCGACACGTGGACGAGGACTTCGCGGAGCATGCTTATCTCTCCGGCGAGCCTGCTCCGGTCGCGGTCGATGCGCCGACGGAGGCGGCGGGCCACGACCACCTCGACGACCACGGCCGCAGCGACGGCCGCGAGACCGGCGAGCAGGGCCGGCACCATGACCGAACCGGAGTCCTCAACGGCGCCGGGGCGCGCGGCGTACCCGGTGGTCGAAGCCGCCAGGGGGAGCAGCCCGAGTGCTCCCTCCGCGCCGCGCAGGGACCACAGCGCCACCCTGGCCCGGCGCACCCCGCTCAGCAGCTCCTCGGCCGTGCGCAGCGAAGACTCGAAGGCCTCGCCGTCCCAGGCCGTGCTCACAGCAGGCCCTTCAGGGTCCGGTAGAAGTGCTTGCGCAGGCCGCGGGCCCCCAGTTCGTCGAGCACGCTCATCCGGGGCGGAAGGCCACCGCCGAAGGAGTGCCGCAGGAGCCGGGAGCTCACCGGGACGACGGCGATCCGGAGGCGGCTGCCCTCGGCCAGGTCGCGCAGGGCGGTGCAGAAGCGCGATTCGCCGTCCGGCCCGGTGGCGTCACCGTCCGGGATGTAGTAGTCACGTGCGCTGTCGATGTCGTTCCAGAACAGATCGCTCTTGGTGACGGCGACGATCAGCCACTTCATACGCCGTTCCACGGCGCGGGTCTCCTTGATCCGGTCACACAGATCCTCGAAGTCCCGGCGCTCCTTCAGCAGGTGCCATTCACGCACGGCGTCCGGGGTGATCCCCGTTCCCGCACCGCGCACCCCGTCCTCCAGCGCATTCTGGCCTCTGCGGTCCCAGACTTTGTTGTGGCCCCAGCAGACCACGTGGATGATGCCTTCGGGCGCTGCGTTGTCGCTCAGGACACGGTTCATGGCGCGTTCGCGCTGCGCCGACTCCTGGCCGGGCACCACCATGACGGACACCCGGATCCGCATCGAGCCCAGCATGAAGACCGTGTGCTTCTCCTCCCGGTCCGGGCTGCGCCCCTTGGGGTCGTCGTCGGGGCCGACACGCTGGGCGAGCGCGTCGAAGAGGACCGTCTTCCCGGCCCCGGGCTCCCCGGTGAACGCGATGGGACGGCGGGCCAAGCCCAGGCCCGCCCGGCCCGCCCCGTACTCCTCGTTCTGGGGATGTCCTGTCCCCTCGGCCGCGCGGACGGCGGCCGCCCATCCCGCACGGACCTCATCCCAGATGTCGGACATGCGGTCCTTTCCCTGTCGCCCGCCGCTTCCCGGCCGTATCGTAAGGCGGCTTCACCAGGCTTGCAGGGCAACGGACTTGATGAGTCACGTGCGGATCCCGGCATGCGGAGCGGCGGCCACCCGCCGGAGGCCAGCCCTGTCCGGGCCTAGGCGTGCGCGTGGTGGGCCAGGGCCGCGTGGGGGTCCGGGTCGCCGGTCGTGGCGGAGGGGTCCGCGTGCACCAGGGCGGCGGTCAGCCGCGGTACGGCGTGCAGCAGGGCGTGCTCCGCCTCGACGGCGACCTCGTGGGCCGCCCGTACGCTCAGGTCGCCGTCGACGACGATGGCGACCTCCGCCCGCAGCCGGTGCCCGATCCACCGCATCCGCAGCTCGCCGACCTCCACCACGCCGGGCACGCCGAGCAGCGCGGCTGCGGCCGCATCGACGAGCGCGGGTTCCACGGCGTCCATCAGGCGGCGGAAGACCTCCCGGGCGGCGTCCTTCAGCACGAGCGCGATGGCGGCGGTGATGAACAGGCCGACGACCGGGTCGGCCAGGCGCCAGCCGAGCGCCGCGCCGCCCGCGCCGAGCAGCACCGCGAGCGAGGTGAGCCCGTCGGTGCGGGCGTGCAGCCCGTCGGCGACCAGGGCGGCGGAGCCGATCCTGCGGCCGGTGCGGATGCGGTAGCGGGCCACCCACTCGTTGCCGATGAATCCGACGACGGCCGCTGCGGCGACCGCGGGCAGCTGGTGGACCTGCCGTGGGTCCAGCAGCCGGTCGACCGCCGCCCAGCCGGCCAGCGCCGCCGACGCGGCGATGGTCAGCACGATCACGATCCCGGCCAGGTCCTCCGCCCTGCCGTACCCGTACGTGAAGCGGCGGGTGGCGGCGCGCCTGCCGAGGACGAACGCCACGCCCAGCGGCACGGCGGTCAGCGCGTCCGCGGCGTTGTGGACCGTGTCGCCCAGCAGCGCCACAGAACCGGAGACGACGACCACGGCGGCCTGCAGCGCCGCCGTGAGGGCCAGGACGCCGAGCGAGATCCACAGCGTCCGCATGCCCTCCGCGGAGGTCTCCATCGCGGAGTCGACCTTGTCGGCGGCCTGGTGGCTGTGCGGGGTGACCACGTGGGCCACCCGGTGCCGGATGCGCGCCCACCGGCCCCGGCCGTGCCCGTGCCCGTGCTGCCCGTCGTGCCCGTGCCCGTCGTGCCCGTGCCCGTCGTCCTGGTGGTTCCTCATCGGCTCGCTCACAGCGCGATTATGGACGGTTACCTCGGGGCTTTCATCTCTCACCTGCGCATATCCCGCAGATGCAGCACGGCCGTACGCGTTCGCGCAACGCCGCCGGGAACAAGGTGAACTGGACACGCGCTGTGCATCCCAGGAGGTACGTGACGATGGCCGACGACGGCAGCGAGAACAGCGACAGCAGCGAAGGCGGCGAGGGCTACCGCATCGAGCACGACTCGATGGGCGAGGTACGGGTCCCCGCCCGCGCGAAGTGGCGCGCGCAGACCCAGCGCGCGGTGGAGAACTTCCCGGTCTCCGGGCAGCGCCTGGAGCGCGCGCACATCGAGGCGCTGGCCCGTATCAAGGCGGCCGCGGCCAAGGTGAACGCCGATCTCGGCGTGCTCGGCAAGGACCTGGCGACCGCGATCCAGGAGGCCGCGGCAGAGGTCGCCGAGGGCGCCTGGGACGACCACTTCCCGGTGGACGTCTTCCAGACCGGCTCCGGCACGTCCTCCAACATGAACACCAACGAGGTCATCGCGACCCTGGCGAGCGAGCGGCTCGGCGCACCCGTCCACCCGAACGACCATGTCAACGCCAGCCAGTCGTCCAACGACGTCTTCCCGTCCTCGATCCACATCGCCGCGACAGCGGCCGTGACCGGGGACCTGATTCCGGCTCTCGACCACCTCGCCGCGTCCCTGGAGCGCAAGTCCGCGCAGTTCGCGGAGGTCGTCAAGTCCGGCCGTACGCACCTGATGGACGCGACCCCGGTGACGCTGGGTCAGGAGTTCGGCGGCTACGCGGCGCAGGTGCGGTACGGCGCCGAGCGCCTCAGGGCCTCCCTCCCCCGGCTCGCCGAACTCCCCCTCGGCGGCACGGCCGTCGGCACCGGCATCAACACCCCGCCCGGCTTCTCCGCCGCCGTCATCGCCGAGGTGGCCCGCTCCACCGGTCTTCCGCTGACCGAGGCGCGCGACCACTTCGAGGCGCAGGGCGCGCGGGACGGCCTGGTGGAGACCTCGGGCCAGCTCCGTACGATCGCGGTGGGCCTCACCAAGATCGCCAACGATCTCCGCTGGATGGCCTCGGGACCGCGCACCGGACTCGCCGAGATCAACCTGCCCGACCTCCAGCCCGGCTCCTCGATCATGCCGGGGAAGGTCAACCCGGTGATCCCGGAGGCGGTGCTGATGGTGGCCGCCCAGGTCATCGGCAACGACGTGACGGTCACCACGGCAGGCGCCTCGGGCAACTTCGAGCTCAACGTGATGCTCCCGGTCATCGCCAAGAACCTGCTCGAGTCGGTCCGGCTGCTCGCGAGCGCCTCCCGCCTGCTGGCGGACCGCACGGTCGACGGCATCACGGCGAACGCGGACCGGGCCCGGGAGTACGCCGAGTCGTCGCCGTCCGTCGTCACCCCGCTCAACAAGTACATCGGTTACGAGGAGGCGGCGAAGGTCGCCAAGAAGTCCCTGGCCGAGCGGAAGACGATCCGCGAGGTGGTCCTCGCGTCAGGGTACGTGGAACGCGGCGATCTGACGCTCGAGCAGTTGGACGAGGCGCTGGACGTGCTGCGCATGACCCGCCCGTAGTGCAGCGCGTGACGCGCCCGTAGCGCGGGCCACAGCGGCGCGCGGCCCCCGCCCCTAAGATCTGCGCATGACAGCGGAGACCACGGAGACGACGGGCGCGGCGGATGCCCGATTCTGGGCACCGGGGGAGCACATCCTCTGGCGCTACCGGGGCAACGGCACCGACCGCGTCCACATCTGCCGTCCCGTGACGGTCGTGGAGGACACGGCCGAGCTGCTCGCGGTCTGGATGGCGCCGGGCACCGTGTGCGTGAAGCCGGTGCTCAGCGACGGCACACCCGTACACCGCGAGCCGCTGGCCACCCGCTACACCAAGCCGCGGTCCACCACCCGCTCGCGCTGGTTCGGCACGGGCGTGCTGAAGCTGGCCAGGCCCGTCGACCCCTGGTCGGTCTGGCTGTTCTGGGAGCCGGGCTGGCGCTTCAAGAACTGGTACGTGAATCTGGAGGAGCCGCGCCGCCGGTGGGCGCGCGGCGTCGACTCCGAGGACCACTTCCTGGACATCGCGGTCTATCCGGACCGCAGCTGGGCCTGGCGGGACGAGGACGAGTTCGAACAGGCGCAGCGCGCCGGGCTGATGAGTACCCGGCAGGCCGAGGGCGTACGGGCCGCGGGCCGGGCCGCCGTCGAACTCATCGGCGCGTGGGGCGCGCCCTTCCGGGACGGCTGGGAGAACTGGCGGCCCGATCAGGAATGGCCGGTCCCGGAACTTCCGGCGGACTGGGACCTCGTCCCTGCCAGACTGGCCTCCTGACCTCCTGCACCGGTGTGCGGAAGGAATCTCCCGACGGGAGACCCTTGATGTGCCCCTGGCCACCAACCGTAGGATCGTCGTCCGCAACACCCTGTGCGACGCACGGGCTGTGCAAGCACAACTCCAAGCCATCGAAAAGGTTTGACCGGCCATCGGAAAGGTTTGACCGCACGTCACAGTCACACGTCACAGTCAGTGGAGTGCTGGAGAACTGGAAGGGTGGAGTCGTGAGCGGAGAAGGCTACGACGGGTACGACCGGTTACAGATCGACAGAACCGGGCAGGCAGAGGCGTTCGACGCGATCGGCGACCGCTATGACGAAGCGTTCCCGCACAAGGAGGGGCAGCTCGCCTCCGGCCGCTGGCTGGCCGAGTCGCTCCCCGCGGGTTCGCGCATCCTCGATGTCGGCTGCGGCACGGGCCTGCCGACCGCGGCGCAGCTCGTGACCGCCGGGCACCGGGTCGTCGGCATCGACCTGTCGCCCACAATGGTCAAGCTCGCCCGCGAGAACGTCCCGGCCGGTGAGTTCCGTGTCGCGGAGCTGGCGGACCTCGGGGAGCTGGTCGCCTCGGGGAAATTGGGGGGCCTGACCGCGGAACCGCCCCACGGTCCCGGCCGGTTCGACGGCATCGCCGCCTTCTTCTCGCTCCTGATGCTCCCACGCGCGGAGATCCCGTACGCGCTGCGCCTGCTGCACGGCCTGCTGCGGCCCGAGGGGCTGCTCGCGCTCTCGATGGTCGAAGCAGATGTGGACGACTTCGCAATTCCGTTCCTGGGCAACACGATCCGGGTATCGGGTTACGTGAGGGACGAATTGCGCCAGGTCGTGCGCGATGCGGGTTTCGAGGTCGCCGGGGAGGACTCGTACGCGTACGCCCCGGCCAGTACGGACGTACCGCCCGAGATCCAGCTCTTCCTCAACTGCCGACGACGCGCCTGACCAAGCGCGCCCGACGCGCAGCCCCGGACGGATGGAACCCCACGCGTGACGGAGTACCCGACCTCCCACAGCGGCCGGCAGGCCGCCGCCTCAGCCGCGTCCGCGGCGGGCCAGGCCCCGCGGGCGCACGAGGACGTGCCCGGAGCGGCGGCGGACGCCGACCCGCGCCGCGCGATCCAGCAGGCCGCGGCCGGCACCCCGGCCCCGGACCCGGCCGGCCGGCGAAGGCCTGCCCGCAGATCCGCAGAGCGGGACGGCACCATAGGCCGTCAACGGCCACCGGCCGACGGCATCTCCGCCGCGTCGGCGGCCGCCGACGGGCTGGGCCGCGCCGCGGCGGCGACCGACGCCCCGGCGGGCCCGCCCGCGGACCCCCCGTCCGGTGCCCCGCACCCGAACGAACCACAGCGGCGCAGCGCGGACCGCAACGCCGCCACCGGCGCGGCCCGGCGCACCCGTTCGCGGGGCGGAGCCGCGGCCGCCGACGCGGCCTCCTCGACGGCGGACCGGCGCACGCGCGCGTCGGCCTCGGCCTCCCCGGCCGACCCGTCCCAGGGCGCACAGCACCCGACCGAGCCGGAGAGCGCAGGCGCGGACCGCAACGCCGCCACCGGCGCGAGTCGGCGCAACCGCCCGAAGGGCGGCGAGCCGAGCGCGACGCTCGGGCACCAGCGGGCCGCGTCCGAGCCGATGGGCAAGGCCCCTGCCGCCGGCGCCGGAGGCCCGGGTGAGCCCCTGGTGGACGGGCGGCCGGTCATCGAGACCGGCGGCGCGTCCCGCGAGGGAGACCGGCTGCGGTTCGTCGGGGCGGCGACGCGCCGGATCGCGCGGGGCATCGACCTCGACGAGATCGTGCTCGGCCTGTGCCGGGCCACCGTCCCCACCTTCGCCGACGTCATCCTCGTCTACCTCCGCGACCCGCTGCCCGTCGGCGACGAGCGCCCCGTAGGCCCCGTCGTACTCCGCCTCCGCCGCACCGACCGGATCCCGGAGGAGCAGGACACCGACGGCGGCCGGCTGCCCATGCTCAATCTGCAGGCCGACTTCCCGCAGGCCGCCGAGCACGCCGAGGTGCGCCCCGGCGGGCCGCTCGCCGAGGTGCTGCGGGGCGTACGGCCGGTGTTCGGCGACTCGGCGGCCGCCCGCGCCGCGCTCCCCGAGCTGCTGGGCCCCGGCCACACCGTCCCGGGCGGCCAGCGGGCCGTCCTCGCGCCGCTGCGCGGCCGCCGCCGGGTGATCGGCGCCGCGGTCTTCTTCCGCCGCCCGGAGCGGCCCCCGTTCGAGGCCGACGACCTGCTGGTCGCCGCTCAACTCGCCACGCACACCGCGCTCGGCGTCGACAAGGCCGTGCTGTACGGCCGCGAGGCGTACATCGCCGACGCGCTGCAGCGCACCATGCTCCCCGAGACGCTGCCGCAGCCCACGGGCGTACGGCTGGCCAGCCGCTATCTGCCGGCCGCCGAGACCGCCCGGGTGGGCGGCGACTGGTACGACGCGATCCCGCTGCCCGGCAGCCGGGTCGCCCTCGTCGTCGGCGACGTCATGGGCCACTCCATGACCTCCGCCGCGATCATGGGCCAGCTGCGCACCACGACGCAGACGCTCGCCGGGCTCGACCTGCCGCCTCAGGAGGTGCTGCACCACCTCGACGAGCAGGCGCAGCGGCTCGGCAGCGACCGCATGGCGACCTGCCTGTACGCGGTGTACGACCCGGTCGCGCACCGGATCATGGTGGCCAACGCAGGGCATCGGCGCCGCCCGTTCTGCTGCACTTGGGCGGCCGGGCCGAGGTGCTGCGCGTACCGCCGGGCGCGCCGATCGGCGTCGGCGGGGTCGACTTCGAGGCCGTGGAGCTGGACGCCCCCGCCGGGGCCACGCTCCTGCTCTACACCGACGGGCTCGTCGAGTCCCGGCTGCGCGACGTCTGGACCGGGATAGAGCAGCTGCGGGAGAAGCTGACCGCGACCGCCCGGCTGACCGGCCCCGACCATCCGCCGCCGCTCGAGCCGCTGTGCGACGAGGTGCTCGACATGCTCGGCCCGGGCGACCGGGACGACGACATCGCGCTGCTCGCCGCCCGGTTCGACGGGATCGCGCCGAGCGATGTCGCGTACTGGTTCCTGGACCCGCACGAGCAGGCGCCGGGCAAGGCGCGCCGACTGGCCCGGCGGGCGCTGGCCCGCTGGGGCCTGGAGGACCTGACCGACTCGGTCGAGCTGCTGATCAGCGAGGTCGTGACGAACGCGGTCCGGTACGCGGAGCGGCCGATCACGCTGCGGCTGCTGCGTACGGACGTGCTGCGCTGCGAGGTCGGGGACGACGTGCCGCAGCTGCCGCGGCTGCGCCAGGCGCGCCACACCGACGAGGGCGGGCGCGGGTTGTACCTGGTCAACAAGTTGGCGCGGCGATGGGGTGCGACCCGGCTGAGCACCGGCAAGGTGGTGTGGTTCGAGCTGGGCGGGCCGGCGCGTATGTGACCGCCCGAGCGCGGGACGCACGACTCCGCCGCGTGTACGAACTTCAGGAGTGGGCCCGGTCCCGGTGGTTGCTGACGACGCGTCGGCGGAGTTCACTGGCCAACTGGACACAAAGGGCATAATCCTCCCCCACGCACTGCGAGGCGCTCCATGACTGAGTCCAGCCAGAAGATCCCGTACACGACCAGCAACCACGGCGTCCCCGTTCAGAGCGACGAGCACTCGCTCACCATCGGCGACACAGGCCCGATCCTCCTGCACGACCACTACCTGATCGAGAAGATGGCCCAGTTCAACCGGGAACGGGTCCCCGAGCGGGTGGTGCACGCCAAGGGCGCGGGTGCGTACGGCACCTTCACCGTCACGAACGACGTCAGCCAGTTCACCAAGGCCGACCTGTTCCAGCCCGGCAGGACCACGGAGATGCTGGCCCGCTTCTCCACGGTCGCGGGCGAGCAGGGCAGCCCCGACACCTGGCGCGACCCCCGCGGCTTCGCGCTGAAGTTCTACACCGAAGTCGGCAACTACGACCTGGTCGGGAACAACACCCCGATCTTCTTCGTCCGGGACCCCATGAAGTTCCAGGACTTCATCAGGAGTCAGAAGCGGCGCCCGGACAACGGCATGCGCGACCACGACATGCAGTGGGACTTCTGGACGCTGTCCCCGGAGTCCGCCCACATGGTCACCTGGCTGATGGGGGACCGCGGCATCCCGAAGACGTACCGCCACATGAACGGCTACGGATCGCACACCTACATGTGGATCAACGGCGGTGGCGCGCGTTTCTGGATCAAGTACCACATGAAGACCGACCACGGCATCGACTTCCTCACCCAGGCCGAGGCCGACGCCCTCGCCGGCGAGGACGGCGACGCGCACCGGCGCGACCTGTTCGACTCCATCGCCTCCGGCAACGCCCCGTCGTGGACGATGTACATCCAGGTCATGCCGTTCGAGGACGCGGCGGACTACCGCTTCAACCCCTTCGACCTGACCAAGGTGTGGCCACACGGCGACTACCCGCTCATCGAGGTCGGCCGGATGACGCTCAACCGGAACCCGGAGGACTACTTCGTCCACATCGAGCAGGCCGCCTTCGAGCCCTCGAACCTCGTCCCGGGCATCAGCGTGTCCCCGGACAAGATGCTGCTGGGCCGGATCTTCTCCTACGCGGACACCCACCGGTACCGGATCGGCCCCAACTACGCCCAGCTGCCGCCGAACCGGCCGCACGTCCCGGTCCACTCCTACGCCAAGGACGGGCCGATGCGCTACGAGCCCGCCAGGACCGGCGCACCCTACGCCCCCAACTCGTACGGTGGCCCGGCCGCCGACACCGCGCGCTACGGCGACCCGCAGGGCTGGCAGGCGGCGGGCGAGATGGTGCGCGAGGCGTACCGGCTGCACCGCGAGGACGACGACTGGGGACAGGCGGGCACCCAGGTGCGCGAGGTTCTCGACGAGGCGGCGCGCGACCGCCTCGTCTCCAACATCTCGGGCCACCTGAAGAACGGGGTGAGCCGGCCGGTCCTCGCGCGGGCGGTCCAGTACTGGCGCAACGTGGACCAGGACCTGGGCGACCGCATCAACAAGGAGGTCAACGGCGACTGAGGCGCGGCTGAACCGCGGCTCATGCGCGACGCGTTGCGACCGGGGCGGCGGCCCCTGGCCCGGATCTCACTTCCCCCGGACTACTCCCCCGGCGATCGCGCCGAGGGATCGTCGTCTCCGGGCTCCGGCAGCGTCGGATCCCCGGTCGGTCTCGGGGGCCGCGAACTCGCCGTCGGGCTCGGGAAGGAGGGGGTGGGAGTCGGGTCCTGCGGGACGGAGGTGCTGGGGGTGGGCTCGTCCGGGGTCTGGGACTCACCGGTCGGAGTGGGGGTCGGCTCAGGGACGGGGTCGGCCGTGGTCGGGGGAACCGTCGGGGCGGGGGCCACGCCCGCGCCCTGGCCGGTGTCCAGGTCGAACTCGGCGGGCGCCTCGCCCTTCAGCGCGGCCCGGGTGTAGCCGGCCCAGATCTTGGCCGGATAGCCGCCGCCGTTGGCGAACACACCGCCGCCGACGTCCTTCAGCGAGACCTGCTTGGTGGTCTTTCCGGAGGTGTCCTCACCGAAGAGGCCGACGGAGGTGACGAGGTCGGGGGTGTAGCCGGTGAACCAGAGCGACTTCTTGTCGTCCGAGGTGCCGGTCTTGCCCGCGATCTCCAGGCCCGCCGACCGGGCGGCCGCGCCCGTACCGTCGTCGACCACGCCGGTCAGTACGGAGGTGACCCGGTCGGCGGTCTCCCGGTCGATGACCTGCTCGCCCACCGGCTCCGACAGCTCGGCCGTCTGCTCGCCGCGCTCGGCGGTCTTCACCACCTGCGGGGCGACCTTCTTGCCGTGGTTGTCCAGGCCCGCGTACACGCCGGCCATGTCGAGCGGGCTGGCGCCCATCACGCCCAGCGACATCGAGGGCCGTACCACGAAGCCGCCCGCGTTCTCCTTCATGCCCAGGCCCACCGCGGTCCGCTTGACGTCTTTCAGCCCGGCGTCCACGCCCATCTGCGCGAAGACGGAGTTGATCGACTTGCTCATCGCCCGCTTGACGGTGACCTGACCCCAGTCCTTGTCGCCCTGGTTCGGCGGGGCGAAGGGAGTGGTGCTGCCCTCGACGGGGCGCTTGCTGGTGCCGTCGTAGATCGTGTCCTCGGTGATCGGCACGCCGTCCTGGGTCTCGGCGCCGTTCTCCAGCGCGGTCGCGAAGACGAGCGGCTTGAAAGTGGACGCCGCCTGGTAGTCGCGGCGGGTCGCGTTGCTGATCTGGTGCTCGACGAAGTCCTGGCCGCCGTAGAGCGCCACGACCCGGCCGGTCTTCGGGTCGACCGAGGCCGCCCCGGGCTGGACGTCCTGGTCGGCCTTGCGGCCCTTCAGGTCGAGGTCGTCGATCAGCTCGGTATCGACGGCCTTCTCCAGGGCCTGCTGCTTCTTGCGGTCGATGTTGAGCGTGATGTTCCAGCCGCCGGCGTCCAGCTCCTTCTCGTCGACGGCGCCGGAGGAGATCAGCTCGGCCTTGGCGGCCTCGACGAGGTAGCCGGCCTGGCCTTCGAGGCCGGGGGCGGGCTTCGGGGTGATCGGCTCGGGGAACTTCATGCGGGAGCGCTCGCCCGGATCCAGCCAGTCCATCTCGACCATGTTGTTCAGCACGTAGTTCCAGCGCTGGAGGGCGAGCTTGCGCGAGGCCTCGCTGGCGGACGACCACTCGTACTGGCTCGGTGCCTGGAGCAGCGCGGCGAGGTACGCGCCCTGCTCCACGGTCAGGTCGTCGGAGTCCACGCCGTAGTACGCACGGGCCGCAGCCTGGATGCCCCACGCGCCGCGCCCGTAGTAGCTGGTGTTGATGTACCCGGCGAGGATCTCGTCCTTGGTCTGCTCCTGGTCGACCTTGAGCGAGATGATCAGCTCCTTGGCCTTCCGGGTGACGGTCTGCTCCGAGCTCAGGAAGTAGTTCTTGACGTACTGCTGGGTGATGGTGGATCCGCCCTGCTTGCCCTTGCCGGTGACGGTGTTGATCAGGCCGCGGGCGGTGCCCTTCAGGTCGACGCCGGAATCGCTGTAGAAGGTCTTGTTCTCGGCGGCGACGAAGGTGCGCTGGACGTCCTTGGGCACCTTGGTCAGCGGGACGACCTCGCGGTTGACGTCACCGGTCCGCGCGATGACGGTGCCGTCGCTGTACTTGTAGACGTTGCTCTGCGCCTGGGCCAGGGCGTTAGCCCCGGGGACGTCGACGTAGAGGTAGAGCGCGATGAAGGCACCGATGCCGAGGGCGCACACGGTGAGGAAGGCGCCGAACAGCTTCCGCCAGGTGAAGAAGCGGCGTATGCCGCCCTTGGGCTTCGCGCGACGCGCGCCGCCCCGGCGGCCGCGCTGCCGCGCCCGTCTCGCTTCGGCTCGTCCCATCTCTTCGCTGCTCCAGTTCCGTCCGCCCCCACAAAGCCTCACGAAGCTAGCACCACATCTGGGGTCAAACACTCAACGATCAAGGCTTTTCCGGACGTGAGAATCAGCACCCGGCTTCACAGGAACTGACTGGCGAGGCGGGCGAAGGGTTGCCTGGGCGAGACGGGCAAACCCGTGTCGGACGCGCCACAGATGCCGAAACCGCAGGTCAGTGGAGGGGTAGCACAGCGCATAGACGGTGGGCTCGACCTGCTGCGCCCCGCACGCACGAGCCCGCCCCGCATCCCCGTACGGGTGAAGGACGCCAATCATGACGCGGGCTGATCCCGCGCCTTACGATGATGCTCTCGACATCCGGCCGTCAGGAGGAACGCCATGTCCGCCGAATCAGTCGAGCACCCCTGCTACGACGACGAGCCGACATTGCTTGAGGCAGCTGAGGAGGTTGCCCAGAAGCTGCCCGGCCACCGCGTCGAGATCATCGGGGGAGAAATCACCGTGACGCCACCGCCCGACATGCCCCATGCGCATCGGCTGACAGACATCATGATCCCGCTTATCGCGGCGGGCCTGCATGGCGAGCAGTCAGGGGTGATGCAGGCCGTGGGCGTATGGCTCCCCGACGGGCCATTCGACTTCGCCGTCCCCGATCTCGCCGTCGTCGACGCCGACTACGACGACCACCTCATCGAGCACAACTGCTACGACCCGGCGATCTTCCGCATGGTTCTGGAGGTCACGTCCTCCAACTACGGCAACGACCTCAAGAAGAAAGTCCTCGCCTACGCCATCGCCGGCATCCCCGTCTACGTGATCGTCGACCGCAAGAACCGCCGCGTCCGCGTGCTCACCGAGCCGGAATTCGGCGAGTACAGGGTGCACGCCGTCTATCCTCCCGGCGAGTCCTTCACCCTGCCCGAGTCCATCGGCGCCACGGTGACCCTGCAGGTCGATTCCGTCCTCGGGCTGGGATAGGCCCGGGCCGGCCGCCCGCGTCCAGGCGGCGGGCGCCCGGATCGTCGAGTCCCGCTTCACCCACCTCGCGTACGCGCCCGAGATCGCCTCGGCGATGCTCCAGCGGCAGCAGGCGGGCGCGGTCGTCGCCGCCCGGCGGCAGATCGTGGACGGCGCGGTCGGCATGGTCGAGGCCGCGCTGGCGCGGATCTCCGAGCGGGACATGGTGGACCTCGACGAGGAGCGGAAGGCGGCGATGGTCAGCAACCTCATGGTGGTGCTGTGCGGCGACCGCAGCCCGCAGCCGGTCCTCAACACGGGGACGCTCTACCAGTGACGGCGGCCCGGTGACGGACGACGAACACCTCCCCCACGGCCATCGGCGCGGGAGGGACCCCCAGCAGAAGCGGAGGCCGCAGCAGCGCAAGCAGGTGCTGCTGCGGCTGGACCCCGCCGTGCACGACGCGATCGCGCGCTGGGCGGAGGCCGAGCTGCGCAGCACGAACGCCCAGATCGAGTTCCTGCTCCGCAGGGCCCTGGCGGACACGGGCCGCCTCCCGAAGTCGGCGGGCCCGATGCCGAGACGGGGCCGCCCGCCCCGCTCCTCCGCCGAGGAGGCCGGCAGCGAGCAGCCGCAGGACCCGCAGCGCGACTGACGACCACGAGCTGCGTGGCCGCCTCACGTCCCGCACCTGCGCCAACTCTCCCCTGCACCTGCGGGAATGAGCTATCCACTCTCTCTATACACGCGAGGTATACGCATGGTGTAGAGTCCCGGACATGTCAATCGGCCACACCCTGCTCGGACTCCTGGAGTCCGGCCCCCGCCACGGTTACGACCTCAAGCGCGCCTTCGACGAGCGCTTCGGTCACGACCGCCCGCTGCACTACGGGCAGGTCTACTCGACCATGTCGCGCCTGCTGAAGAACGGACTCGTCGAGGTCGAGGGCATCGAGCCCGGCGGCGGGCCCGAGCGGAAGCGGTATGCGATCACCGACGCCGGGATCACCGACGTCGAGCAGTGGCTCGCGCAGCCGGAGAAGCCCGAGCCGTATCTGCAGAGCACCCTCTACACGAAGGTCGTGCTCGCGCTGCTCACCGGCCGCAGCGCCGCCGAGCTGCTCGACTCGCAGCGCTCCGAGCATCTGCGGCTGATGCGGGAACTGACCCGGCGCAAGTCCTCCGGCGACATCGCCGACCAGCTGATCTGCGATCACGCACTCTTCCATCTCGAAGCGGACCTGCGGTGGCTCGAGCTGGCCGCCGCCCGACTCGACCAGCTCGCGAAGGAGGTCCGCTCGTGACCCCCACCGGTTCCCTGCTCTCCGCCGCCGCCCTGCACAAGGCGTACGGCCCGACTCCCGCCCTGGACGGCGCGGAGTTCAGCATTCACCCCGGCGAGGTCGTCGCCGTCATGGGCCCCTCCGGCTCGGGCAAGTCGACACTGCTGCACTGCCTGGCCGGGATCGTCCGGCCCGACACGGGCACGGTCCACTACCGGGGCCGCGAGCTGTCGGCGATGACCGATGCCGAGCGGAGCGCGCTGCGCCGCGGCGAGTTCGGCTTCGTGTTCCAGTTCGGCCAGCTCGTGCCCGAGCTGTCCTGCGTGGAGAACGTGGCGCTGCCGCTGCGGCTGAACGGCGTCCGGCGCAAGGAGGCCGAGGCCCGCGCCCTCCAGTGGATGGAGCGGCTGGAGGTCGGCGACGTACGGGCCAAACGGCCCGGCGAGGTGTCCGGCGGCCAGGGTCAGCGGGTCGCGGTCGCCCGCTCCCTGGTGACCGGGCCGCGCGTGCTCTTCGCCGACGAGCCGACCGGCGCGCTGGACTCCCTCAACGGCGAGCGCGTGATGCAGCTCCTCACCGAGGCGGCCAGGGAGACCCGGGCCGCGGTCGTGCTCGTCACGCACGAGGCGCGCGTCGCCGCGTACTCCGACCGCGAGGTCGTCGTACGGGACGGCCGCGCGCGGGACATGGCGGCCGTCGGATGAGCGGCACCATGACCGGCCGCCCGGCCGGCACGCACGAGCACACGGGTTCCGGGGAGCCGCCGGCCCGCGCCGGCGTCTCCCGGTGGGCCGCGGACCTCGCGATGGGCACCCGGTTCGCGCTCACCGGCGGCCGCGAGAGCTGGGCGCGCACCCTCCTCACCGCCATAGGCGTCGGCCTGGGCGTCGCGCTCCTGCTGGCCGCATCCGCCGTCCCCGCGCTGAAGGCCGCCCGGGACGCCCGCGGTGACGCCCGCTCCATCGAGAGCACCATGGTGAACCCTGACCTGAAACCGGGCCCGAAGACGCTCCGGATCGGCCAGGCCAACACGACGTACCACGGCAAGGACATCCAGGGCCTCGTCATGTCGCCCGACGGCGACAACCCGCCCGTACCGCCCGGCCTTTCCGCGATACCCCGGCCCGGCGAGATGGTGGTCTCACCCGCCCTCGCGGACCTCCTCGCCTCGCCCGACGGCAAGCTCCTCAAGGAGCGCCTCGACTACCGCATCACGGGCACGATCGGCGACGAAGGCCTGCTCGAGCCGAACGAGCTCGCCTTCTACGCGGGGGCCGCTCCCGAGACACCCGAGACATTCGCCAAGGGCCACAGCGCCCGGCTCGACCACTTCGGGGCCACCAGCAAGAGCGATCCGCTCCCGCCCGAGCTGCTCCTGCTCGTCATCATCGCTTGTGTGGTCCTGCTGCTGCCCGTGGCGATCTTCATCGCGACCGCAGTGCGCTTCGGCGGCGAGCGCCGCGACCGGCGCCTGGCGGCGCTGCGGCTCGTGGGCGCCGACGCCCGGATGACCCGCAGGATCGCCGCGGGTGAGGCGCTGGTCGCCTCGCTCGCCGGACTGGCGGTGGGTTGCGCCGTGTTCCTGGTGGGCCGGCAGTTCGTCAGCTCGGTCACGCTGTTCGACACCAGCGTCTTCCCGTCCGATGTGACACCCAGCCCGGCGCTCACAGCGCTGATCGCCGTCGCCGTGCCCGCGTGCGCGGTCGCGGTCACGCTCTTCGCGCTGCGCGGCGTCACGATCGAGCCGCTGGGAGTCGTACGGAACGCCGCCACCCGCCGTCGGCGCCTGTGGTGGCGGCTGGCCCTCCCCGCCCTCGGCCTCGGCCTGCTGTACCCGCTGATGGGCGGCGGATTCGGGCGGGCCGGCGACCGCGAGATCTACCAAGTCGCGGCCGGAGCCGTGCTGTTGCTCATCGGGGTCACGGCCGTACTGCCCTGGCTCGTCGAGGCCGTCGTCAACCGGTTCGGCGGCGGCCCGCTGCCCTGGCAGCTCGCCACCCGCCGGCTCCAGCTCAGCAGCGGTACGGCGTCGCGCACGGTGAGCGGCATCACGATCGCCGTCGCGGGTGCCATCGCCATCCAGATGCTGTTCGCCAGCGCGGAGAACAGCAGCACCAAGGAGACCGGCCAGGACCCGGACCGGGCTCAGGTGCAGGTGTCCGTCGAGGTGACCAGCGGCGCCGAAGCCCGGGACGTCCTCGGGAAGTTCCGCGGCACGGAGGGTGTACGGGGGGTGTTCGGCCTCACCGAGGCATACGTCGCGGATGCCGAGAGCAAGGCCCGTAAGGCGGAGGACGTCTGGACCGAGACCCTCACGATCGGCGACTGCGCCACGCTGCGAGAGCTCCTGCGGATCGGCGCCTGCAAGGACGGGGACGTCTTCGTCACGAAGCCGGATCCGGACTACGGCTTCACGACGCCGGGCCACACGGTCGATCTCAAGCTCACGGAGACGGGCACGCCCACGAGCGAGCCGAAGCCGTGGACCATCCCGGCCTCGGCCCGTGTGGCGGACACCAGGCCCGACCCGGTCGGCTGGGAGCACACCGGCATCTTCGCCACCCCGTCCGCGATGGACGTGGCACGGCTCAGCAACGCCAACGCCGTCGCCATGCTGAAGCTCGACCCGAAGCAGCCCGACGCGGTGGAGCACGTCCGCAACGCCGCCGCGGCCATCAACCCGACGATTGACGTCATGACTCTGCAGGACACCGAGGTGAGCAACGAATTCGAGAGCATCCGGCGCGCGTTGTTCATCGGCGCCACCGCGACGCTGCTGCTGATCGGGGCCAGCATGATCGTGACGATGCTGGAGCAGCTGCGGGAGCGGAAGCGGCTGCTGTCCGTCCTGGTCGCCTTCGGCACGCGCCGCACGACCATCGGGTGGTCCGTCTTCTGGCAGACGGCGGTACCGGTGGTGCTCGGGCTGGCGCTGTCGGTGGCGGGCGGGCTCGCGCTGGGGGCGGTGCTGCTGGAGATGGTCGACCAGCCGGTGGCCATCGACTGGTCGAGCCTTGGCACGATGACGGGTACGGGGGCGGCGGTGATCCTGCTCGTGACCCTGGTCAGCCTGCCGCCGCTATGGCGCATGATGCGCCCGGACGGCCTCCGCACGGAGTGATTCTTTTCCCGCCGCGAGGGCGAGCAACTCCTACGGCGTAGCCCTGCGGTGCCACACCGGCGTTCTCTTTCCCGCCGCGACGGCGAGCAACGCGTACGGCGCAGCCCGGCGGTGCCAATCCGGCCGGGGCCCATGGACCCCCATGGTGCGGTCAGTTCGGCACCGCCGGGCTGCGCCATCTCGCGTTTCGCCGTCGCGGCGGGAAAAGTCGGCTGCGCCATCTCGCGATCCACTGTCGCGGCGGCGAAAAGATAGCGGGCTGGGCGTTTCGCGGCTTGCGTCCCGGTGGGGAATCCATTCCGGCGCGGGAAAGATTGCCGCTGGGCGCGTTACGGATCGCAGATGCGGACCGGCAAGGCGCGGAGCGCCTTGCGGAGCGCCGTGGCGAAGGTCTCGAATTCGTCCGCGCGCGCCGCGCCCGACCGCATCGCCAGGGCGATGCGGCGCGACGGCGCCGGGTCCGCGAAGTAGCCCGTCGAGAGCTGGTCGTTGCGACCCGTCTCGACCCGCAGCGCCGTACGCGGCAGCAGCGTGACCCCCAGCCCGCCCGCGACCAGCTGCACCAGCGTCGAGAGCCCGGCCGCGCTCGTCGTCACCGGTGCCCCCTCCTCCCTGCCCGCCTCGCGGCAGATGTCGAGCGCCTGGTCGCGCAGGCAGTGCCCCTCGTCCAGGAGCAGCAGGTCCAGTTCGCGCAGCGCCTCGCGCGGGATGTCGCCGCGCCCGCCCAGCCAGTGGTCCTCCGGCATCACCAGCACGAAGTCCTCGTCGAAGAGCGTGAGTTCGGTCACGCCGGGCGCCCCCAGCGGCACGGCGAGCAGCAGCAGGTCCAGCCGCCCGTGCGCGAGCCCGTCGAGCAGCGAGGCGGTCTGCTCCTCATGGACCTGGAGGTCCAGATCCGGGTAGCGGTCGTGGACGGTCCGCAGCACGGTCGGCAGCAGGTACGGCGCGACCGTCGGGATCACACCGAGCCGCAGCACCCCCGTGAAGGGCGCCCGCGCCGCCTCCGCCTCCTCCATCAGCGCGCCGACGGCGTCAAGGACCGTACGGGCGCGGGCCGCCAGCCGCTCCCCCGCCGGGCTGAGCAGCACCTTGCGCGTCGTGCGCTCCAGAAGCTGCACCCCGAGTACGTCCTCCAGAGCGGAGACGGCCCCGGAGAGCGCGGGCTGGCTCATGCCGATGGCGGCCGCGGCGTCCCGGAAGTGGAGGTGCTCGGCGACCGCGGCGAAAGCGCGCAACTGGGACAGACTGGGCTGCCGTGCACCGCCGTTCCCACCGCGCCCCGCACCTCTCCCGCTCGCACTGCCCACAGCCACTGATAACCACCTCCGATCAACACCAACAAGTCTACCGATTCCTGCGATCAATCCCGCCTGTGGAGCAGAAGGGCTCACCGAAGTCCGCCACGGCAAGGGCTCCTTCGTACGCGCCACCACCACACCCGCCGCGATCAAGGCGGGGCACAAGCTGTGGTGGTCGGAGACCGTCCGCGCCCGCATGCCCTCCCCGACGAGCGCACCGCCCTAGAACTCCCCGACGCCACGCCGGTTGTTCACACGTTGCGGGTCACCCACGGCGCCGACGAGGCTCCCCTGGTCCTCGAAGAGCTACGCGCCAGCGGCGACCGCACCCAACTCTCCTGCCCGCATCACCGTCGACAGGCCCCGTCGCGCGGCGCGAAGCAACTAAGGCCGTGTCCTCCATGGTGAGTTCGAGAAGCCGCTTGACTTGACTCGGCGGAACGGTGAGCGGTTGCGGCATGGGCCTACGGTCAACCACGTCGCACCTCAGGGCAGAAGGTCTGCGAAACCTTCCAGCGAGTGCGGAAGCCTCCCAACACCCGGCCCGACCAGGGCGGACGCAATTTTCGGCACCCACGCCTCCACTCGTAGCTCGACGAGCGATATGGGGCCATACGGGCTAATATTGGCGGTATGACAACACAAGCATCGAACCTCACGTACTACACGGTCAAGCCCGGCGACACACTCACCGCTATCGCCGCCCAGTTCGGGACGACGGTCCCGCAACTCGTCAAGTGGAACGCGATCCCCAACCCGGATCTCATCCACCCCGGGCAACGGTTGATCGTCGCCAAGTCTGAATCGCCCCAGGAGACCTACTACACGGTCAAGCCCGGTGACACACTCACCGCCATCGCCGCCCAGTTCGGGACGACGGTCCAGCAACTCGTCAAGTGGAACAACATCCCCGACCCGGATCTCATCCACCCGGGGCAGCGGCTGATCGTCGCCAAGTCGCGGATGGTCACGTCGGATTGAGTGAAGGAACCCGTCAATCTGGGCCGCGGCCCGACCAAGACGAGCAGGCGGCACCGGAACGATCACCGTCATCACCCAGTGACGCCTGCCCGGCGGTCAGGGCGCCTCAACCGTGCGGCAGCGGGCACCTCCTCCAGCTCCGCCGACCATGCCGCGGCCTGTTCCCACGCGCCCGCCCTCGCGTTCTACGAGGCGCTGGGCGCAGAGCCACGTAATGGAAAGGTGTTCCACCGGCTGGAGAAGTAACGGCCGGGGGAAGCCAGGCCTGCGGACTCGTACACGGCCGAAGGCCCACCCCGCACTGATAGCCATCTTCGATCAACGCCAGCCGAAGTGGCGATTTCTGTGATCAGTTCCGTTGTGGCATGTTGGGGCTGACCAATCCAACGATCTTGGAGTCAGCCAGACAATGCTCACCATTGGTGACAAGTTCCCCACGTACGAACTGACCGGCGTCGTAGGCCCGGCGGGCGCCATGGAGTTCAAGACCTTCTCCAGCAAGGACCGCGAGAAGGGTTGGTCAGTGGTCTTCTTCTGGCCGAAGGACTTCACCTTCGTCTGCCCGACCGAGATCGCCGCATTCGGCAAGCTGAACGACGAGTTCGCCGACCGCGACGCGCAGATCCTCGGTGTCTCCGGCGACTCCGAGTTCGTCCACCACGCCTGGCGCAAGGACCACGCCGACCTGCGCGACCTGCCCTTCCCGATGCTCGCGGACTCCAAGCACGAGCTGATGAGCGACTGCGGCGTCCAGGGCGAGGACGGCTTCGCACAGCGCGCCGTCTTCGTCGTGGACCCCAACAACGAGATCCAGTTCGTGATGGTGACCGCCGGCTCCGTCGGCCGTAACCCCAAGGAGGTCCTGCGGGTTCTGGACGCCCTGCAGACCGACGAGCTGTGCCCCTGCAACTGGAGCAAGGGCGAGGACACCCTCGACCCGGTCAAGCTCCTGGCCGGTGAGTGAGCATGGCCCTCGATGAGCTGAAGGCCGCCGTACCGGACTACGCCAAGGACCTGAGGCTGAACCTCGGTTCGGTGATCGGCAACTCCGAGCTGCCGCAGCAGCAGCTGTGGGGCACGGTGCTCGCCTGCGCCATCGCCTCGCGCTCGCCGCGCGTGCTGCGGGAGCTGGAGCCGGAGGCCAGGGAGAACCTGAAGCCGGAGGCGTACACCGCGGCCAAGTCCGCCGCCGCGGTCATGGCGATGAACAACGTCTTCTACCGGACCCGGCACCTGCTGTCGGACCCGGAGTACGGCACGCTGCGGGCGGGCCTGCGGATGAACGTCATCGGCAACCCGGGCGTCGAGAAGACCGACTTCGAGCTGTGGTCGCTGGCGGTGTCGGCGATCAACGGCTGCGGCCAGTGCCTCGACTCGCACGAGCAGGTGCTCCGCAAGGCAGGCGTGGACCGCGAGACGATCCAGGAGGCCTTCAAGATCGCCGCGGTGATCCAGGCGGTCGGCGCCACGCTGGACGCCGAAGACGTCCTCGCGGGCTGACCGGCCCGTACCCAGCCGAACGGGGCGGCCTCCCCGGCAATCCGCCGGAGAGTCCGCCCCGTTGGCGTACGGGAAGCGTGGCGGCTTGGCGGACGGCGGCTACTCCACCGGCGCCTGCGCCTCCTGCGGCGCCGGGGCGCCCCCCGCCTCCGCCCCCTGCGGCGGTGGAGCCTTCGGTAGCGTCTGTTCCGCCGAGTACGCCCGCAGATAGCCGACGACCGTGTTCGTCACCGCCACCAGCGGTACGGCCACCACCGCGCCGCCGATGCCCGCGATCAGGCTGCCCGCGGCCACCGACAGCACAACGGCCAGCGGGTGCACCCGTACCGCGCGCCCCAGGATGAACGGCTGCAGCACATGGCCCTCGAGCTGCTGCACCGCGAGCACCACGACCAGGACCATCAGCGCGGTGAACACGCCCTGCGTGACCAGGCCGACGATGACCGCGAGCGCGCCCGAGACCACCGCACCCACCAGCGGGATGAAGGCGAAGAGGAAGATGAACACGGCCAGCGGCACGGCCATGGGAACGTCGAGGAAGTAGAGCCCGAGGCCGATGAATATGGCGTCGATCAGCGCCACGAGAACCGTGCCGCGCACATAGCCGGTGAGGGTCCGCCAGGCGCGCGGCCCCGCGCCCGCGACGCCCGGCCGGGCCGCGCTCGGCACGAGCTTCAGCGCCCACTCCCAGATCCGCCGCCCGTCGTAGAGCAGGAAGAGCGTGCTGAACATCGCGAGCAGGATCCCGGACAGCACCTCGATGATCACCGTGACGCCCTCGAGGCCGGCCGAGGTGATCTCCTCGGTGTTGGACCCGATCGCCTCGCGCAGGCTCTTCGCGATGTCCTTGATCTGATCCTCGGTCACATGGAACGGGCTCTCCAGGAGCCACCTCTGCAGCTCGTCGATGCCGTCCTGGACGCGCTGGGAGAGATTGTCGATGTTCTCCATGACCTGCCAGACCACGAACCAGCCCACCAGGCCCATGATCACGAAGCCGGTGATGAAGGTGAGGGCCGTGGCGACCCCGCGCGGCAGGCCCATCCTCCGGAGCCGGGCCACGGTGGGCTGGAGCAGCGCAGTGATGAGCAGGCCGGCAACGAAGGCCAGCACCACCAGCTGTACGGCGCTGATGGCACGCATCAGCACATAGAGCGTGCCCGCGAGGACGAGCAGCCGCCAGCCCGCCTCCGCCGCCACGCGGACGCCCCACGGGACGGCCGCGGCCGGATCGGGCTTCGCGGCTATGGCGGGGGCGTACGAGGGCGGGGGCGGCACGTGGTCCGCTCGGCGGCCGGCCGGGCGGCGGTCTCCCGCGCCCTCGGAGGCGCCGCCCGCGGCCGGAGCCGGGCCGGGGGCGTCTCCGGCGCCCGGGGAGGCCCCTGCGCTCTCGTCGCCGTCGCCGCCCGCGGCGGCGGAAGCGCTCCGGCCGCCGGCGGCGGACGGCGGGGCCGGTGCGCCCACGTACGCGTAGTCGTCGTATCCCTCCGCGGCAGCGGCAGCCGCGCGGCGCTGGTCCAGCCGCTGGGCGATCCGGGTCAGCCCCGACCCCAATCCACCCAGCCACTGCGGCATTTTGGACATCTCTCTACCTCTACCCCCACTCCCCCAGGCGTCGTACCGCACGACGTTACCCGGGACAGGGACGCGACGGAGCCCCCGGCCGGTTGAGGGCCGGGGGCTCCGTTGAGTACGCGATGCAGCGGCGGAGGCCTAGTACCAGTTGTTGGCCTGCCAGAACTCCCACGCGCCGCACGGGCCGCCGTAGCGGTCGTTCATGTAGTTCAGGCCCCACTTGATCTGGGTGGCCGGGTTGGTCTTCCAGTCCTCGCCGGCCGAGGCCATCTTGGAGCCCGGCAGCGCCTGGACGAGACCGTACGCACCCGAGGAGGGGTTGCTGGCCTGGTAGTTCCAGCTGGACTCGTGGTCCACGATGTTGCTGAAGCACTGGAACTCGCCCGCCGGGACCATCTGGCGCGCAATGCCCTGGACCTCGGCGATGGTGTAGGAGGCCTGCTGAGCGAAGTCGCCTGCGTCGGAACGCGCCTCGGAGCGGGCTGCCTTGAGCTCCGCCTCGCGCTCCTTGGCGAGCTTCTCCGCGGCGGCCTTCTTCTCAGCTGCCAGCTTCTTGGCCGCCGCGTCCTCGGCCGCCTGCTTGCGGGCGGCTTCCTCAGCGGCCTTCTTCGCTGCCGCGTCCGCAGCGGTGGACTGCGCGTCCGCCTGCTGAGTCAGCGACGCGGTCTGCGCCTGGGTCTGGTTGCCGGCGGATATGTCTGCAAGCAGCGTCGCATCGGCAGCAGCGGGCTCGGCGGCTTCGGCCGTGCCCTGCTGAGTGCTGCCCGAGGCGACGCCGACGACGGCGCCGACGGTGGTGACCGCGGTGGCTGACGCCACTGCGAATCCCCGGACCGAGATCCGGCTCACACGCTTTCCTTCCAGCATCGCCCGCTTAGGTGACCTCGCGGACGCAATCGTGCCCCTGGCGCTGGCCTCCCCTTGTTCCGGACCCGCCCTGAGCGGGTGGGACCGGCTGGTCACGGGAGGCACTGGCCCGGTGCGAACTCCCTCGGGAGTTCCGCGTGGTGCTCGGGCGGCATACGGCGAACGTTTGTTGAGTTGTGTGGTGCAGCACCGCTGGGGGTGCTGGTGTGCCGTATGCGGGGCCTGACAGGACCCACACCCTGCCGGAAGCCGACGTCTCGAGGCAATTCTGCGTTGAGTGGGAAACCTCACACCCCGTTTACGCCACGGGTTTTATGGAAATCGGCGCACAGCACGGCGCCGCGCGGCTAAGCTCTTTGGCTTATCACGCGGCGCCAAGTGGGCCCAGATCAGGGCCAAATGGGATCCAATCGGACCCAATGCGCTCCCCGGCTAAATGTGGCTGTCCTCCAGCATTTCGGTCACAAGGGCCGCAATCGGCGAGCGCTCCGAGCGGTTGAGCGTGACGTGCGCGAAGAGCGGATGACCCTTCAGCTTCTCGACGACCGCGACCACGCCGTCGTACCGCCCGACCCTGAGGTTGTCTCGCTGCGCCACGTCATGGGTCAGTACGACACGGGAGTTGGCGCCAATTCGGGACAATACGGTCAGCAGGACGTTCCGTTCGAGCGACTGCGCCTCGTCCACGATCACGAAGGCGTCGTGCAGCGAGCGGCCGCGGATGTGCGTGAGCGGCAGCACCTCGAGCATCCCGCGGCCCACCACCTCCTCGATGACGTCCCGGGTCGTCACCGCGGAGAGCGTGTCGAAGACGGCCTGGGCCCACGGGCTCATCTTCTCGGCCTCGCTGCCCGGCAGGTAACCCAACTCCTGGCCGCCCACCGCGTAGAGCGGGCGGAAGACCATCACCTTCTGGTGCTGCCGGCGCTCCAGTACGGCCTCCAGGCCCGCGCAGAGCGCGAGCGCCGACTTGCCCGTTCCGGCCCGGCCGCCCATCGACATGATTCCGACATCCGAGTCGAGCAGCAGGTCGAGCGCGATCCGCTGCTCGGCGGACCGGCCGTGAATGCCGAACGCCTCGCGATCGCCGCGGACGAGCCGGATCCGGCCGTCAGCGGTGACCCGGCCGAGCGCCTTGCCGCGCTCGGACTGCAGCACGAGGCCGGTGTGCACCGGCAGCTCCTCCACCTCGGGTACGTGCACGCTCTCCGCTGCGAAGAGCTCGTCCACCTGCTCGGCCGTAATCGTCAGTTCCGACATTCCGGTCCAGCCGGAGTCGGTGATGGCGAGCTCGGCGCGGTACTCCTCGGCGAGCAGGCCGACGGACGAGGCCTTGATGCGCAGCGGCAGGTCCTTGGACACGACCGTCACGTCGTACCCCTCGGCCTGGAGGTTCCTGGCCACGGCCAGAATCCGGGTGTCGTTGTCACCCAGTCGGCCCCGCTCGTTCAGGAACGACGCCGGGAGCACCGTGGGGTCGGAGTGGTTGAGCTCGACCCTGAGCGTCCCGCCGAGGTCCCCGATCGGGATCGGCGCGTCGAGCCGCCCGTACCGGATGCGGTAGTCGTCGAGCAGACGCAGCGCCTGCCGGGCGAAGTAGCCGAGCTCCGGATGGTGCCGCTTGGCCTCCAGCTCCGTGACCACGACGACGGGGAGCACGACCTCGTGCTCGTCGAAGCGGGCCATGGCCAACGGGTCGGCCAGCAGAACGCTGGTGTCGATGACATAGGTGCGCCGGTCGTGCGTACGGCGCTTTGTGCTGGTCACCACGGGTGGACGAACCCCCTCGGAAGAGGTCGGGGTGCGACGGCGTCGCCGGGGAATGGGCCGGGCTCGGTCCACAATGCGCGGGCCGGGCACCGGCCCTCCGCGATGTCCGTACGAACCGCACGGTCGTCCGTGTGCAAAGGGCCTCCCGGGCGGGCGGCCCCATGCCGCCCGCTGGTGTGCCGGACGCCCGTGGACCGGGCGTCGACTTGGAAGGGATATTCCCTCGAACGTGCGCCGCCATGCCATGGCATATGACGCCACGTTTGTGAACGTTTGGCAACGCCTGCGACCCCAGTGCGGGCTTCATGCCGGCCGATATCGTCCCATTCTGAACATTTCGACAGCGGGGCTGAGAGCTCCGGGGCGGGGCTCGCCCCGTCAGTCAGGGGCCCGGTGGCCTGCCACGCGCATGCGGCACAGGCGCAGGGTCCGGGAGCGCTTCGGAGGCCGGTGCCCCTGCCAGGGGAAGCGGCTCAGCCGGAAGGGGGCCGGAGCTTGCCCCGTGAAGGGGGCCGGGGGGCTCTGCCCCCGGGGAGCGGCGCCGCCGCTCGGGGGCCGGGGGCTTGCCCCCGGGTCAGGGCGGCTGGGTGGGGAACAGCCGGGGCGCGGAGCGGCCTCACCGGCGAGGGGTCAGGCTCCGTAGCGCCTGTGCCGCGCCGCGTAGTCCCGCAGCGCCCGCAGGAAGTCCACCTTCCGGAACGCGGGCCAGAAGACCTCGCAGAAGTAGTACTCGGAGTGCGCGCTCTGCCACAGCATGAAGCCGGACAGCCGCTGCTCCCCGCTCGTGCGGATCACCAGGTCCGGATCCGGCTGCCCCCGTGTGTAAAGGTGCTCGGCGATCAGGTCGATGTCGACGATCTCCGCGAGCTCCTCGAAGGACGTCCCCTTGCTCGCGTGGTCGAGCAGAATCGACCGCACCGCGTCCGCGATCTCCTGGCGGCCGCCGTAGCCCACGGCCACGTTCACGAGTATCCCGCCGACGCCGACCGTGGCCTGCTCCGCCTCCTTGAGGACGGACTGCGTACGGGCCGGCAGCAGGTCCCGGTTCCCCACGTGGTGCACGCGCCAGCGCCCGTCCGCCGCGAGGTCGCGCACCGCGTCCTCGATGATGCCGAGCAGCGGTACGAGCTCCTCCTCCGGCCGGTCGAGATTGTCCGTGGACAGCAGCCACAGCGTGACCACCTCGACGTCCGTCTCGGCGCACCAGCCCAGCAGCTCCCTGATCTTCTCGGCCCCGGCCTGGTGACCCTGCTCCGCGGTTCCGCCGGAGGCGCGCGCCCAGCGCCGGTTGCCGTCGAGGATGACGCCGATGTGCTTCGGTACCTGGGCGTGGTCGAGGCGGCCTTCCACCCGGCGTGCGTAGAGCTTGTACACCAGGTCGCGCAGGTTCATTGCCTTCTCCAGCCCCTCCGTGCGTAGCGGCCCCCGGAGCCTGCACCCTACTGCTCCCGCGGCTGCCGGGCCCAACGCAGGGGCCGGGAGGTATGTCATTGTCGCGTGATAGGGAAGAAGCTGTGACAGAGACCTCTTCCTACCGCGCCGCCGACGAGCGCTACGACGCCATGGAGTACCGGCGCACGGGCCGCAGCGGGCTCAAGCTGCCCGCGATCTCCCTCGGGCTGTGGCACAACTTCGGCGACGACCGCGCTCTGGAATCGCAGCGGGCGATCCTGCGCCGCGCCTTCGACCTCGGCGTCACGCACGTCGACCTGGCGAACAACTACGGCCCGCCGCCCGGCTCGGCCGAGCTGAACTTCGGCAAGCTCTTCGCCCAGGACTTCCGCCCGTACCGGGACGAACTGGTGCTCTCCACCAAGGCCGGCTATCTGATGCACCCCGGCCCGTACGGCGAGTGGGGCTCCCGCAAGTATCTGCTGTCCTCGCTCGACGCCTCTCTGAAGCGGATGGGCGTCGACTACGTCGACATCTTCTACTCGCACCGGTTCGACCCGGAGACGCCGCTGGAGGAGACGATGGGCGCGCTCGCGTCCGCCGTCCAGCAGGGCAAGGCGCTGTACGCCGGCGTCTCCTCGTACACCGCGGAGCAGACGGCGGAAGCGGCGCGGCTGCTGCGCGGGATGGGGGTGCGCCCGCTGATCCACCAGCCGTCGTACTCCATGATCAACCGCTGGACCGAGGACGACCGGCTGCTCGACACCCTGGAGGCGGAGGGCATGGGCTGCATCTCCTTCGCGCCGCTCGCCCAGGGTTTGCTGACGGACAAGTACCTCGCCGGCATCCCCGAGGGCTCGCGGGCCTCGCAGGGCAAGTCCCTCGACCCGGGGCTGCTGACCGACGAGGTCGTACGGCGGCTGCGCGGTCTGAACGAGATCGCGCGGGGCCGCGGCCAGTCGCTCGCCCAGATGGCGCTGAACTGGGTGCTGCGGGACGAGCGGATGACGTCGGCGCTGATCGGCGCCTCGAGCGTGGCGCAGCTGGAGGCGAACGTCGCGGCCCTCGGTGCACCGCCGCTCACGGCCGAGGAGCTGAAGGAGATCGACTCGTTCGCGCAGTCGACGGAGGGCGTGAACATCTGGGCGGGCCGGAGCTGACCCATGGCCCCATGGCCGCTGACCAGTGGTCAGCGGTCAGCGGTCAGTGGTCAGTGGCGGATGCGGACGCCGTACCGCATCCGTAGCCTCCGCAGCTCCCAGAGCGCCACCCCGGTCACGGACAGCGGCCCGCCCAGGACGCCGCAGAGCCGGACGGGCAGGGGGCCGTGCGGCATGCCGTCGACGGCGACGCTGAGGAGCGTCAGCTCCCAGACCAGGACCAGGGTCAGCAGCGCCGGCAGCGCGGCATGCACATCGGCGGTGTTGAAGGCATAGCGGGCGGCCTTCCCGGAGGCGAACAGAAGGAAGAACGCCAGCCAGACCACCGGGAAAAACAACGCGAGGACCATGACCGAGGTCAGCAAACTGCTGCTCCCGCCCGCGCCCTGTTTGTACATGACCAGGGCGAACAGCGCGAGGCAGCCGATGAACAGCAGGAGCGCCCCGAGGTACCACCCCACCGCCTTGAGCGGCGACCGCAGCCGGGAGCGGAGGGTGGGCCGGTGCTCGGGGGGCGCGTAGCGGATGAACCCGGCGACCACCAGCGGCCCGGTGAAGATCAGCAGCCAGGGTGCGGCGAACAGCTTCAGCGCGCTGTCGTCGACCACGTCGCTCCAGCCGCCGTCGGTGCCATAGGTATAGATGAGGAGAAAGGTCGCGAACGCTCCCACGAGGGCGCGGCAGTTCTGGACCTGGCGGATGGACGGGTCGTCGATACGGCCGGGCCCCGGCGTATTGAAGATCGCGTCGGCGCGCCTCCTGGCGGAGACGAAGGCCGGGGCGAAGGCGAAGGCGAGGCAGCCGCAGCCGCTGCGCCGCCTGGCAGGCTGCGGCGGCACGTAGGGCTGGGGGTGCGGATCCGGATACGGGTTCGGGTACGGATTCGGGTTGTGCGGAGGCGGGCCCCAGTACGGGCCCCCGTTCCCCGGGCCGCCCTGTCCCGGACCGTTGGGCGGCCCCCATCCCCCGTAAGTCATCGACTCCCTCTCCCCCACTCGGGCGCCATCAAGCCCCGGAATTCTACTAAGAGTTCGCCGGGGCGTATGGGGTTCCGGGTGCGGAAAGAAAAGCGGGCCGGTCCGTGGGGGGGATACGGACCGGCCCGAGGGGGGGTTTCCACCATAGCCTCTTGTGCGGGGTGGTCCATGCATCGTCGGGGGTGACGGTGCGCGGCGGGCTGACGCCGGGGGCCGCCGGGCCCTGCCCCGGCGAGCCCTTCCGGCGCCTCATGCCGCGCCGATACCGCCCAGCAGCACACCGAGCAGAGCCCCGGAAATCATGAAGGGACCGAAGGGCAGGGCCGCCTTGCGCCCGGCGCGCCGCGTCAGCAGCAGCCCTGCGCCGTAGAGGGCCCCGAGCAGGAAACCGGCGAACGCGCCCGCGAAGAGCACCGGCCAGCCGTACCACCCCAGGGCGACCCCCAGCGTGAGCGCCAGCTTGACGTCGCCGAAGCCCATGCCACTGGGGTGGATCAGGAACAGGACGAGGTACGCGCCGCCGAGCCCGAGCCCGCCGAGCAGCGCGCCCGCCCACGAGCCCGCGTGCGCGGGCAGCGGAGCGGCCGCGCCGAGCAGGGCGGCGGCCGCGCCGGGGAGGGTGAGGGTGAGGACGTCGGGCAGCCGGTGCACGGCCCGGTCCACGAGTGCGAGGACGAGCAGGAAGGGGACGAGCAGCAGCCACACCACCAGCTCGGGGCGCGGCCCGGTGGCGGCGGCGAGCGCGCCGCAGGCGAGTGCCGCACCGATGGCGGTGGCGGCGCGCCCGGGCCCGTACCACCCGCCGCGCCGGGCGGGCCATGCGTGGGTGGTCGGGGGCGCGTCCGCATCTGCCCGTGCGGCGGCGTTCGGTACGGAGCCGGTGTCGGCGTCGGCGGTCTCCGGCAGCGCGCCGGTGCCGGGGCGGCCGGTGTTCCGGGTCCCGCCGCGCTCGGCTGCCGGTTCGGCACCGACGTGAGCGCAGACGGGGCAGCGCGCGAGGCCGAGCCAGCCACGGGCGGCACCGGTGAGCGCGTGCCCGGCCGGGCACGCGGCGCGCCACGGTTCCCCCGGCTCGACGGCCAGCCGGTATACCGCCCGGGGCACGAGCAGCCCGGCGACGCCTCCGAAGGCGGCGGCGAGCACGATCAGCAGCAGATGCACCCTCCGACCTTACGGACTGCCGCCCGAGGCGTCATGGGCCCGGTCCGAGCGGGCCTGGGCCGGTGCCGGTGCCGTTGCCGGGCGGGAACGGCACTGCCCCGCGCTGGTCCGGCTGCCCTCGCTGGTCCGGCTGCCCGCGCCCGTCTGGTAGAACGCTCAGCTGAAGCAGTGGCACCGGCAGGGGATTCGTATGGGGAGTCGTTGGCGGGACGGGGCGGCGCTGTTGCGCCTCGCGGGTGACGTGCGCGGAGCCACGGGATCCGGGCCCGCGATCCCGCTCGAGATCGCCGCGTCCTACCGCGCCCGTACCCGCGGGCTCCTCGGGCGTGACGGCATCGAGGGCGCCATCCTGCTCAGCCCGGCCGGGAGCGTGCACACCTTCCGGATGCGGTTCGCGATCGACGTCGCGTATCTGGACGGCGGCCTGCGCGTGATCGCCGTACGGACCATGCGGCCCGGCCGTCTCGGGCTGCCGCGGCTCCGCTCGCGGCACGTGCTCGAGGCGGAGGCGGGGGCGATGGCGCAATGGGGGCTGCGGGCCGGGGCGCGCGTCGAGGTCGTCGGAGCCCCGTCTGCCGCGTACGGGCGGGGAGGCAGACGCCCCAAGTAGGCTCAGCGCACAGCTCGTTCGCACGTAGGGACACGTGGGGACACGTAGGGAAGGGACCGCTCCACCATGGCTGAGGCACGGGACGAGGAACTCAAGGACCGTAAGGAGCGCATGGAGCGCAAGGAGCGCAAGGAGCGCGAAAAGGCAGAGCTTTACGCCCTCGACCTCTCCGGCGTCGAGTGGCACAGCGCGCCCAGCGGCGCCGACGAGCGCGTCGAGGTCGCGTACCTCCCGGGCGGTGCCGTGGCCATGCGGTCGACAGCCGCGCCCGACACCGTGCTGCGGTACACGGAGGCGGAGTGGCGAGCGTTCGTACTCGGCGCGCGGGACGGGGAGTTCGACCTGGAGCCGGGGCCGCACAACGGCGGTGTGCCGACGGAGTAACACCCCCCACCTGGTGGCGCCCCCGGGCCTCAGCCGACTGTCCGGTGGGACGGCATTCGGCTCGACCGTCATTCCCTTTCATCTCGCGCCTTCGGAGCAAAGCGGCGGGCTACGGGAAGGGGGAGGGGGAGGGGCAGCCGGCCGAGCCGAATGCCGCCCCGTGGCGCGAAGCCGTGAGCCGCACCCACCCGCCCAGCCCCCGCCAGCGGCCAGATCGTCGCTGGACGCGGGGCGGCCAGTCACCGGCGGCCAGTCATCTACTGGACCGGCTTCTTCACCCTCTGGGCGAGGAACTCCTCGAAAGTGCCGCGGCCGACGGCCCGGTCCGGTGCCAGGTTGCCGCCCTGCCGCAGGGCCTTGAACATGCCGCCCGGCAGCCACAGAGGCACTACGCGGCGGCGCCGACCCACCGACTGGAGATAGCTGCGGGCCAGATCGGTGTGGGTACGGATCTCCGGCCCGCCCATGTCGGGCACGCGGCCTGCGGGCTCGCCGGTCGCGAGCTCGACGAGCTGGTCGGCCACCTCGCGTACCTCGACCGGCTGGAAGCGGGCCCCGGAGATCGTCAGCGCCACCGGCAGCCGCCGCTGCGCCTCCGTGATCATCGCGAGCAGGTCGTGGAACTGGGTCGTGCGCAGCACGGTCCACGGCAATCCGGACTGCTCGATCAGCCGCTCCGATTCGAGCTTGGCGCGGTAGTAGAAGAACGGGATTCGGTCAATGCCGACGATCGAGATGTAGACCAGGTGCGGAGGTGCCGATTGCCGCCGCGCCACCTCGATCAGCCGCCGCGTCGCCTCCACGTCGCCCTTGCCGCCGGTCGTGGCGCAGTGAACGACCACCTTCGCCCCCGCCACGGCGGCATCCAGCCCGGCCCCGGTCTTCATGTCCCCGGTCGCCCACTCGTACGGGCTGCGGTCCTCGGCCGGCCGCGGCCGCCGGCTCAGCACGCGTACGTCCCGGCCGTCGTCGAGCAGCCGCCGTACGACGGGCTTACCGAGCGTGCCGGTACCGCCGGTCACCAGAATGGGTCCGTTCATGGGTAGCGCCTCCCAGCGGGCGGCTCGTCAGGGGTGAGCCCTCTCGTCCTTGAATGTCACCCGTTATGACGCGGATCCACCACCCGGCTGTGACACCGGGTGGACCATTAGGTGGAGGCATCGGTCCACTCAGCCCCCCGGCAGCCTCGAGAAGGGCGCGGCGTGTCTTGTCCTGAGGGATGGGGAGCCACCGCGAGCTCCGCCCAGACGATCTTGCAGGGCGGCGAGCCCGGGACCACGCCCCAGCGGTCGGCGAGCGCCTCGACGAGGAGCAGGCCGCGGCCCGCTTCCGCGTTGCCCGCTGCCGCCGCTTCAGGGGCTGCGGACGGGACACGCTCGTCCCGGGCGTCGGTCACCTCGATACGGAGCGTGTCGTACTCGGTGACGAAAAGGCCGAGGCGGAAGTCCCGGGCCGGTACGCGCCCGTGCAGGACGGCATTCGCGGCCAGCTCCGCTACGAGATGCGCGGCCGCATCGAACGGCAGCTCCCAGGAGCGCAGTTGCTCGGTCGCGAGCATGCGGGCGAGCCGGGCGCCTCGGCGGGTTGCGGAGAGCTGTGCCGTGAAGTGGCGTACGGGGGTTGGGGCTTCGGTCCTGGGGATTTCTCGGTTCACATCACTCAGCGTGGTCACCCCTGCCTACGCTGAACGGTTCGGCGATCGGGTACGGGGAGGAGCTGGTCTCGTCTGTCGAGCGGGGCAGGCGGATTCCCCGGCCGGAGTTCCTGGACAAGGCGGACGAAGTCCTGGGCGCGGGCGGCAAGATCGCGGCGATGAAGAAGGACGTGGTGGAGGCCCGGTACCCGAAGAAGGTACGGGATCTGAAGAAGATGGAGGCTGAGGCCTTCGAGCTGTGACGCTACGCTTTCGCACCCGCTCACGGCTTGCCGATGTCGACAGCCCAGACCCCGGTTCCGTTGTAAGCGTCGGGTGTCGCGGTCAGCACCTGTCCCTCCACCGCGCCCGATGCGGCGACGTAAACAGCGTGTGCGTACGCCCAGTCGACGCCTGCCGACACCACCTGCTCGACCGCAGCGGTTCCTGCGAATTCGAGGTTCAAGAACTCCAGGCCCGGCAGGGTACCGACGTGTGCCGCGGCGCCCGGCAGTTCCAGGCTCGCGGCAACCAGGCAGAGTGCCGGAATGTGGGCCCGTTGCGCCGGGTCGTCCACCTCAACGACAGCGATGCTGGATAACAGCCGATGCCCGCGGCACAGAGCGGTGACTGCTGTGTGATCGAGAATGATCACCTGCGGCTCCCGACCCGGCGCGCGGCGATCGCATGCCGCCACGCATCGCCGTCCCGGAGATCCGCATCGGTGAGATCCACGCCGAGATTGGCACTCACGTAGGCGATACCCCGGGCGGTGCGCTCCGCTCGTTCGGACTCCGTCGGAATCTCGGCGACCAGCTTCTCGACGAAGGCGCGCGTGCTCATGCTCCGCTCCTCAGCCAGGAGACGCAACCGGTCCCGAATCTCTTCCGTGATCTTTATGGTCGTGTCAGCCACAAGCTGAGAATACAACCGAATACCGACCGCGAGACCTCTTCCGGCTTCAGAGCCAAGGAGGTTGGTCGCCCAGCCTCTCGCGGGCAGGCCGCGAGGGCTTCGCCGTGGACGGGTCCCGGGCCCCGGCGACCCGGTCCGGCGGACCTGCTGGGCCGGCTCTCGCTACACCGGCTTCGCCGCCCTCTCCCTCAGAAACTCCTCGAATGTGCCGCGCCCGGCGGCCTGATCCGGTGCCAGGTTGCCGCCCTGCCGCGGGGCCTTGAAACATGCCGCCCGGCAGCCGCCGCTGCGCCTCCGTGATCATCGCGATCAAGTCGTGGAACGGGGTCGTGCGCAGCACGGTCCACGGCTGTCCGGACTGCTCGATCAGCCGCTCCCACTCCAGCCTCCCGGTGGGCGGCACCTGCTCCGGCCCCGCTCGCCGGGTGCCGCCCTCGTCTTGCATGTCATCCGTTATGGGCCCGGCGCACCACCCGGATGTGACAGCCGGGGGAACCCGCTTCCGCCACCGGGCCTCACCCGGGCCATTTGGATCTTTGCAATGGCACGGATTCGCGATCATTCGCGGGGCGCGCCTCCCGGAGACTTTGTGTATATGTGATCTGCGCTGCACTCGGCCGCCAAGTGGCACGGAGTCCACCATTCCGTTCGGCTCGGTGGACGACGTTATTGCAGGCCATGCCGACTCTCGCGGTCTATACCGCACCACCGGCTCGGCACCCCGTGCCGTGACGATCCGTCGCTTCCTACGGGTAACGGCCCGCCGTGCGCCCGTAGTTGTCCACGAGCGCGAGTAGAGTTCTCACACCAAGCCTCCTTTCCGGATGTTGACACCGCGAACGTGGAGCCCCCGGGGCTCCACGCTCAAGGAGTCCGGATTGGAGGAGAGCCCAGATGGCCTCCCAAAAGGAAAAGGGCCACGAGGGCCGACGCAGGCGCACGATCGTCTGGGAGCGGGTGAAACGTATTGCCCGCAAGGCCGCCAGGGCAGCGGTACCGGTGGGGTCGACCATCACGGTCGCCATCAGCCTGTACGAGTTCCTCGGCCGCCACCTCTGACGACCGCAGCCCCAGCCGGGAGTTCCCGGCCAGGGCCGCGTCCTGCGGTTGGTATCAGGTAGCCCTGCCCCACCGGCCGTCAACCACCGGGGCGGGGCTACCGCCATGTCCGCAAGCTTTTTCCCGGAGCACACACCCGGATCCCGAATGTGATCCGCGTCACGCTCCCCACGGGAACTTTTCCATCATGTCCGCTCCCCGCAGAGAGCGCCATGCCGCACGTCACGTCAGTTCGGGCCGAGTGACGCGACTTGAGGCGATTCACGCTGGCCACACCGGTCCACTGTGACTCACATCACACTCAAAAGTGTGGAGAGATTTGTCGTCATTCGCGACACCGGAAGCTCCATGGTTCGTTGGCCAACGCTTGTACATCCTGCCACCAACTCACCCTCCCCCTCCCCGTTGAGGCCCCTCAATTCCATCACATGCGATTGCATTGCATGCCAACACGGGCTGAAGCCCCTTGACACACACGGAATTTCGGCCACTTGGGCGCGGATCAGGGTCGCAATGGCGACCAACCCGTCAGCCGGCGTCGCCGCGTGGGAAGGAGACCTCGACGCGGCGGTTCTTCTTGCGGCCTTCCTCGATGCTGTTGTCCGCGATGGGGTACTGCTCGCCGTATCCGCGGATCTCGAAGGTGATGCCCGCGCCGAGGCTCTTGGTGAGCTCCTTGTGGACGGCGTTGGCGCGCTGCTTGGACAGGACGTCGCCGTGCGCGGACGAGCCGAGGTTGTCGGTGAAGCCGAAGACGCGCACCCGGTCAGCGTCCTGTGCCTTGATCTCCCCGGCGATCGCCTCGATGCGCCGGTGCGCGTCGCTGCTGAGCTCGGCGCTGTCCTTGCCGAAGAGGACTTCCGCCTGGAGGGCGTACTTGACGTCGGAGTTGGTGTCCTCGCGCCGCTCCTCGCCGCTGAGGTCCTCGACGACGGACTTGATGTCGAGCACCTTGGCGGGGGCGAGGGTCCCGCCGTCCACCATCTTCAGGTCGGGGTCGTTCCCGTCGACCTCAACCGGTGGGGACGGCTTGGTGATGCTGCCCGGCGGCACGCTGGGCTCATCGTCGGCGTACGCGGTGGTGGCCGGCGACACCACGACGGGTACGCCGGTCATGAGCACTGCGCCGGCCACGGCGGTGGCGGCGAGGCGCGGGAGGCGGTGGCCGCTGCGCGGGCCGGGGCGGGGCGTCGGGGCGCTCATGGGGAGATCTCGATCGTCGCGCTGGGGAAGGTCGGCATCTGGAAGTCCACCTCGGTGGTCTCTTCCGGCGGGGCCGGGAACTGCATGAAGACGGCAACCGACTTGCCCGCCTCGACCTTGCTCAGCCCGGTGGTGCACAGGCAGCGCCCCTCGGTGTCGCGCAGGACGTAGTAGCGCTTCTTGCCCTTCTGGTCGACGAGCATGGCGCCGCCCACCGACCGGCCGCTGCCCTGGACGATCTCCTGCTCGTAGCCACGCCAGGCGCTGACGCCGTAGAACGACTCGTTCCCGGTGTTCTTCACCTCGGCGTTGACCGTGACGAATCCGCCCGAGTCCCGCTGTGCCGAATGGACGGTGAGCACCAGGCCTTCCGACCCGTTGATGACGGCCAGCGTCCGACTCGCGTCCGGCACCTCGTTCGCGGGGGCGTTGTCGCCGTGCCCGCCGGGCTTCTTGGAGGACGACGCGGCGGGGGCGGATCCGTCGCCGCCGTTCTCCGCATCGCCACCGCAGCCGACGACCGTGAATGTCAGTGCGGTGGCGAGGGCCACCAGGGCCGCTCCTCTGCGGGCCGTCCTGAAGTGTCGGGTCCTCATCTGCGCTGCTTCCTTCGGTCTCGCGGGTCGTCGCTCTCGGCTCAGTCGGCTGGGTCGGTCAGATGCACGGAGAACAGGTCGGACGCGCTGGGCAGGAGACCGCCGGCGCCGGGATCGATCGTCCAGTCCCGGTCGTCGCAGGTGAACTCGACGCGGGACGGCCCGTCGCCTTTGCCCTTGCCGTCGCCTTTGCCCTTGCCGTCGCCTTCGCCTTCGCCGTCGCCTCCGCTCTTGAGGCGGCAGCGCGGCTCGATGACGGCGGTGGCGTGCGCCGTCCCGTACTTCTTCTCCGTTCCGGGGATCACGGATTGGCCCACGGGGTATTCGGTGCGGACCTCGACGGTGAATTCGGGCTGCAGCCCGATGTCAGCGGCACAGTCGGTGACATCGGCTCTGTTGCGATCCGCGAAGTCGTACGCGCCGGGGCAGTCCGCGGTCTCGATGGGCCCGTCGCCGTCCAGCCAGTCCTCCCACGGATCTCCGCTGTCCACGGCGTCCAGCAGACCTGTTCGCAGCTGGTCCCGGGCGTCCTGGGCCCACGCGAGGGCAGCCGCGTCCGCCGCCGTCTGCGCCCCGTTCCGCGTCGCCGACGCCTGCCCGACTGCAAAGAATGCGAACGCGAGAAAGAGCAGGGCCCCCACCACCGTGACGTAGATGGGGAACGCCTGCCCTCGGTCGCCGGAGCCGCGGCGTACGGCGATCAGCCCGCCTTGATCTTGTCGATCTGCTCGATGATCTTGTCGGTGATGTCCCCGCCGATATCGGTGCCCACGATCGCGCCGATGATCACGACCACGACGAGAATGATGCCCAGGTACTCGAACGCCGTCTGTCCCCTGTCCGAACGGGACGTCATCGCCCTGACGGCGGTGTTCTTCCAGAACATCGGGTTCCCCTCCGGGTTCGGCCGGCTCGACACCCGGAACGTACGCCCGAATGCCCCGCTCTGCCGAGGGCCCAGGGGCCCAATTCGGGGCCCAGAGCGAGGGTTTCGGCCGGGGTGTCCGCCGTCGCTGTCTCATGACCGCCCCCCGTCCAACCACGTCAGTATGGCTTCACTGCGGCTGCCCGAGCCCAGCTTCGCGAAGATCCGGTTGATGTGGTTCTTCACCGTCTTCTCCGTGATGAAGCAGGCGGCGGCGATCTGCTGGTTCGTCATTCCGGACGCGATCAGGTCCATGACCTCCCCCTCCCGCCGACTGAGCCCGAAATCCCCGCGGACACGACGCCGTTCGAACAACGACTGTCCCACAACAGATTGCGTCTGCGAAGAGGTTGCCGGAATTTCGGCTGGTTCACCGCGTACGTGCTCGACCAAGGCGTTCACCGCCGTCGCCGTGAAGTGGGTACGGCCCGCCCTGATGTCCCGTACGGCCTGGACGAGTTGGACCGCCGTGAACTCGCCGTGGACGAGATAGCCGCTCGCGCCCAGGCGGAGCGCCTCCTGAACGGTCTCGCTCTCGCGGCTGTAGGTGAGCATCAGCACCGGCGCAACCCGCGCGAGGTGCGGCAGCGCGGCGAGGCCGTCGACGCCGGGCATGCGGACGTCGAGCAGGACCACATCGGGCCGCTGCTCCCGTGACGCCCTGAGCGCCTGCCGCCCGTCGGCCGCCTCCGCCACGACGTCGATGTCGTCGCGGCCGCCGAGGAGCGCGGTCAGCCCGGCCCGTACGACCGGGTTGTCGTCGGCCACGACGATCCGCAGTGCGGAGCGGCTCTGGTTCACCGGCCCCGGCCCCCTCTCAGCAGCGCCGATACGGGCAGTTCCAGGCGGACTTCGGTGCCCGACGTCGTACAGCCCGTGCCGATTCGGATCCGGGCCCCGATGGACGCCGCCCGCTCGACCATGCCGACGAGGCCGAAGTGGCCGGACCTGCGGAGCTGTTCGAGGCTCGTGCCGGGCGGCAGGCCGTGCCCGTCGTCGATGACGCTGACCCGGAGCATTCCGTCCGTGATGCCCGCCTCCACGCTCACATGGGTCGCGGCCGCGTGGCGGTGCGCGTTGTCCAGGGCTTCGGAGACGATGGTCAGCAGGTGCCGGGCGACGGCGTTCGGCACGACCGGGACGGGCGCGGTGCCGATGCGTTCGAAGACCGCGGGCAGTCCGGAGCGGTGCGAGAAGTCGGCCACGCGGGAGGGGAGTTCGTCCGTGATCTGGACGCCCGGGCCGTCGAGGCTGGACTCGCGCCGCAGGTCCGAGAGGAGCTCGCGGGTCTCGGCCGCGGCCCTGCGCGCGGAGCGGGCCACCAGGCCGGCCTGGCGCCGTACGGTCGCCATGTCCGCGGCCGCGTCCGTGTCCCTGCTCGTGTTCGTCGCCGCGTCCTTACCGTCGGGGGCGTCGGAGGAGTCGGCGGAGTGGGGGAGGTCGGCCCGGTCGGCGGATGCGGCCAGGCCGTCCGCCGCCAGCGCCAGGCCGTGCAGGGTCTTGGCGACCGAGTCGTGCATCTCGCGGGCGAGCCTGGCGCGTTCCTCGGCGACCGCCTCGGCCACGGCCAGCCGGGCGCGAGCCTCGGTGAGGGCGTGACTCGCCGTGCCGAAGCGGAACATGAGGTTGCGCAGCGAGACCCCCACCGCTCCTGCGACCACACAGAAGCCCGGCAGCAGCAGGAACCCCAGGCCCCTCGCGTCGAGGTCGGGGTCGACTCCGTAGACGGCCGCGAGGATCAGGATCTGCAGCCCCGCGAAGAACCCGGCGCCGGTCCACCCGTAGACCAGCCCGGCCAGCAGCGGCGTGCAGATCGTGACGAAGGCGAGCGTGGACTCGGGGGTTGCGGTGATCAGCAGGAGGCCGCCGAAGAGCATGTCGGCGGCGAGCAGCGAGGGATGCCTGAGCAGCAGCGGCCCGAACCGTTCCCAGTCGCGGAACAGCACGTACGAGACCATGAAGGTGACCAGGACCGCCGCGCCGATCAGCCAGGTCGAGGGCCCGGGTTCGGTACGGCCCAGGGCGATCGGCGCGGCGAGCGCGATCATCGCCAGGCGGAAGCCGAAGACCTGGCGGCACAGTGCCTGCAGGGCGTTCAGCTGGATCTTCAGCGTCGGCTCGTCGCGCGCTCCGCCCGCCGCCGCGCCCGCCGTGTCCGCCGGACCGCCCTGTACGAAGGGGCGGCGCCCGGTGCGCCACGGTCTGGGCCAGGGGCCCGGATGCCCTGAGCCGCGCGGCCGCAGGACGCCCGGCCGGTCGCGGCGCGGCCGCGGGCCGCCGAGCCGGTTGAGGCCCGAAACCCCCACCGTTCCGTGCTCCGTGGTCATACCCCGCTTCCCCTCTCCCCCCTTCTCGCCCGTCAGCCCGCGATCGATCCGAAGTCCACATCGGCCCCGAAGACGAAACCGGCGACGAGCAGCAGCAGCGTGCCCGGGAGCATGAACGTGGTGATCGTGAGCGTCGCCTTGGGGATCGCGCGCGCCGCGCGCCGCCGGGCGTTCTGCGCGTCGGCCCGCCGCATGTCGTTCGCGATCTGGATGAGCGTGTCGACGATCGGCGCCCCGAGCTCCTCGCCCTGCTGCAGCGCGGTGACGAACATGGCGACCTGCTCGGAGTCGTTGCGCCTGCGCAGCCCCTCGAAGGCCTGACGGCGGCTCACGCCCATGTCCATCTGGCGCAGCGTGATGCGGACTTCGTCGGCCCACGGGCCCTCGTACCTCTCCGCGACCCGGTCCAGCGCCTGCCGGAAGCCGAGCCCTGCACTGACGACGACGGCGAGGACGTCGAGGAAGTCCGGGAGCGTCCGCTCGATGGCTGCCTTGCGCTGCTGGACCGCGGCCCAGATGCCGACTTCCACCCACAGGAAGCCGAAGGCGACGAGCAGCGCGGCGAGTACTGCCTGGCCGCGCAGGAGCAGGACGAAGGCACCGAAGAAGCCGAGGAAGCCGTAGACGGCGCGGCGGGCGGCGTAGCGGTCGATCGTCAGGCCTCCGGGGTTGCCCGCGAGGTCGATCCGGCGCCGGACCTTGCCGACCCGCTGGGGTCCCATCATGCGCAGCACCGCCGGGGCGTAGCGCATTCCCATACGGTCGATGAGCGAGCCCACCGCGCCGGTACGCGTCGCACCCACCTCGAGCGCCAGGGCCAGGTCGCCGGGGAGTTTGACGTCCCGCCGGTAGAGCGCGATGCCGCAGCAGGCGCCCGCGACGCTCAGGCCGACCACGAGGGCGAGCAGCAGTCCCATGTCGCCCCTCCCCTCTCAGACGTCGATCCGGGACAGGCGGCGGACCAGGAAGAAGCCCACCGCGTAAAGACCAATGGCGACGATCACGGCGGCCTGGCCGAGGAATGAGCCGGTCATGCGGTCCAGCGCGCCCGGCATCACGCGGTCGAGCAGCAGCAGCGCGCCGACTCCGATGGCGGGGACGGCGTACGCGGTGACGGTCACCTGGGACAGCTGCGTCCGGATCTCCCTCCGGGTCTCCTTGCGCTCCTCCAGCGTCCGCGTGAGATTCCGCAGCGACTCCACGACCGTCCCTCCGGCCCGGTTGGACAGCACGAGCGTCGTGACGAGGACGACGAGCTCGCGCGAGGGCAGCCGCTCGGCCAGCTCGCCGAGCGCCTCGTCGAGCGAGTGACCGAGGGCCAGCCGGTCGGCGACCCTGGCCAGTTCCGCTCCCGCCGGGTCCTCCAGTTCCTCGGCCGCCATGGCGAGGGCGGTACGGAGAGCGAGGCCGGCCTGGGTGGCGTTGGCCAGCACCCGGGAGATCTCCGGCAGTTGGTTGATGAACTTCTCGATCCGCTTGTTCCGCTGCCAGTTCAGGAACGCAAAGGACGCCCAGAGGCCGATGAGCGCGGCCACGGGCCCGAAGAACGCCGCGAGGAAGGAGCCCGCGATCAGCCACAGCGCGCTGATCCCGGCCGCCATCCAGACGACGAACTCGCCCGGGGTGAGGTCCAGTCCCGTCGCGGCCAGCCGCAGCTCGACGCGCCTGCCGAACCGCGTACCCCGCAGCCGCCGGTCCACCCCGGCGAACCGCCGCTGCCGCCCCGCCGCGGTCTGCCCGGCCGCGGTCAGCCGGTCGACCAGCGCCTGCCGCTGCGCCCGCCCCGAGGCGTACGCGAGCACGCCCGCGACCGCGAGCACCCCGCACAGCAGGGTCACGCCGAGCGTCAGCATGGGCAGGGAGACCGGAAGTTTGTCCATGGGCGGCTACTTCGCCTCTCTCGTGGCGAGCTGGTCGTCGGAGGCGGCGACGCCGAAGGCCTGCGGAACCGGCTCGCTCGCCAGGTGGAGCCGCTCCGCGATGCGGCGCGGCAGCGGGAAGTACGCGAAGCGGCCGTGCACGATCCGGTCCGGGCCCAGGGGCTGGGCGTCGAAGCGGCAGACGGTGGCGATCCGGAAGGTCTCGCGGCCGCGCGAGGAGAGGATGACGATCTCGCTGACCTTGCGGGTGCCGTCGGTGTGCCGGGTCAGCTGGACGATGCAGTCGACCGCGCTGTTGATCTGGTCCCGCAGAGCCTCGAAGGGGATCTTCACCTCGGACATGGAGCCCAGGGTCTGCAGCCGCATCAGGGCGTCCTCGGCGCTGTTGGCGTGCACGGTGGCGAGCGAGCCGTCGTGGCCTGTCGACATCGCCTGGAGCATGTCGAGCGTCTCGCCGCCGCGGACCTCGCCGACGATGATGCGGTCGGGGCGCATGCGCAGCGAGTTGCGGACCAGGTCGCGTACCGTGATCTGGCCCTTGCCCTCGACGTTCGGCGGCCGCGTCTCGAGCCGGATGACGTGGTTCTGCTGGAGCTGCAGCTCGGCCGCGTCCTCGACGGTGATGATGCGCTCGCCGTCGGGGATCAGCCCGGAGAGGGCGTTGAGGAGCGTGGTCTTCCCGGAGCCGGTCGCTCCGGACACGATCACGTTGAACTTCGCCCGCACCAGCCCGGCCAGGAGCATCAGCATGTGCTGGTCCAGGGTGCCGAGGCCGATCAGCTCCTGGAGCGTGTACGAGCGGGGAAAGCGCCGGATGGTGAGCGTGGCACCGGTCAGGGACAGCGGGGGGATGATGACGTTGACGCGCTCGCCGCTCGGCAGGCGGGCGTCGACCATCGGATTCGACTCGTCCACGCGGCGGTTGACGGTGGAGACGATCCGTTCGATGGTCTGCATCAGCTGCTCGTGGGAGGCGAACCGTACGGGCACCTGCTCGACCCGGCCGCCGCGCTCGACGAAGACCTGGTCGGGGCCGTTGACCATGATCTCGGTGATGGAGGCGTCCTCGAGGAGCGGTTCGAGCACGCCGAGGCCGAGGGCCTCGTCGACGACGCGCCGGATGAGCTGGGAGCGCTCGGCGGTGGAGAGGACCGGGCCCTCGCGGCTGATGATGTGGCCGAGAACGCGCTCGAGGCGGGCCCTGCGCTCGGCGGCCGCCAGCGCGGACATCTCGGCGAGGTCGATCTCCTCGAGCAGTTTGGCGCGGTAGACGGCGACGAGGTGACCGTCCTCGCGGGCCCCGCCGTTCTCCTCCGGAGCGGTGATGCGTGCCCGCAGGCTCATGGTGTACGCGCTCCTGTGTGGTGGCTGTCGGTGCGATGCCGCCGGGCTCGGCCCTGGTGGCTGCCCTCCATCGCGAGAGGCAGGGGCGCACCGCCCTGGTGGTCGCCCGCCGTCGCGAGGGTCGGGGGCACACCGCCCTGGTAGTTGCTCGCCGTCGCGAGGGTCGGGGGCACACCGCCCTGGTAGTTGCTCGCCGTCGCGAGGGTCGGGGGCACACCGCCCTGGTAGTTGCTCGCCGTCGCGAGGGTCGGGGCCGCGCCGGGGTATCTCCTCGGGCGGCGAACGTGCGGGTTGTCATTCGGCCTCCCGCCGGTGTCCGTTCTCCCCCAGCTACCGCTGGGAGGTGCCCCCAGCCCTGCGGGGACACCCCGCCACACCCCCTTCACGCCGTCCCCCGGACAATCTTTCCGCCGCAACCGTGAGCAACCACCGCAGCCCCTCCCATCAGTCGCGCGGCATGACGGCCGAGCGCTCGGCCGTACCGAAGTTGTCGATGCCCGGGATGACGGACGGGATCTCGACCCGTGCGGTGGCCGTGGCCTCGTCGGCGCCGCCGCCCACCGCGATGTCCGCCCGGTCGGCCAGCCACCCGCTCATCGCCGCCAGTCCCGCCGTCGCCCCATCCGTGCCGGACTCCTCGTAGGACTCGGTACGAGCGGCGGCACGCGCCCCCGTCCCCGCCTGCGAGACGGCGTACGCGGCGACACCCAACTGGATCGCGGCCAGACCGAGGAGCAACAGGATGGGCAGGAAGCCGACGAACTCCAGTGCCACCTGGCCGAGTTCGCATGTCCGCGACCTCGGCAGCCTGCCGAAGGACTGCCCGGTCCGGATGAGCCCCGGACTCCCGCCAACGGCGGGAAGGGGGTGTGGCGGGGTGTCCCCGCAGGGCTGGGGGCACCTCCCAGTGGTAGCTGGGGGAGAACGGACACCGGCGGGAGGCCGCATGACAACCCGCACGTTCGCCGCCCGAGGAGATACCCCGGCGCGGCCCCGACCCACGACGCACGGGCCGGCGCCCACGACACACGCCGCAGACGCCCCGCAAGCCGCGCCCACGTCCTCCGGGTCCGCGCCCACGACGCAAGCCGCGCATGCCGGGCACACCGCGCACACCGCGCCGACGGCGCACCGCGCGCCGTCGGCGCACCGCACCCGTAAGCCCCCAGCCATGGGTCACCCCTCCTCCGCCGCTCCGGCCTCGCCCGTGATCGTGACGGGAAAGTCCACCGTTCCCGGAAAGAGCACCGGAACTTTCAGCCCGACCTCGGCTTTCCACAGGCCGGGCTCCGGGAAACAGTTGATCTCGGGGCCGCTGTCCTTCCACGCCCGCGGGAGTTCCTTTGTCGCCACCTCCTCGCAGGGGCCGGGGCTGCCCGCCGCGGTCGCGGCGCGCGCCGCCTCGTCGGCCGCGTTCCCGGCGAGCGCGTACGTGTAGCCGAGCAGCGCGCACTGCCACAGCAGGACCAGGACGAGCAGGATGACCGGCACCATCCCCAGGAACTCCACCGCGACCTGCCCGCTGTCGCCGCCCGCGCGCCGCCGCCCGAGCCCGAACGCCCCCCGGTCGCTGCGGAACTTCACGGCCTTCCCGGCCTTCCCGGGCCTCCCGCCCCGCCCCGCGCGGTGCCCCCGCGCCCCGTCCCCCTCCGCGCCGCCCAGCAGACCGAGCTCCCCGGCCAGCCCCCACAGCGCCTGCTTCACCGCGCTCCGGCTGTCCAAATCCTGCATCCGGCCCGCATCCACCGCGGTCTGAAGCTCCTTGAAGTTCGCGGGGACGGCGGCCCGCGCCACCCGCGTACCGGTGATCTTCTCGACCAGCGGCGGCTGGATCTCCGTATGCCGCGTGTGCCGGTTGACGACGGTCACCGTCTCCTCCGCCTTGCGGATCTGGAGCCGGTCCCACAGCCGTACGAGACGCTTGGCCGCCCGTACGGCGACCACGTCCGGTGTCGTGACCAGCAGGGCCGTGTCGGCCATCTCGACGGCCACCGCGTTCGCGCCGTTCATCTGGCTGCCGCAGTCGACGACCACGACCTCGAAGCGGGTGCGCAGGGCGCTGACGATCTGGCGGGCCGCGCGGTCGGAGACGTCCTCGCCGCGCTCGCCCTCGGCCGGGGCCAGCAGCAGCCCGAGCCCGGTGGGGTGGCTGAAGAGCGCGTCCTGAAGGACCCGGGGCGAGATGTCGCTGATGGCGGCCAGGTCCGCGATCGAGCGGCGGAACTGGACGTCCAGGTACGAGGCCACGTCGCCGCTCTGGAGGTCCATGTCGACGAGGGCGACGGTCCGCCCCGACGCCCGGGCGGCGAGGGCGAGTTGCACGGCGGTGACCGTCGCACCGACACCGCCCTTGGCTCCGGCGACGGCGACGACCGTGCCGCCGGGCCCGGTGAACAGGTCCGCGCCGGCGCCCAGGTGGCGCCGCACGCCCGCGGACCACTGCGCGGCGCCCTGGACGCGGGCCGCCAGCTCCTCGTACGACAGCGGCAGCGCGATGAGGCCGCGCGCGCCGGAGTCCATGACCGCCGAGAAGAGACCGGCGCTGGTGTCGGCCGTGACGAGCACGACGCCGACCGCCGGGAAGCGCAGGGCCACTTCCCTGATCAGCTCGAGCGCGGGGACCGGGCCGATGCGCTCGTGGACGAGGACCACCTCGGGCAGCTCCTCGAGCGACTCGGCCGCGAGCCGGGCGAGGGTGTCGAGGAGGGAGGTGGAATCGGCGACCGGAGGCGAAGGTTCGGCGTCGGGGAGCTGGCTGAGCAGCGTGGTGATGGAGCGGGCGGCGTCCGGGTCACCGGCGGCGGTGAGGATTCTGGTCGTCATCCTTTGCCCCCCTTGTCCCCGTCCAGGGTGTACGTGCGGTCGGCGGGCGGGACGGCGGAGCCGCCGCCGGGGGCGACCAGGGCGAGGCGGACGTGTGAGGCGAACGACTCGGCGTACGCGACGCGCTGGGCGTCGAGGGTGCCGAGTCCGAAGGTGATCGGCACGGCCTCGGTGGTGCCGCGCCTGCGCTCGTCCTGGTCCGGGTCGAGGGGGGTGAGGCGGCCGACGTCGATCACCTTGGCGCCGGAGACGATCACCTTCGACTGCGGCTTGCCGCCCGCGTTCTCGGCGTCGAAGGTGGCGTAGATGTTGACGGTGCTGCCGGGGCGGATCTTGCCGGCCACGCCCGTCGCGGCGTCGATCATGATGGCGATCTCCTGCTCGCCCTGCTCGAGCGCCGGCCGGTCGACGACCATGTCGCTCTGCAGCAGCGAACCCTTGCGGAGCGGAGTGACGGCGATCTTGCCGCCGATGCCGCGGAGGTCGGTGACCGCGGTCTCGGGGAGCCAGCGCTCCGGTATCCGCACCTTCCTGAACTGGCCCTCGGTGAGCTCCTCGTACGGCTGCACATCCGCAGCGAGCTCGTACGCCGTCGTCTCGGGCCCCACCTTCGACTGCACGTCGCTGATCACCGAGAGCACCCCGGCGAACGCGCCGAGGGCGCAGAGGACGGACAGCAGGATGAGGATGACGCCGCGGCGCTGGCGTGAATTCATTGACGGGCAACCTCGTTCAGGGACGTATCCGAAAGTGGACGGACAGTGAGCGATGAGCGGGGCGGTGCGCCGGCCCGGGGGCCTGCGGACGGTCAATGGGCAGTCAATGGGGTCCTGCGGTCAGCGCGAGGGGTGCTGAGGACGAGGGCGGGGCGAGGGGCGCGGAGCAGAAGGCACAGCGGTCGCCGATGAGTTCGAGCCCGCACCAGCGGCAGTCGTCCCGCCGGACCGAGGCGACGACCTGGTAGAGCACGGAGATGTCCGGGATGGCGGCGGCGAACTCGACGAGCCTGCCGGTGCCCCACCAGCCGGCCGAGTCCCGCGGCAGGGGCACCTCCCGGACGCCCTGCACCCGCCAGTCTCGGGCGAGCGTGCCCATGACCCAGTCGGACTGCAGTCTGCCCTTCGCCACGAGCAGCCGGGTGGCGAACCCGGGCCCGGCCAGGCCGCTGTGCTCCGCACCGGCCGCCCCTGGTCTGGTCATCTGCGGGGCGGGGTTGGCCAGTACGCCGAACTGGGTGCCCGGCACCCAGGACGTGGCGTGGGAGGCCAGGCTCACCGGGATCCGGTCGAGCCGGGACACGGAGCCGAGCAGTGCACCCGCGTAGACATAGTGCGAGAGCAGCCGGGCGGCCGAGGCGAGCACGCCGGGGCTGAAGTCGCAGACGGAGAGCTGGCGGAGCTGGAGGGCGAGCGCGGCGACGGCGAGCGGCGGCAGGTCGAGCCGGAGCAGGGCGATGCGGTCGCTCTCCAGGACGGACCGGACGGTGTGGAGCCGGTGGTGGACGTCCCGCTGCGCGTCTCCGGCGGGATAGAGCACGATCGCGTAGCCATGCCGTTCGAGCAGCCGGTGGGTCTCCGCGAGCGCGGCCTCCAGAGTCCTGGCCTGCGGGGGCGGGATCACGGCGGCGGTCGGCGTCTGCGGGTCGAGGGACGGAAGCACGAGGTCCGGGCTGGTGACTGCGATGGCGATGGGCACGTCGGTCTCCCCGTTTCACTCCGGTCGCCGGGTGGTCGGCGGCCGCAGATCGACACTGCGCTGTGCTCCTGCACCAGCACTGTATCCACCAGTCGAGAGGGAGAGAACAGTTCACCGGTATCGGTGGATTCCGAGTCCGGGAAGGCCGGTTACCAGAGGTCTTGACAACCGTATTGGTCTGGACCAACTTGTACGCCCATACGGTGGCCACCGTCACAACAGCTCCTCCATCACCCCAACTCCCCTCACCTGGAGGCAGTAGTGGCTCGAGAAGTACGCAGCAGATGGAGACGGCGGGCGGCCACGGCACTCGCCGCCGCGGCGGCGGCCGTCCTCGCGGGCACCGGTCTCGGACTGTCCGGGGCCACCGCCCGGGCCGCCGAGCCGAACCTCGTCAAGAACCCCGGCTTCGAGTCCGGGCTCGGCGACTGGACCTGCTCGGGCGCGAGCGGGACGACGGCGAGCAGCCCCGTCCACAGCGGCTCGGCCGCCCTCAAGGCCACGCCGAGCAGCTCCGACAACGCCAAGTGCTCACAGACCGTCGCCGTCAAGCCCGGCTCCGACTACACGCTGAGCGCGTGGGTGCAGGGGTCGTACGTCTACCTCGGGGCGAACGGCACCGGCACGACGGACGTGTCCACCTGGACGCCCTCCGCCTCCTCCTGGCAGCAACTGCGCACGAGCTTCCGGACCGGGGCCTCGACCACCTCGGTCACGATCTACACGCACGGCTGGTACGCCCAGCCCGCGTACCACGCCGACGACATCAGCCTGACCGGTCCCGGCGGCGACCCCGGCGAGCCCAGCCCCGTGCCGTCCACGCCCGGCGGGCTCAAGGTCAGCGGCACCACGTCCTCGTCCGTCTCGCTCTCCTGGACCGCGGTCAGCGGGGCGACCGGCTACAACGTCTACCGCGACGGGACCAAGGTGCAGGCCGTGAGCGGCGCTTCGGCGACCGTGAGCGGACTCTCGCCCTCCACCTCGTACCAGTTCCAGGTCACCGCGACGAACGCCTCGGGCGAGTCGGCCAAGTCGGCGGCCGTGACGGGGACGACGGCACCTGGGGGCGGCGGAGGCGGCGGGACCGTCCCGAAGCACGCCGTGACCGGCTACTTCCAGAACTTCAACAACGGCGCGACGGTGCAGAAGATCCGGGATGTCCAAAGCCAGTACGACATCATCGCGGTCGCCTTCGCCGACGCGACCGGAACGCCGGGGGCCGTGGACTTCACCCTCGACCCGGCGCTCGGCTACTCGAGCGAGCAGGAGTTCAAGAACGACATCGCCGCCAAGCAGGCCGCGGGCAAGTCCGTCATCATCTCGGTCGGCGGCGAGCGCGGCACGGTCTCCGTCAACGACTCCGCCTCGGCCGCCAACTTCGCGGGCAGCGTCTACGCGCTGATGCAGGAGTACGGCTTCGACGGCGTCGACATCGACCTCGAGAACGGCCTCAACTCCACCTACATGACCCAGGCCCTGCGCTCCCTGTCCGGGAAGGCGGGCAGCGACCTCGTCATCACGATGGCCCCGCAGACGATCGACATGCAGTCGACGTCGAACGAGTACTTCAAGACGGCGCTCAACATCAAGGACATCCTGACCGTCGTCAACATGCAGTACTACAACAGCGGTTCCATGCTCGGCTGCGACGGCAAGGTCTACAGCCAGGGCTCGGTCGACTTCCTCACCGCCCTCGCCTGCATCCAGCTCGAAGGCGGCCTCGCCCCGGGCCAGGTGGGTCTCGGCCTGCCCGCCTCGACCCGCGGCGCGGGCAGCGGCTACGTCGACCCGTCCATCGTCAGGAACGCCCTGGACTGCCTCGCCCGGGGCACCAACTGCGGCTCCTTCAAACCCGCCCGCACCTACCCGTCGCTGCGCGGCGCGATGACCTGGTCCACGAACTGGGACGCGCTGAACGGCAACGCCTGGTCGAACGCGGTCGGGCCGCACGTCTACGGCCTGCCGTAGGGCCGTAGTCCACGGCCTGCCGTAGGGCGGGGCCGTCCCCTGACCGGCAGCGCCGCCGCTCCCGCGGCGGCGGCGCTGTCTCTCAGCGCTACCAGGGCAGTTCGCGCACCTGCTGCACGCACAGCACGATGAACAGCAGCCCGGCCGCCGCCAGCATCACGTTGCTGACGATGCCGTTGCGCCACTCGCGCGGCGTACGGCCCGAGTTCAGCAGCCAGATGAGCGTGAGCGCGAGGAAGGGCATGAAGAAGGCCCCGAGCACGCCGTACGCGATGACCAGCCCGAACGGCTGGTCCAGGAAGAGGAGCGCGATCGGCGGGAAGGTGAGCCAGAGGAGGTACGCCCGGAAGGGCAGCGACTTCTCGGCCTCACCGGACGCGACCTCCTCGACGGTGTCCTCTGGGCCCTCTCCCTTGCGCCCCTTCCGGTACCACTCCACGAAGTCCGCGAACATCAGGCTCACCCCGTGCCAGACGCCGATCAGCGAGGAGAACGAGGTGGCGAAGAAGCCCACCAGGAACAGCTTCGCCGTGCTCGCGCCGAACCGCTGCTCCAGCACATCGCCCAGGTCGAGCAGCCCCTTGTCGCCCGAGGCCAGCGCAATGTCGGCGGAGTGCAGCAGCTCTGCGCCGACGATCAGCATCGCGATGACGAAGATGCCGGTCGTGACGTACGCGACGCGGTTGTCGAGCCGCATGACCTTCATCCAGCCGCTGTTGGTCCAGCCCTTGGCGTTGACCCAGTAGCCGTACGCGGCCATGGTGATCGTCCCGCCGACACCGCCGACCAGACCGAGCGTGTAGAGCAGCGACCCGTCCGGCAGCACAGGCGCGAGCCCCGCGAACGCCGCTCCGGCATCGGGCCCGACCCGCGCAGCCACGTACACGACCACTACGAACATCACGCCCACCAGCACCGTCATGACCTTCTCGAAGACGGCGTACTGGTTGAACCACACGAAGACCAGGCCGACCAGGCCGGTGATGATCGCCCACGTCTTGAGCCCGAGGAAGTCGGGGAAGAGCGCGACGATGGGCAGGGCGCTGGACGACATCGCCGTGGCCCCGTAGACGAAGCCCCATACGACCACGTAGACCGCGAAGTAGCCGGTGGTCCACGAACCGAGGCTGCGCCAGCCGTCGAACAGCGTGCGCCCGGTGGCCAGATGCCAGCGGCCTGCGGCCTCGGCGAGCGAGATCTTCACGAGGCAGCCGATGACTGCGGCCCACATGAGGGTGTACCCGAACTTGCTCCCCGCGATCAGCGTCGCGACGAGGTCCCCGGCCCCGACGCCGGTGGCGGCGACGACGATCCCGGGCCCGATGTAGCGCCAACTCGACTTCCGCGGCCCTTGCCCTTGCCCTTGCGCTTCGGTGACTTCGCCGGCGCCGCTCTCACTGGTCCTGGCCATGCCCTGCCTCCGCACTCGTCCCCGATCCGACCCGCGGATTGAACCGCCGGGCACCGCGCGGCACAAGAGGCCGCACCGCGTCATACGAGGTGCCTGGCGGGATGTCGCACCAGGTGCACCCGTCAGGCGTCCTGCGGATACCAGCGCAACTCGACGGTGTTGCCGTCCGGGTCACGTACGTAGAGGGACTGCGCCACACCCCTGGCGCCGAAGCGCCCGCCCGGACCGTCCACGACCGTGAACTCGCCCGAGTCGACGACCTGTTGCCAGTCGAGGGGCTCGACGACCAGACAGATGTGATCGACATTGGAGCCGGTGGGGGCGTCCTGCGGTCTCGGTACGAGATCGATGATGGTCGTCGGGCTCACCCGGACCGACGGGAACGGCGCCTTGCCTGCCCGCCACTCGTCGACGCGTACAGGCTCCAGGCCGAGCGGGCCGCAGTAGAAGGCGAGGGAACGGTCGATGTCGGCGACCCTGAGGACGAGATGGTCGAAGTCGATCACGCGCATGTTTCCTCCACAGGAATGGTGAACGGCCTGGCCGGCCCACCATTGTCGCCGTACGGCGACGAGGCCTCCCTCTCGGCACGCTGGGCGGGGGCGCGTGGCCCCCCGGCACAGGGGTTGGGCTGCTAGATCCCGAAGGGTGCTGCGTAGCGGACGGTGCCGCTCGGCAGCGGGTGGGCCTGGTCCAGGGTGAGGGCCATCATGGCTTCGTCCGGGACGTCGATGGTCAGGCCGATGCCGTGGGTGGAGGCGCGGGTGAAGCCGAAGCGCGGGTAGTACGTCGGGTGCCCAAGGACGGTGACGTAGTACTCCCCCCTGTCCCTCGCCTCGGTGAGGGCGGCGCGGATGGCGGCCGAGCCGGCGCCGCTCTTCTGGTACTCGGGCCATACGGCGACGGGGGCCAGGCACAGGGCCGGGGTGTCGTCGATGTGGCAGCGGGTCAGCAGTGCGTGGCCGATGAGCTTGCCGTCCTCGTCCGCGGAGACGATAGACAGGCCGTCGATCCAGGACGAGTCGACCCGCAGGGCGTCGACGAGGTCGGCCTCCAGCTGAGTCTCGAACGCGGCGAGGTTGATGTCGCGGATGGTGGGGATGTCGGCACCGGTCTCGGCGCGGGTGATCCAGTTATTGCGTGTACGCATGACGGGATGCAGATCCGTTTTCATGGTGAGGTTCGTATGGGCTTCACCTCGCGAGCTCACGCTCTCAGCGAGGCAGGGATGACTGAGTCAGACCGTCGCCCGGGACGTGAGGGCGGTCCGGGCGCTGCGCTGCGCAGTGGTTTTGAGCGCGTTCATCAGCCCCATCTCCCTTTCATCCTCAACTAGATCAGTACGAACCCGCACAACGTAGCACGCAGGTTTCGATGGATCCTTCGAATTGCCAGACAGCCCAGAGGAAGATGCCCGCTAAGCAGGAGTCCGGCCCGGCAGGTGGTGACGGCCGCCGCCACCGGGGCTTGCTGAAGTCGCGGATCAACTGCTGCTGCGGAACCGAGCTGCCCTCACGCAACCACGACATGCGGGCGCGGGCCTCGGTCAGCATCTTGTCCAGCCGCACCGCTGTCCTGCACAGGCTCGAGGCCAGCCTCGGCGCTCCCTTGGCGAACGCCGAATCTCCCGGCGGCGATTCGGCTTCCCCTGCCCCGCTACGCGGGAAACCGGATTCCTCCCCGGCCTGAAGGCCCGGGGCGCCCTCCGGCGATCAGGTGAAGGAAACCGCCTGCCGTCTCAATCTCGCGCGCGATCTCGCCGTACTCCTGCGGTACGGGCGAGATCATTGAGCGCCACGCCGTAAGCACCGCGCCGGCTTCACCGCTCTTGATGCGGTCGATAGCCTGCCTCAGCCCCTCGCGGCCGTCTGGCGGCAATAACCCCGCGCGGTCCTCGATCAGGCCCGTGATCTCCCACCCGAACGCCTCGGCGTACTCGGTGCACTCCTTGCGAGCCGTCCCGATGTCCGCGTTGGGGGCGCCGCACAGGTAGATCACACAGCGGAACCGCTCGATCTTCGCGGCCTCGGCCGGTACGTCGGCCTCGCCCGGCGAGATGCCTGCTGCCGCGTCCGCGAGTGCCTGACGCCGCCTGAGGTCGCCCTCGGTTCGACGGATCGCAGTTGGCCCCTGCCTCTGCCCGCTCTCGATGCTGACCATGCATCAATCGTGGCCGCGCTGCTGAGTCAGATCGGAGCCCCGTAGGTGCTTGATGCGCTTGCCGTTTGTCAGGTCGGCCCAGTTGCTCACGATCACCTCGGTGGATGGCTCGGGCTCAGTGGCTGCACTTCGATGGTAGGCCCCGCCACCGATGCGCTCAGGGTGAACGGAACAGCCTGCTGAACAACGATGCGCCGGTTCACCGCGTAATACCGCGTCAGGGGTTGACAAGAGCATTGGTCTGGACCACGTTGTACGGCAACAGCGCAGGGGCCCCAGCGTTCACCCACGTATCACTCCCCCAACTCCCCCCCCCCACACCGGAGGAAGTCGTGGAACGCGCACGCACACACCGGATGCCCAAGAAGAGGTCGCGGCTGGTCGGCGGGCTCGCCGCGGTCGCGATCGCGGCAGGCGGGCTGATCGGCCTCGGGACCGCCAACGCGTCCGAGGAGGCGGCCGAGACCGCCGCCGGAACGGCCGCCGTCCCCAAGCACGCCGTCACGGGCTACTGGCAGAACTTCAACAACGGCGCCACCGTCCAGAAGCTGAAGGACGTCCAGGACGAGTACGACATCATCGCGGTCGCCTTCGCCGACGCGACCGGTACCCCCGGCCAGGTCGACTTCAAACTCGACCCGGCAGTCGGCTACGGCTCCGAGGACGAGTTCAAGGCCGATATCGCCTCCAAGCAGGACGCGGGCAAGTCCGTCATCATCTCCGTCGGCGGCGAGAAGGGCGCGGTCTCCGTCAACGACTCCACCTCCGCCGACAACTTCGCCAACTCCATCTCCGGCCTGATGGACGAGTACGGCTTCAACGGCGTCGACATCGACCTCGAGAACGGCCTCAACTCCACCTACATGACACAGGCGCTGAAGGCCGTCCACGCCAAGCACAGCGACGTCGTCGTGACCATGGCCCCGCAGACCATCGACATGCAGTCGCCCGACCGCGAGTACTTCAAGACGGCGCTGGCCATCAAGGACTTCCTCACCGTCGTCAACATGCAGTACTACAACAGCGGTTCCATGAACGGCTGCGACGGCAAGGTCTACAGCCAGGGCTCGGTCGACTTCCTCACCGCCCTCGCCTGTATCCAGCTGGAGAACGGCCTCGACCCGTCCCAGGTCGGCATCGGCGTCCCGGCCTCCACCAGCGGCGCGGGCAGCGGATACGTCGAGCCGAGCGTCGTCAACGCCGCCCTCGACTGTCTCGCCAAGGGCAGCGGCTGCGGCAGCTTCAAGCCGGACAAGACCTACCCCGGCATCCGGGGCGCGATGACCTGGTCCACGAACTGGGACGCCAGCAACGGCAGCAACTGGTCCAAGACGGTCGGCCCGCACGTCCACGGCCTCCCGTAACCGAGCACCCGGCCCAACCAGGGGATCTACCGGACCCACCCCCCACGCAGGGCCGTCGCCGTCACCGCACGGCGGCGGCCCGCCCGCCGGATGCGGCCCCTGTCCCTGTCCCCTGTCCCCTGTCCCCTGTCCCCTGTTCCCTGTTCCCTGTCGCCTGTCGCCGCACTGCGGCGGTCGACCGTCACCCGCACCCGGTAGCGTCTGCCCCCGTGAACAGCACACCCGCGGAAGCCTCCGAGCTGCGACGGCGGCTCGGTCTCACCGATGCCGTCGTCATCGGCCTCGGCTCGATGGTCGGCGCCGGGATCTTCGCCGCGCTCGCCCCCGCCGCCGGGGCGGCCGGTTCCGGGCTGCTGCCCGCGCTCGCGGTCGCCGCCGCCGTCGCGTACTGCAACGCCACGTCCTCCGCGCGGCTCGCCGCCCGCTACCCGGCGTCCGGCGGCACGTACGTCTACGGGCGCGAGCGGCTCGGCGAGCTGTGGGGGTATCTCGCGGGCTGGGCGTTCGTGGTCGGCAAGACGGCCTCGTGCGCGGCGATGGCGCTGACCGTGGGCGCGTACGTGTGGCCGGGGCAGGCGCACGCGGTGGCGGTCGCCGCCGTGGTCGCCCTGACGGCCGTCAACTACGCGGGCGTGCAGAAGGCCGCCTGGCTCACCCGCGTGATCGTCGCCGTCGTGCTGGCGGTGCTCGCCGCGGTCGTCACGGTGTGCCTCACCGGCGGGACGGCGCAGGCCGCGCGGCTCGAACTCGGCGCCGACGCCACGGCCGGCGGGGTCCTCCAGGCCGCGGGCCTGCTGTTCTTCGCCTTCGCCGGGTACGCACGCATCGCCACGCTCGGCGAGGAGGTTCGCGACCCGGCACGCACCATTCCGCGCGCGATCGCGGTCGCGCTGGGCATCGCCCTGGTGGTGTACGCGGGCGTGGCCGCGGCCGTGCTCGGCGTGCTGGGCCCGCAGAGCCTGGCGGAGGCGAGCGCGCCGCTCGCCGACGCCGTACGGGCCGCGGGCGTGCCGGAACTGACTCCTGTCGTACGGGCCGGTGCCGCAGTCGCGGCGCTCGGCTCGCTGCTCGCGCTGATCCTCGGGGTCTCGCGCACGACGCTCGCGATGGCCCGGGACCGGCACCTGCCGTACGCCCTGTCGGCGGTCCACCCGCGCTTCGGCGTCCCGCACCGGGCGGAGCTGGCCGTGGGGGCGGTCGTCGCCGTGGTCGCCGCGACCGCCGACGTACGCGGAGCGATCGGCTTCTCGTCCTTCGGGGTGCTCCTGTACTACGCGATCGCGAACGCCTCGGCCTGGACGCTGACCCGGGAGGAGGGACGACCTCCGCGCGCCGTACCGGCCGCGGGGCTGTGCGGCTGCGTGCTCCTGGCATGCACGCTTCCGCTGTCGTCGGTCGTCGCGGGGGCGGCGGTGCTGGCAGCGGGAGCGGCCCTCTACGGCCTGCGCCGGCTCCGGTTCCCCTGGCCGCTCGACTAGGCCGACCGGGCCCCGCTCACCTTCCTGGAACGGCGACGGTGACGCCCCGCCGGCGCAACACCGTCCGTACCGCCTGGCGCAGCGCCGCCACGAAGGGCTTGTCGCGGTTCTTCGGCAGCCACGCCAGGGCCGTCGTCCACGGGGGCAGGCCGGAGACGTCGACGTACGAGACGCCGGGGCGCGGGTACAGCCGGCGCGCGCTGTCCGGCGGGAACTCGATCCCCTCGCCCAGGGCGATGACCGACAGCGCGCTCTCGTAGTCCGTCACCGCGTGGGGGCTGTAGCGCACCGGGCTGCCGTCCGGGCGCGGGTCGGCCGACCAGAAGTCCCGCCACACCTTGGGAATCCTCGGGGACCAGCCGATGAACGTCCGGTCCGACAACTGATCCAGGGTCAGCGGTCCCCGGGAGGCGAGAGGATCGTGGGCGGCCATCACGGCACACCGCGGACCGCTGTCCAGGGTCTGGACCTGGATCCCCTCCGGCACCGGCAGGAAGACGAACGAGGCGTCGACCTCTCCCTGGAGGAGCGCGTCCGCGAAGTCGGCGAAGCCCGTCCTGAGGACCTGGATGTCCATGTGCGGGCAGCGGGAACGCAGTTGCTCCAGCACCTCCGGTATCGGGGGCATCGCGGTCACGGCCTCCAGGGAGCCGATCACCACGCACCCGGACACCGCGTGCGCCTCTTGCTCGGCGGTCTGCCGCAGCCGGTCGGCGGCCTCCACCATCGCGCGCGCCTCGGGTAACAGGGCCCGGCCGGAGGCCGTGAGAGCCACCCGGCGGGTCGTACGGTCCACCAACTCGAGGCCCAGGCGGCGCTCCAGGGACCGGATCTGCTGGCTGAACGCGGGCTGCGTCATGAACACCCGCTTCGCGGCCCGCCCGAAGTGCAGCTCGTCCACCAGCGCCAGAAACAGCCGCAGCTGGTGCGCACTGGGATCCGCCTGCCCGTACGGCCCGCCGTACTCCCCCGGTCCCGATCCCGGTTCCTTCGCACCCGCCATCCCCGGCAGCGTACCAATCAGCGATCACCGCCCGACGGGACCGGCTTGTGCCCTGTGGACCACGGTGTGGTCCACAGGGCGGTTGACAGCCTGATGTGCCGACTACTGCTGCGGCTTGGGCAGTTCACATTCCGGAAGGCCGAGGTCGACCTTGTTGCCGACGCCGATGCACTTGGTTATCCCGTACGTCTGCTGGGCGTAGTTGATGCCCTGCCGCACGGTCACCTTCCCGTTCTCGTCCACCTCACAGGGGTTGTTGACCGTGCACTCGCCGCCGTCCTCGTTGCCCGTGTTGTTCACGGCGACGACCTTGCCGCTCGCGGTGTCGACGACGGGCGAGCCGGACGTGCCACCGATGGTGTCGCAGGCGGGGGTGTAGCGGACCGAGTCCTTCCAGGTCCAGTCGCCCTCGCGCAGCCGGTAGGCGAAGCCGTCGATCTCGCAGCTGTAGATGCGCTTCCAGTAGCCGGAGACCACGCTGATCGCGGTGCCCTGCTGCGGGTGGTCCGCCGAGAGCTCCAGGGCCCGGATCCCGTAGGAGGACTCGATCTCCGCGTAGGTGGTGTCCAGTTCGTAGAGTGAGACGTCCGTGTCGGTCATCGTCGCGTAGGAGATCTTGGTGGCGCGGAGGGTGGCGACCTCCGAGCCCTCCCCGTCGAGGAGTTCGAAGGTGCGGTTGGACGGCTTGTCGACGACGACCTCTCCGGCGCCGGGCATGCCGCTCTCCAGACAGTGGCCGTTCGACATCACGAGGGCCGGATCCTGGGCGTCGGAGCCGGGCGTACGCACCACCGAGCCCGAGCAGTTGCTGAGTGCCACCGTTCCTGCGAAGTCGACGGCCTGGACCTTCTGTTGCGGCTTCGCGGGCTTCTCGGGCGCGGTCGTCGCCGCTCCTGCCGGAGCCGCGCCGACGGCCAGAACCAGGGCCGTGAGCGCACCGACGAGAGGCTTGTTCATGTGGGGGGTCCTCTCCGTATACCGAACAACTTTCGGCTATGTCATGCGCATTGTGGACGCAACAGCTCATCAGAACAACCGCGCGTGCTCTTGACCGCTCCATGTCAGATCTCGAACATGAACCCGAACACCCGCACCAGCCAGTCGCCTTGAGCACCCCCCACACTGGACACCCAGGAGACTCCATGCGACTTCCCATACGCGGCAGAAAGGGCACCGCCCTCGCCGCGCTCCTCACGCTCGCCCTGGCCGCGCCCATCACGGCCCAGGCCGATGACCCATCCCCCTCCCAAGCGGCTTCGGCCGCCCACGAGAACCTGCGGCAGTACGAGATCCACGGCCCCGCCACCCCCGCACAGCGCACCGCGCTCGCCAGGACCGGCGTCAGCATCGACGAGGCGGACGAGCACTCCGTCGTCGTCACCGCCGACACCGCACAGGCGAAGAAGCTGCGCAGGCTCGGCTACCGGCTGCATGCGCTGCCCGCGCCCCCGGACCGTACGAACGGCCTGGCGGCCAAGCCGTTCGACTTCCCGTCCGGGGACTCCGGTTACCACAACTACGCCGAGGCCATGGCGGACATCAACGACAAGGTCGCCAAGTACCCCGACATCATGAGCAAGAAGGTCATCGGCAAGTCCCACGAGGGCCGTGACATCGTCGCCGTCAAGATCAGCGACAACGTCGGCACGGACGAGGACGAGCCCGAAGTGCTCTTCACCCACCATCAGCACGCGCGCGAACACCTCACCGTCGAGATGGCGCTGTATCTGCTGCGCGAGTTCGGCGAGGACTACGGGAACGACTCCCGGATCACGAACGCCGTCAACGGCAGGGAGATCTGGATCATCCCGGACCTGAACCCGGACGGCGGCGAGTACGACATCGCCACCGGCTCGTACCGCAGCTGGCGCAAGAACCGGCAGCCCAACTCCGGCTCCTCGCAGGTCGGCACGGACGAGAACCGCAACTGGGACTACAAGTGGGGCTGCTGCGGCGGCTCCTCCGGCAGCCCGGGCTCGGAGACCTACCGCGGTGCGTCCGCGGAGTCCTCGCCCGAGGTGAAGGTGGTCTCGGACTTCGTCCGCGGCCGGGTCGTCGGCGGCAAGCAGCAGATCAAGGCCGCGATCGACTTCCACACGTACAGCGAGCTGGTGCTCTGGCCGTTCGGCTGGACCTACGACGACACCGCGCCCGGCCTCACACAGGACGACCACGACGCGTTCGCGGCCGTCGGCAAGAGCATGGCCGACAGCAACGGCTACACGCCCGAGCAGTCGAGCGACCTCTACATCACGGACGGCACGATCGACGACTGGCTGTGGGGCGACCAGAAGATCTTCGCCTACACCTTCGAGATGTACCCGTCGGACAGCGGGAGCGGCGGCTTCTACCCGCCCGACGAGGTGATCGGCCGCGAGACGGAGCGCAACCGGGACGCGGTGCTCCAGCTGCTGGAGAACGCGGACTGCATGTACCGCTCCATAGGCAAGGAGGAGCAGTACTGCAGCAGCGGCTGACTTCAGCAGGTCGCCCTCCGGCCTCCGCCGGAGGGCGCCGGCGCCGACGCCTCAGCCAACGCCTCAGTTCACGGTCTGGGCCGTTGAAGACCTCGACCGGGCACTTGGCTCGGCCCGAGCGTGCGATCCGGGCGTCGCTCGTGATCAGCGGCACCTCGAAGCCCTCGGCCAGGACGACGTATCAGCAGAATGCTGGCAAGCGCCGCCCCGACCGTCGTCACGCGCAGCGCCCCCGGACCGCAATCGCCGGTCCGGGGGCGCTCATTGGGCTGCGTACGAGATACGCCGCTAAACGACCAGGCTGAGCGCGGCCGCGACCGCGAAGCCCGCCACCGACAGGACCGTCTCCAGCACCGTCCACGACTTCAGCGTGTCCCGCACGGAGATCCCGAAGTACTTCGCCACGATCCAGAACCCGCCGTCGTTGACGTGCGAGGCGAAGATCGAACCCGCCGAGATGGCCATGATGATCAGGGCCAGGAAGGCCTGCGAGTGGTGGCCGCCCTCGACCAGGGGCAGGACGATGCCCGCCGTGGTGACGATGGCAACGGTCGCGGAGCCCTGGGCCACGCGCAGGACGACCGAGATCAGCCAGGCCAGCACGATGACCGGGAGGCCGACGTCGTTGAAGGTGTCGGAGAGGGCCTGGGCGACGCCGCTGCCCTTGAGGACCGCGCCGAAGACCCCGCCGGCCCCGACGACCAGCAGGATGTTGCCGACCGGCTTGAGCGAGGACGTGGACACCCTCTCCAGGGACTTGCGCGACCAGCCGCGCCTGATGCCCAGCAGGTAGTACGCGAGGAGCAGCGCCAGGGTCAGCGCCACGAACGGGTTGCCGAAGAACTCGATGACGCTGCGCACCGTGCTCGGGTCCAGCGCGATGGAGGAGAAGGTCGCGGCGAGGATCAGCACCAGCGGGGTGCCGATGATCAGCAGGACCGTGCTCAGCGGGACGGGGGCTTCGCTCCTGGCCTCCGGCATGGGGGCTCCCAGCGACCTGCGGCCCGCCGCGGCCTGCTCGGCGGCCACGGCCGCCTTGGCCTCCTCCGCGGCCTCGACCATGTCCTGCGGTACGGCGACGAAGAGACGCTTGCCGATCCACGACGCGTACACCCAGGCCGCGAGCACCGAAGGGATGCCGACGAGGATGCCCATGAGGATGACCCAGCCGAGGTCGACCTTGAGCAGTCCCGCGGCGGCCACGGGCCCGGGGTGCGGCGGCAGGAAGGCGTGGGTCATCGACAGGCCGGCGAGCAGCGGCATGCAGTACAGCAGGATCGATTTGCCGCTGCGCTTGGCGGCCGCGTACACGATCGGCGCGAGCACGAAGATGCCGACGTCGAAGAAGACCGGGATACCGAAGATCAGGCCGGTCAGGCCCATCGCGAGCGGGGCGCGCTTCTCGCCGAAGAGGTTCAGCAGGCGGGAGGACAGGACCTCGGCCCCGCCCGAGACTTCGAGGATCGCGCCGAGCATGGTGCCGAGCCCGATGATGATCGCGACATGGCCGAGGATGCCGCCCATGCCGGTCTCGATGAGGGATACGGCGTCGGACTTCTGGACGGTGCCGAAGAGTTCGGTGACGGAGAGCCCGGCGCCCAGGCCGACGGCTATGGAGACGGCGAGCAGCGCGACGAAGGGCTGCAGCCGGACCTTGATGATGAGGATGAGGAGCAGCGCGATGCCGAGGGCCGCGACGGTCAGCAGACCGCCGGTGCCGGGTATCAGCGCGAGCAGGCCACCGGTGTGAGGTGGTGGCGGGGGCGTGGGTGGGGCGGCGAGCGGCATAGGGGGACTCCGGTTTCTGGCAAGGGGTTTCCAGGCAGGGCGGATCGCGGCACGGCGCCGGTGGGGGAAGGGCGCCGTGCCGTGGGGGGTGGGCGGTACGGCGGTGGGTGCGGTGAGCGGTGAGTGCGGGCGAGCGGTGGGCGGCCCCGGGCAACGCCGGTCGCCGCGGGAGGTTGGCGGCGGGCGGTAGGCGGCGGGCGGTAGGCGGTAGGCGGTAGGCGGTAGGCGGTAGGCGGCGGCCTCAGCCGAGGACGGCGAGCGCGTCGATCTCGACGAGCAGCCCCGCGGGCAGGCCGACGTACACGGTGGTGCGGGCGGCCGGGACTTCCTTCAGGTTGGCGAAGAACTCGTTGTAGAGGGCGTTGAATTCGACGTAGTGGGCCGTGTCGGTGAGGTAGACGCGGATCATCACCACGTCCTCCCAGCTCGCGCCGCCCTCCACGAGGACGGCCTCCACATTGCGCAGGGTCTGCTGCGTCTGCTCGCGCAGGCCGGGGCCGACGGGGGCGGGTGTCACGCCGGGCCCCGCGGGGCCGAAGCCGACCTGTCCCGCGACCTGAAGGATGTTGCCCTTCCTGACGCCGTGCGAGAACTTGGCCGGCGGGGTGGTGTGGGTGGCCGGGGTGATCGCGGTCTTCTGAAGCTTGTCGCTCATGAGGCTGCTTCCTTCAGGGGGGCTCACACGGTCCTACGGGGTCTTACGGGCTCTAGCTGGTCTTACGGGGTGGTGTTAGGGGGTCTTGCCGGAGTACTCGCGGCTGATGGCGTCAGCGGTACGGCGCACCAGCGGGCGCAGTTTGAGCAGTTCGTCGCCGGTGACGACGACGTTCGGGGCGGAGACGGAGCACGCGGCGACGACCCGCCCGTCCGCACCGCGGATGGGAGCCCCCACGCAGTTGATGGACTCCTCGTGGCCGCCGAGGTCGGTGGCCCAGCCCTGTTCGCGTACGGCGGCCAGCTCCTTCAGGAAGGCGGTGGCGTTCGGCGTCGAACGGGCCGTGTACATGGGGTAGTCGAGCTTCTCGGCGAGCGCACGCCGCTCCGGCTCCGGCAGGTCGGCGAGCAGCAGCTTCGCGACCGCGGCGACGGTTATCGCGACGGGCTTGCCGATCCGGGAGTACATGCGGACCGGGTACCGGCTCTCGACCTTGTCGATGTAGAGGACCTCGTTCTCCTCGTACACGGCGAGGTGGACGGTGTGCCCGCACTTCTCGTTGAGCTCCACGAGGTGGGGGTGGGCGATCTCGCGGATGTCGAGGTTCTCCACGGCTTCCTGTGCGAGCGCGAAGAGGCGCGCCCCGAGCCGGTAGCGCTGGTCCTGCTGGCGGTAGACGATGCCGTGCTCGTGCAGGGTGCGCAGCAGGCGCAGCGCGGTCGACTTGTGGACGCCGAGGCGCTGCGCCACCTGCTCCAGGTTGGCGGGCCCCTCCGCCAGCAGCGGCAGGATGCTCAGCGCCCGATCGACGGTCTGACTCATGACGTACGTACCTCCACCCGTTCGGTGCCCGCCCCGTCGCCGGCCGGGTCGCCGTTCGTATCGCCGGCCGTGTCGCCGGTCGTGTCGCCGGTCGTCCAGCCGGGGCCGAGACGCAGTGTCTCCCACTGCGCGGGGTCGAGGGCGGCCAGGCGGTCGGCGTGGCTCCGGGCGGGCGGCACGCCGAGGTCGCCGGGGACGGTGAGGGCCGCGGCTGCCATGAGGTGGCCGTGGCGGAGCCGGGCCGCCGTGGGCAGGCCGCGCAGCGTGCCGGAGAGGAAGCCGGCGGCGAAGGCATCGCCCGCGCCGACGTGGGCGACGACGTCGACGTCCAGGGCCGGTTCGAAGGTGATGGTGTCGGTGCCGTCCGCCTGGCGGGCGTACGCGGTGGCGCCGTGGCCGCCCTCCTTGACGACGAGGATCTCGGGCTCGGGGAGCGCGTCCCGTACGGCTTCCGGGCCGCGCAGGTTCCAGGCGGCCTCGGCCTCGTCCTCGCCGACGAAGACGATGTCGCTGCCGCGGGCCAGGTCGAGGAGGACGGCGGAGCCCGCGCTCTCTCCCCGGTCCCGCCCCTGGACCTCTCCCTGGTCCCGCCAGAGGCCGACGCGGTAGTTGACGTCGAAGGAGACGAGGGGGCGGGCGGGGATACGGGTGGTGAGCATCCGTGTGAGCTCGAGGCAGCTGTCGGAGAGGGCCGCGGTGATCCCGGTGACATGGAGGATGCGGGTGCTCCACAGGGCGCGGCCGTCCATGAGCCCGGGCGACATCACGGAGGCGGCGGACCCGGCCCGGTAGTAGACGACCTCGGCGTGTTCGCGGCGCGGGTCCGTACCGCCCGAAGCGGAGTCCGCGGCGCCGTCCGTGGTGCCGTCCGTGGTGCCGTCCGTCGTGGTCGCGCGCTCGCCGGCGGTGCGGAAGTAGATGCCAGTGGGACGGTGCGGGTCGCGCCGGACGGCCGAGGTGTCGACGCCGTGTGCGGCGATCGCCGCCACCAGATGCTCACCGAATCCGTCGGCCCCGACCCGGCTGACCCAGCGCGTGGCGTGCCCGGCGCGGGCGAGGCAGCAGGCGACGTTCGACTCCGCTCCGCCGATTCCGCGTTCGAAGGCGGGAACGTCGGCGAGGCGGCCCGGTCGCGAGGGCACGAAAGTGACCATGGACTCACCCAGGCAGACGACGTCGGCGTTCGGCTGTGCGGTCACGGTCCTCGGCACTCCTTGCGGCTGTCATCGGCTCTGATCGGCGGCTCAGCGCGTTCTCAGCGCGTTCTCAGCGGCTTCTCAGCGGGCTCTCAGCGGTTCGCAGGGGGCTCTCGCCGGTGGCGTCGCCCACCATTGACCCGGTGGTTGCGTGGATGTTAGACAGCAGCCAGCGACATACGCAATGGTAGTTGCATATATTGCAACGCCCGTCCCGGAGGAGGCTCGATGGCCGCCGACAGCGCCGCAGGACGACTCTCACGTGAACGGATCGACCACCGCTTCAAGGCGCTTCCGCCCGACGCGGAAGGGCTCACCGTCGGCGAGCTCGCCGCCGAGCGCCGCAACCTCTTCACCGGTGGCTTCACCACCCCGGTGCTCGCCCTGTCGGCCGAGGCCGTGGAGCACAACCTCGCCCTGATGGAGCGTTACGCGGCGGCGCACGGGCTCGCCTTCGCGCCGCACGGCAAGACCTCCATGTCCCCGCAGCTGTTCGAGCGCCAACTCGCGCGCGGCGCCTGGGGCATCACGGCCGCGGTGCCGCACCAGGTCCGCGTCTACCGCGCCTTCGGCATCCAGCGGATCTTCCTCGCCAACGAGCTGGTCGACGCGGCCGCGCTGCACTGGCTCGCCTCCGAGCTCGACGCCGACCCGGAGTTCCACTTCATCTGTTACGTGGATTCGGTTCGCGGGGTCGCGCTGATGGACGAGGCGCTGCGGGAGCGCGGGGGGCGGCGGCCGGTGGACGTGGTGGTCGAGCTGGGCGCGGGGGCGGGAGCGCGTACGGGCGCCCGTACGGAGGCCGACTGCGCCGCGGTCGCCGACGCGGTCGCGGGCGTCCCGACACTGCGCCTCGTCGGCGTGGCGGGCTACGAGGGCGAAGTCCCGCAGGCGGACGGCGAACGCGTACGGGCCTGGCTGCGCCGCCTGGTCGCGCTCGCCGCCGACTTCGACAAGGCGGGGCGCTTCGGCGCGGACGTCGGCGAGATCGTGCTGAGCGCGGGCGGCAGCGCGTGGTTCGACGCGGTGGCGGACGTCTTCGCGGCAGTCCCGGAACTCTCCCGCCCCGTCCTCAAGCTCCTGCGCTCCGGCGCCTACGTCTCCCACGACGACGGCCACTACCGCCATCTCACGCCCTTCAACCGGGTGCCGGAGGAGGGAGCGCTGCGGCCCGCATTCCGACTCTGGGCCCAGGTCGTCTCCCGCCCCGAACCGGGCCAGGCCTTCCTGAACGCGGGCAAGCGGGACGCGGCCTACGACCTGGACCTCCCGGAGCCGCAACTCGTCCGCTCCGCCCGCGACGGCGCGATCCGCCCCGCGACGGGCATCACGGTCTCGGCGCTCTCCGACCAGCACACGTGGCTGAAGGTCGCGAACGACGCGGACCTGGAGGTCGGCGACTGGGTAGGCCTCGGCCTCTCCCACCCCTGCACGTCCTTCGACAAGTGGCAACTGATCCCCCTGACCACAACCGAAGCCACGGTCACGGACTTCATCCGCACCTTCTTCTAATCCACCCCCGCCCCGGCCCCGGGGCGCCCTCGGACTCGGGGCGCGCACCGGTCAGCGCGGACTCCGGCCGAACCGGGAAGCCCGCCCCACCCGACCCGGACTCCGCCCACGGGGCCCTGGAGAGCCGCGGCCCCACTACAACGCCCCGGCCCGCCCCCCGGGGGCGGAATCACCTCCGGTCCCCCAAGGATCGGTCCAGCCCGGCGAGGTTCCGGAGCACAGCCCCCAGGGGTGTCGGGGCGCAGCCCCCACATAAAGGG
>NZ_JBQQBY010000039.1:0-78278 GCF_052246385.1 Streptomyces sp. 8N616 | reverse complement strand
TCTCGGTCCGGGCCCACGCCCCTTCCTGCTTGCTGTGCCGAGCCGCAGGCTCAGCCGCTCGAGCGTTCAGTCGCTCGAGCGTTCAGCCGCTCGAGCGTTCAGCCGCGCTCAGCCGGCGAGCGCAGCCCGCGCGAGCCGGGCCGTCTCGGACGGGGTCTTGCCGACCTTCACGCCCGCGGCCTCCAGCGCCTCCTTCTTCGCCTGGGCGGTGCCGGAGGAGCCGGAGACGATGGCGCCTGCGTGGCCCATGGTCTTGCCCTCGGGCGCGGTGAAGCCCGCGACGTAGCCGACGACCGGCTTGGTGACGTTGGCCTTGATGAAGTCCGCGGCCCGCTCCTCGGCGTCGCCGCCGATCTCGCCGATCATCACGATCAGGTCGGTCTCGGGGTCGGCCTCGAAGGCGGCCAGGGCGTCGATGTGGGTGGTGCCGATGATCGGGTCACCGCCGATGCCGACGCAGGTGGAGAAGCCGATGTCGCGCAGCTCGTACATCATCTGGTAGGTCAGCGTGCCGGACTTGGACACGAGACCGATGCGGCCGGGCTTGGTGATGTCGGCCGGGATGATGCCCGCGTTGGACGCACCGGGCGTGATCAGGCCGGGGCAGTTCGGGCCGATGATGCGGGTCTTGTTGCCCTTGGTCTGGGCGTGCGACCAGAAGGCGGCGGTGTCGTGGACCGCGATGCCCTCGGTGATCACGACGGCCAGCGGGATCTCGGCGTCGATCGCCTCGATGACCGCGTCCTTGGTGAACTTCTCCGGGACGAAGATGACCGTGACGTCCGCGCCGGTCTTGTCGATGGCCTCGGCGACGGTGCCGAAGACCGGGATCTCGGTGCCGTCGAAGTCGACGCTCGTACCGGCCTTGCGCGGGTTCACGCCGCCGACGATGTTGGTGCCGGAGGCGAGCATCCGCCGGGTGTGCTTCTGGCCCTCGGAGCCGGTCATGCCCTGGACGATGACCTTGCTTTCCTTGGTGAGGAAGATAGCCATGGTTGTCGGTGTCCTCGTCCTTCTTACTTGGCAGCAGCCAGCTCGGCGGCGCGCTCGGCCGCCCCGTCCATGGTGTCCACCTGCTGTACGAGCGGGTGGTTGGCGTCGGTCAGGATCTTGCGGCCGACCTCCGCGTTGTTGCCGTCGAGGCGCACGACCAGCGGCTTGGTGACGTCCTCGCCCTTGGACTTCAGGAGCTCCAGGGCCTGGACGATGCCGTTGGCGACCGCGTCGCAGGCGGTGATGCCGCCGAAGACGTTGACGAAGACGGACTTGACGTCCGGGTCGCCGAGGATGATCTCGAGGCCGTTGGCCATCACCTCGGCGGAGGCGCCGCCGCCGATGTCGAGGAAGTTGGCGGGCTTCACGTTGCCGTGCTCCTCGCCCGCGTACGCGACGACATCGAGGGTCGACATGACCAGACCCGCGCCGTTGCCGATGATGCCGACCTCGCCGTCGAGCTTGACGTAGTTGAGGTTCTTGGCCTTGGCCGCCGCCTCGAGCGGGTTGGCGGAGAGCTTGTCCTCCAGGGCCGCGTGGTGCGGCTGGCGGAACTCGGCGTTGGCGTCCAGCGTCACCTTGGCGTCCAGGGCGATGATCTTGCCCTCGCCGGACTTGATGAGCGGGTTGACCTCGACGAGGAGCGCGTCCTCGGCGATGAAGGCCTTCCAGAGCAGCTGGAGGACCTCGGCCACCTGGTCGGCGACCTCGGCCGGGAACTTGGCCGCGGCGACGATCTCGGCGGCCTTCTCCGGGGTGACGCCCTCGACGGCGTCCACCGGGATCTTGGCCAGGGCCTCGGGCTTGGTGGCCGCGACCTCCTCGATGTCCATGCCGCCCTCGACCGACGCCATGGCCAGGAAGGTGCGGTTGGTGCGGTCGAGGAGGAAGGAGACGTAGTACTCGTCCGCGATGTCCGCGGTCGGGGCCAGCATGACCTTGTGGACCGTGTGGCCCTTGATGTCCATGCCCAGAATCTGGCCGGCCTTCAGAGCGGCGTCGGCCGGGTCGGACGCCAGCTTCACGCCGCCGGCCTTTCCGCGGCCACCCGTTTTGACCTGGGCCTTGACGACGGCACGGCCGCCGAGACGCTCGGTCGCCTCGCGCGCCGCCTCAGGCGTATCGATGACTTCACCGGCCAGCACCGGTACACCGTGCTTGGCGAAGAGGTCCCTCGCCTGGTACTCGAACAGGTCCACGCGCGTCCGTCCCTTGCGTCTTGAATACCGCTGTCGTGGTGATGCGGTTCGTTGTCTGCGTGGGCGTGCCGCTACGGGCAGCGTGACGACGCGGTCACAACGGAGGCGCACACACGTTGGCCGGGTACGCGGCATGTCCGTCTCGCAGATTAGCCCCGTAGGACGTGGGTCCCTAAATCACAGGTCACATGTGAGCGGTGATGGTGGTCACATGGTGGCCGCAGGGTGGCCACATGGCGAGACGAACCCTGCCGCCGAGGCGCCAACCCTTACGAAGCGCGGGCAAACGCCATGACTCGGCCATTACTCAGCCATTGCTCGCCTTCGGGACCTGAGGCGGGCCGCAAACCGGCGCGCCGGGGCTTTCACGCATTCGACTTGTTTCCATCGGCGGAAACCGCCCGCCCGGCTGAACGGCGTCAAACGAAATGCCATATTTCGCCAGCGCAAACGTCTTTGATCACACAAAACCGGGCTTATCGATCTCGCGCCACGGCGCTGTAGACGTGACCGGAAAACCCATTTGACAAGGGCCTTCGGCGCAGCCGAGACTCCAGGAGGCACTCATCAACAGGAGCCACACGCAAGCGCGTTGAGGTCCTGCGATACCGATATCGCACGGGGGTGTGCGACGGGGGAAACTGTTGGAGAAGTGTGCACCTGCGCGCCATGCACACGCAATTCCTTCACTTCCTCTCCTCATCTCTTGGTGCGCGAAGGGAATGGAGGGGAATGCCGGTGCAAACGGGCTATCCCGGCGTATACATCGAGGAACTTCCCAGCAGCGTCCGTACCATCGCCGCGGTCACCACCTCGGTCACGGCGTTCGTGGGACACACCCGTCGCGGTCCGCTCAACCACCCCGTGCGGGTCACCAGCTTCGCCGACTTCGAGCGCCGTTTCGGGTCCTTGAGCTCGCAGAGCGCGGTCAGCTACGCCGTCCACCAGTTCTTCGGCAACGGCGGCTCGGTCGCGGTGATCGTCCGCGTGGCCGCGGCCGGTTCCGGCAAGGAGGCCGAGGTCACGCTCGAGTCCACCGAGGGCCGCAGCGAGTGTGCGGTGCTGACCGTGCACGCCAAGGAGCCCGGTGTCTGGGGCAACGGCCTGCGGGTGGCAGTCGACTACGACACCCCGGAGCCTGACGAAACCTTCAACCTCCACGTCTTCGACGCCCGCGGCGGCGCCCGCGAGACCTTCACGGGCCTGTCCGTCACCCCCGGCCACGGCCGCTTCGTGGAGACCGTGGTCAACGCGGGCTCCTCGCTCATCCGGGTCGGGCTCGTCGGCGACGACGGCAGGCCGGACCCCTCCGGCACGGTCTCCAAGCCGTTCGCCGCCGAGCTGCCCGACCTCGCCGTCGACCTCACGGTCAAGATCGGGGATGTGGAGCGGGACTTCACGCTCTACGACCCGGCCCAGGACGGCGAGGCCCCGACGACCGTCACCGAGCTGGCCCTGCTGCTCGAGCGCAAGCTCCGCGCCCTGCCCGACGCCCCCGGCAAGCGGGCGTTCGCGGGCGCCGAGGTCACCGCCTTCGGCCGGCGGATCCAGGTCGTCGCCGGGTCCACCGACCCCGAGGACGTCGTCCGTTTCGTCGGCGAGTGCGCCAACGACCTGGGCCTGGAGGCGTCCGTCAACCCGCCCGTCTTCCCGCTGTGCGGCGGCGAGGACGGCGACCCGCCGGGACCGCGCGACCTCATCGGCAGCGAGGCCCGCAAGACCGGCATCCAGGCGCTGCGCGACGTCGACGACGTCAACCTGCTCTCGCTGCCCGAGCTGGCCGCCTACGAGTCCACCGAGGACGCGATCACCGTGATCTCGGCGGCCGAGCGGCTCGCCCAGCAGCGCCGGATCTTCCTGCTCGTCGACTCACCCGCGACCTGGGTCAGCGTCGACACCGCGCGGGCCGGGCTCTCCGCCTTCGAGCCGGTGCGCAGCAACCATGCGGGCCTGTTCTTCCCGCACATCCAGCTGACCGACCCGCTCACCGGCAGGCTGCGCTCCTTCCCGCCGTCCGGCGCCATCGCCGGGGTCATCGCCCGTACGGACGCCGAGCGCGGCGTCTGGAAGGCACCGGCGGGCACCGAGGCCAAGCTGGCCGGGGTGCGCTCGCTGACCGTACGGCTGACCGACCGCGAGAACGGTCTGCTGAACCCGCTGGGCGTGAACGTGCTGCGCACGTTCCCCGTCGTGGGCCCGGTCGTCTGGGGTGCCCGCACCCTCGAGGGCTCGGACGCACTGGACAGCGAGTGGAAGTACGTGCCGGTGCGGCGGCTCGCGCTGCACGTCGAGGAGAGCCTCCACCGCGGGCTGCAGTGGGTGGTGTTCGAGCCGAACAACGAGGACCTGTGGCAGCAGATCCGGCTCAACGTCTCGTCGTATCTGCACACGCTCTTCCGGCAGGGCGCCTTCAAGGGCGGCACGCCGCGCGAGGCGTACTTCGTGAAGTGCGACGAGGACACGACGACCGACGCCGACATCGAGCGCGGGGTCGTGAACGTCGTGGTCGGCATCGCGCCGGTCAAGCCCGCGGAGTTCGTGATCGTCAAGCTCCAGCAGATGGCCGGCCAGTTCGAGCTCTAGGAACTCGAAGGAACCCGAAGGAACCGAAGGAATCCGATGGCTGAGTTTCAGATCAACGCCCATCGCTTCGACCCGTACAAGAACTTCAAGTTCCTGGTCCGCTGGGACGGTCGTACGGTTGCGGGCATCAGCAAGATCAGCCCGCTGAAGCGCACCACCGAGGTGGTCAAGCACCGGCACGGCGGCGACCCCAGTTCGCCGCGCAAGTCGCCGGGCCGCTCCGAGTTCGAGGGCATCACGCTCGAGCGCGGTGTCACCCACGACCCCGAGTTCGACCGCTGGGCCAACAAGGTCTGGCAGGTCGGCGCCGGGCTCGGCTCCGAGGTCTCGCTCGCCGACTTCCGCAAGGACATCATCATCCAGGTCCTCAACGAAGCCGGGCAGGTCGCCGTCTCGCACAAGCTCTACCGCAGCTGGCCGAGCGAGTACCAGGTGCTGGGCGAGCTGGACGCGAACGCCAACGCGGTCGCGATCCAGAGCCTCAAGCTGGAGTGCGAGGGCTGGGAGCGGGACTACGAGGTGCCGGAGCCGACCGAGCCCTCGTTCACGCACCCCGCCTGAGCGGGGGCGGGTGAGGGATGGCGCACACGGGAGCCGCGGGACCTGCGGTGTCCGCGGGGCCTGCGGGGCCCACGGACCTGCTGGCCGCCTGGGAGGCGGGACTTGCCGCCCGGCACGACGGCGACCGCGCGCTGCTGCTGCACCGGGCGGCCCGCCCGGACAGCAGCGGTGACGAGCTGCTGTCGCTGCCGGTCGGCGAGCGGGAGGCGGATCTGCTGGCGCTGCGCCGGGCGCTGTTCGGCGACCGGATGCAGGTGCTGGTGGAGTGCCGGGCGTGTGGCGAGGCCATGGAGTTCGACCTCGACGCGGGTGAACTCGCCCAGCGGCCACGGAGGTCAGCAGGTCCGCTGCGGGTCGAGGCGGACGGCTGGGTGGTCGAGTTCCGGCTGCCCACCGTGGCCGACCTCGCGGCGGCTGCGGCGGCTGCCGCGGCCGCCGGCGCGGCAGCCCGAACGGTCGCCGGTGCGGCGGCTGATGAGGCGGCGGCTGGGTCGGACGGCGGTGCAGGCACAGGGCTCGGGGCGGCAGGCGACTCGGGTACGGCGGGCGCGGATGCCGTCGGCGGGGATACGCCCCGCGGGCTTGCGGCCGGCGCGGATGCGGCCGGCGCCGCGCGGGTTGCGGCCCGGCAGGCGCTGCTCGCGCGCTGCACGCTCTCGGCCGTACGGGCCGGGGAGCCGGTCCCCGCGGACCGGCTTTCCGAGCTGCCCGCGCTCCTGCCCGAGGCCGTGCAGCTGCGGCTCGCCGAGGCCGCGGAACGGGCCGACCCGGCCGCCGAGCTGACCCTGAACGTCGCCTGCCCCGAGTGCGGCGAGGCCACCCCGGCCGAGCTGGACCTCACCTCCTACCTGTGGACCGAACTGGACGCCTGGGCACGCGACCTGCTGCTCGACGTCCACCTGCTCGCCACCGCGTACGGCTGGAGCGAGCCGGAGATCCTGGCGCTCAGCCCGCTGCGGCGCCGTTACTACCTGGAGCTGTGCGCAGATGCCTGACGTGCCCGACTACTTCGACCGGCTGCTGGCGCGGCACGTCCCCGCGCCGGGGGCGCAGCCGCGCGCCGCGGTGCGGGTACGGCCGCGGCTGCCGGGCCCGTACGAGCGGGTGGAGGCGCTCCGGGCCGGGCCGCCCCAGCCGGACGAGCCCGCGCCGCTCTTCCCCGCGGCGCCCCGGACCGCCGGCCCCACCGGCGAGTTGATCCGGCACGAGCGCGAGATCAGGACCGACCACCGCACCGTCGTACGGAGCGAGGCCGCGCCGCGCGGCGCGGAGGAGCCACGGGCCCAGACCCCGCGCCCCGCGGCGCCGCTGCTGCGGCCCGCCGCACCGGTCACGCCGGGGCCGCGCCCCGCCGCGCCGGACGCACCGCGCCCCGGGCGGCGGGCCGGTGGGCCTGTGGCCGCCGACGGGGCGCCCCGTACCGCGGCGCCCGCGCCCACCCCTCGCGGCCCCGGCGCAGCACACACGGCCGCGGCCGTGCCTGCGCGGCCGCGCGCGGATGCGGCGACGGCGGCCCGGGGGGCCGCACGGGCCGCGGCGGCGCGCCGCGGGTCCCGGCCAGCCGCCGAGCGCGTCGTACACGTCCAGATCGGGCGGCTCGAGGTCAGCGCCGCGGGCGCGCAGGGCGGCGGCCGCGGGGGCCCGGCGCTGGGCGACCGGGCGGGGCGGCCCGCGCCCGCGCTGAGCCTGGAGGACTACCTGTCACGCGGCGAGAAGAGGGGCTGAGGGACTCACGTCATGACCGGCATCTACTGCATGAGCTGCGTCAACCGCACCGACCGCGCGAACTGCCTGGACAAGGGGCGGACTTCATGAGCAACGCACTCGCCATCGCGCATGTCACCCAGGCCCTGGCGCTGCTGATCGAGAACAATCTGCAACCCGAGATCGACATCGCGGTCTCCGTCGAGACCCGCAAGCCCTACGCAGATCCGCCCACCGAGCCCACCATCACGGTCTTCCTCTACCAGGTCACCCCGAACCCCTCGATGCGCAACAACGACCTGGTGACCCGGGCACCGGACGGCACCTTGCTCAAGCGCCCGGCCGCGGCGCTCGATCTGCATTACGTGATCAGCGCGTACGGGGAGGAGACCGAGCTGGTCGGCCAGCGGCTCATCGGTTCCGTGGTGCGCACGCTGCACGAAATCCCCATGCTGCCGAAGGACGTGATGGAGACGGCCGCCGAGCGGCCGTATCTGGCGGGCAGCGACCTGGCCGAGTCCGTTCAGAAGGTGCGCTTCACGCCGGCGGTGATGGACGTCGACGAGACCTCCAAGCTCTGGGGGATGCTCCACCAGACGCCGTACTCGCTGTCGGTGGTCTACCAGGCGTCGCTGGTCCTCATCGAGGGCCGTGAAAAGCCGGTTCCGGCGAAGCCGGTGGAGACCCGCACGGTGCGGGTGCTGCCGTTCGGCGCCCCGGGTGCGCCGGAGCCGCCGGTGACCGGCGGCGGCGACGGCGTGGCCGCACCGGTGGGCGGGCCCGCGGGCTCCTCGAAGCCCGCGGAGACGCGCGCAGCGGGCTCCGCCGCGGCCACGCGCGGCTCGTCGGCCCGCGGCGCTGCTGCCGGTACGGCCACAAGCCGCGGGCGAAGCGCTTCCCCCCGGGCGGGCGGCTCTGCGTCCGTCGCCGCCGCTGAGGACACAGCGGCCCCCGCGGACACCGACGGCCGCCCGGCGGGCGGAGCCGCTGCCGGGGGCTTGCGTACGGCAGCCGACGGCGGCTCCACCGAGGACGCTGCCTCCCCTGCGCCTGCAGCGGGCCAGTCCCGCCGCGGCGGCGCGGCAGCCGGTTCCGGCGGGGATGCGCCCGCAACCACGGGCCGTACCGCCAAGAAGGCCGCGTCCAAGAGCGCCGCCAAGCCGGCTGCGGCGCCCGCACGTACGCGCAAGGCGTCCGGCACGCCGTCGCGCCGCGGCGGCCGCTCGGGCGGCGCGCCCGCGGACAGCACCGGGGGCGTCGAGGGCGTCGAGGGCAAGGAGAGCTGAGGCCGGTGGGGAAGACGCGGGTGGACGAGGGCATGAACACGATCGACGGGACGGTCCGGGAGGGTACGGACGGCCAGGCACTCGCCATGGCCATCCGCTCCGTCCTCGCCCGCCTCGACACCCACGCCCAACGCGTCCAGCGCGCCCACGCCCGCGCCAGGTCCGCTGCCGCGAGCGGCGAGCGCCCGCCGCCGGATGACCCCGCAGGGGCCGACCACAACAGCCCGCCCCATGGACCGACCGCAGGCGTCGCCGAGCCGGGGCAAGCTGCGCGCGCCGTCCGGCCCGCGGGCACGGTCGGCGGACGCGTGGGCAATTCCTCCGCCGTCGCACCGAGCGGTCATCGGTCGGCGGCGGATGGCATCGCCGGACGGAGGTCTGCGCGCGCGAGCGACTCCGCGGCTGTCACTCCCGATACGGGGCGCGCCGAGGGCACGGCCCGACCTGGAAGCCAGGGAACGGACCCCGACGAGCCGGGGATTGCCTCTCCGCTCGACGGCCGCGAGGGCACGGGCACCGCGATGGCGACGGGGAATCCCCAGGCGCCCGGTGCAGACCACGACCCCGACCACGACCGGCCCGGTGGACCAGCCGAGGGCGGACCGGCCGAGGGCCCCGGCGGACCGGCCGGATCCCGCGCAGGGGACGCGGTGCACGCCCCGGACACCACCCCAGCACTCGCCGCCCCCCGCGCAGCGGAGCCCGGCGCGGCCGGGCCCGCCGCTCTCGATGCACTCGTCGCCTGCTTCGGGCTCAGCCCCTTCGAGCGCGAAGTGATTCTGCTCGCCGCCGCCGCGGAGCTGGACCCCACCACCGCCGGCCGCTGCGCCGCCGCATGCGGCGACCCGGACCGCGCGCACCCGACCTTCTCGCTCGCACTCGCCGCGCTCGGCGAGCCGCACTGGAGCGCGCTCACGCCCGTCGCGCCGCTGCGCCGCTGGCGGCTCGTCGAGCTGGACGACGAGACGCGGCTGACGACCTCCCGCCTCCGTATCGACGAGCGGATCCTGCACTTCCTGCTCGGCTCGCCCTACCTCGACGCCCGCCTCCACGGCATGCTGCGCCGCGCGCCCGCGCCGGAACCCCTCCCCGCCTCATACGACCTCGCCGCGTCCCGCGTCGCCGCGGGCTGGGCGCGGGGCGGGGGCCGGGACGCACCGCTGCGCGTCGAGCTCGTCGGCGGCGACCTCCGTACCCGCGCCGACATCGCCGCGGCCGCCGCCCGCCGATCCGGGCTCGGGCTGTACGCGATGGCCGCCGACGACGTGCCCACCGATCCCGCCGAGCGCGACCGCCTCGCCCGTCTCTGGCAGCGCGAGGCGATCCTGCTGCCCGCCGCGCTCCTCGTCGAGGCCGGCGACATGGACCGCGAACAGGCCGCCGCCACGGACGCGTTCCTCGACAGCGCGGCCGTACCGCTCGTCGTCTCCAGCCCCGACCCGCGGCAGACCGCCCGCCCGCGCGGCGAGCGCATCACCGTGCCCACGCTCGACACCGAGGAGCAACTCGGCCTGTGGGCGGACGCCTTCGCCGGCGTGCCGGAGGTGTCGGAGGCCGATCTGCGGGACCTCGTCGCGCAGTTCCAGCTCCCGCCCCACGTCATACGGTCCGCGGCCGCGACCGTACGCCGCGACCTCCCGGGTGAGGACGCCCTCGACGCCACGGGCCTGGCCTGGCGGGCCGGGCTCACCGAGGCGCGGATCGGCCTGGACGAGCTGGGGCGGCGAATCGAGCCCGAGGCGGGCTGGGACGATCTCGTACTGCACGAGCGGCAGTTGCGCGTGCTGCGCGAGATCGTCGCGCACGTACGGCAGCGGGCCACCGTCTACCAGGAGTGGGGCTTCGCGCAGACGCTGCGCCGCGGCCTCGGCGTCACCGCGCTCTTCGCGGGCGGCTCCGGCACCGGCAAGACCCTCGCGGCCGAGGTGATGGCCAGGGAGCTGGGTCTTGACCTCTTCATCATCGATCTGTCCCAGGTCGTCAGCAAATACATCGGCGAGACGGAGAAGAACCTGCGGAGGGTCTTCGACGCCGCCGAGCGCGGCGGCGCGCTGCTCCTCTTCGACGAGGCGGACGCCTTGTTCGGCAAGCGCAGCGAGGTCAAGGACAGCCACGACCGGTACGCCAACCTGGAGGTCAGCTATCTGCTGATGCGCATGGAGGCGTACCGCGGCCTGGCGATCCTCACCACCAACATGAAGAAGGCGCTGGACTCGGCCTTCATGCGCCGTATCCGCTTCGTCGTCGACTTCCCCTTCCCCGGCGAGAGCGAGCGCGCGGAGATCTGGCGCCGCGTACTGCCCGGGCAGGCGCCGATGAAGGACATCGAACCCGAGCTGCTGGCCCGGCTGACCGTGGCGGGCGGCTCCATCCGCAACATCGCGCTGTCGGGCGCCTTCCTCGCCGCGGAGGAGGGCGAGCGGCTCCAGATGCGCCACATGCTGGCGGCCGCGCGCACCGAATACCTGAAGCTGGAACGCTCCTTGACGCCCTCGGAGGTCCACGGATGGGTCTGAGCGAGGTCAGGAATGCCGCTCGGGAGCCCGCGGCGGCGGGACCGTCGGCGCCGCAGTCCTTCCGTATCGACATCGGCGAACTGGTCCTGGACGGCTTCGACGCGCGCGTGGATCCGGACCGCGTCACGGCCGCGTTCCAGACGGAACTGACCCGGCTCGTACGGGAGCGGGGTGTGCCGCTGGCAGCGGACGGGGCAGGCCGGGCGCTGGACGCGCTCGCCGGACTGCCACCGCTGCCGGCGACCACGTCTCCCGTACGGCTGGGCGAGGCACTGGCCCGTGCGGTGCACGCAGGCCTGGCGGGACGGGGGGAGGCGTGATGAGCACGTCTCATGCATCCGCCCAGGACCATCAGTCGGCGCAGGCGAACAAGCGCCGCAAGCGCAAGGAGCGTGCCGCCAAAGCCCGTACACCGGAGCCCAAGGACATCGTCAGCGGGGCCGGACAGCCGCTGGACCTGAGCGTGCGGCGGGAGCTGGAGGAGCAGCTCGGGCACGACCTCAGCCGGGTCCGGCTGCACACCGACCGCGACGCGGGCGCCCTGACAGACATGCTCGGCGCGGACGCCGTCGCCGTTGGCCAGGACATCTTCTTCCGCGAGGGCGCCTACGCCCCCGGCACGGCGGAGGGGCAGCGCCTGCTGGCGCACGAGCTGCTGCACACCGTCCAGAACCCGTACGGCGCGGGCCCGTTGGCGGTCGGCCGCGACCTCGGCGCCGTCAGCCTGCCGCAGGAGGCCGCCGAGCAGGAGGCGGAGTCGACGGCGCGGCGGCTGATGCGCGAGGAGACCGCGGTGGGGGCCCCGCAGCCCGTGGACGTCGAGCAGGGCCAGGTCACCCCCGCCTGGATGCGCTACGCCACCGTCGACGCGGACCGTATGCGGGCCGAGAAGCTCGACCCGGCGGGGCTGGTGGAGCGCCTCGTCGGCAGCGTGCTGCGCTCGCTGCGCGGCGACCCGGCGGACGTCTCCGGCCGCGTCCGCATCGAACTGGCCTGTATGGCACCCGACTTGCAGGACTCGGTGCTGGACCGGCTCGAGGTGCGCCTGCCGTCCCCGGACTACGGACGGCTGCTGGACCTGGTCGACGAGGTCGAGCAGGACGGGCCGCTGCCGATGCGCGGAACCCTCGCCCCGGAGGCGATACCCGACGCCATCGACGAGGTCGAGCAGGAGCGCGAGCGTAAGCGCGCCGACGTGCAGGCCGCTCAGGAGAACAAGGAGAAGGCGAAGGACGAGCGCCGCAAGCGCACGCAGCGCCGCAAGGCCGAGGCCCCCGACCGTGAGAACGCGCCCGACGGCAACGCAGGGGGCGGCAGCGGCAGGGCCGCCGGCCCGAAGGGCTCCAACGGCTCCGGCAAGGGCGTCGGCACCGAGTCCGGCGAGCAGGAGTCCGTCGACGGCCGCAGCGCTCGTGAACAGGACGGCGAGCAGCAGGAGAACAAGCAGAACGCCGAACAGGCGCACGAGCAGAAGCAGCAGGACCGGGACAAGGAGGCGCAGAAGAAGAAGGACGAGGAGAAGTCCCAGAAGGAAGCCGTCCGCGAGAAGGAGGAGCAGGAGAAGAAGGACGCCCAGGACGCGGAGGGGAAGGAAGAGAAGAAGGAGCAGGAGGAGTCCGGGAAGAAGGACGAGGAGGAGCAGAACAGGGAGGACGAGAGGGACTCCGGCAGCCGCGAGGAGGAGCGCGAAGCCGGGAAGAAGGAGGCCGAGTCCACCGCCGAACAGGAACGGGAGGGCGAGGGCGACAAGGCCGACGAGGAGAACCGGAAGCAGAGCGCGAAGACCCCCGGCGGCATCGACCGCAGCGACGCGGAACCGGGCGAGAAGGACCCCCGGGGCGGCCACGGCAAGGACGACGAACGCGCCGCCGAGGAGGACGACTCCGAGGACGACGAACCCCTCGGTCTGGAACAGGACGGCGAGGACGAGGCTGCCGGCCTCGACGACGACGCCGGGGACAAGGACGACGAGCAGGACGACGAGAAGAGCGCCTGGAACACCGAGATCAAGCCCCAGGACCACGTTCCCGAGGGCGACTTGGACGTTGCCGGCGTGCAGACCGTGGACCGGATGGCTCCGGGCACCGCGTCCGCCGGTGACTCGGCCTCACCGGCGCGCGGCGGGCAGGACTCCTCCGCCGCCGGTACGAACTCCGGTCAGCAGCGGGGCAGTCAGGACAGTACGGCCTCCGGAAAGCCCGCGGACGGCGACCGCAAGCGTCCCGGCGCGGCACAGGGTGTCGAGGGGAAGCACGGCGTCCCAAGCGTGTCGAAGCCCCCGCCCACGAAGGCCGACGCCATTGAGGACGCCCGCCAGGAAGAGGACGCCGAGGAGGGCGCGGACGGCCCCGCCGAGCGGAACGAGGCCGACGCCAAGGCCGACAAGGACCTGCAGTCCGGCAAGACCACCGACCAGGAGGTCGGCCCCGACCCCGAGGCCGGAGCGGACAAGGACGGCGAGAACGGCAAGCCGGACGGGCAGATCGCCGAGGAGGAGAAGGACAGCGAGTCCGGCGAGTCCGGCGACTCAGGCGACGCGACGACGACGAAGGAGGAACGCGCCGAGGACCGCGCACGCGACTCCGAGTCCCGCCGCGCCGAGGAGAACTCCGGCGAGCAGTCCGGCGAGAGAGGCGAGGGCGGGAACCCCAAGGACGGCTCATCCGAGAAGCTCGCCAAGGCCGACGAGGACAAACGCGGCCAGGCCACCGATTCCGGCGGCTCCGGAAAGGACTCGGTCGGGAAGCAGGACGGCGCGAAGAGCGGCCCGCAGGAGGGCAAGAGCACCGAGGGCAGCAAGGACTCCGATTCCTCCGTGGAGAAGTCCAGCGACGAAAGCTCGGGCAGGGACCAGCAGTCGGCCTCCGAGGAGAAGAGCACCAAGGAGTCCAGGGAGAGGGGCTCCGGGAGCAAGGAGCCGGAATCCTCGGACGGTTCGTCCTCCAGGGAGAGGGCGGAGGACGACGGGGCCATGAAAGAGGCCTCGGCGGGAAAGGGCCAGGCTACCGAGGAGGACAAGGCCGCGGGGGAGGAGCCCGCCTCCGCGGAGGCCGCCCCGAAGGTGTCCGAAAGCGCAGGCGCAGGCGGCGGTTCACAGGGAGGCGGCGGCATCCCGGCCGTCTCGCAGGCCGCCGGCAAGTCGTCCGCGCCGCAGGAGACCGCCCCTAAGGCGGACGCGCCGGCCAAGCAGGAGAAGCCGAAACCGGAGGTGAAGAAGGCGGCCAAGGCGGCGAAGTCCGCCGCAAAGCAGCCCGCCCAACCCGCAGCCGCCAAGTCCGCCCCGCCGAAGTCCTCCGCGCCCAAGGCCGATGCGTCCAAGTCGGCGTCGGCGAAGGCGGCCAAGGGCGGCGGACCGGCGCCGAAGGCCCCCAAGGGCGGAGGCGGAGGTGGCCCCGCCCCGCTGAAGGGCAAGAAGGACGGCCCTGCACCCGACGTCTCCAACTCCACGCCCGAGGCCGGGCTGGCGGCCGCCGGGAAGCTGAAGCCGCACCAGGCGCTGGAGACCATCAAGGGCGTCGACGGCGCGGTCAACAAGTCCGTCGGCAAGGAACGGGCGGGACTGCAGAAGGCCCCGCCGAAGATGGAGCGGCCCTCCGGCTCGCCCAAGACCCTCCGCGGCGGCCCGAAGCCGGCCGCGCCGGGGCAGTACACCAACCAGAAGGTCGCCAAGACCGACGCGGCGAAGGGCAAGACCCCGGAGATCAACGGGGAGCAGAAGCCGAAGGGTGAGCTGCCCGAGTCCCAGGCGGAGGAGCCGAGTTGGTGGGACATCGGCGGCACCCTCCTCAAGGAGATCATCAAGCGAATCCTCCCCGGCAAGGTCGCCGACTCCATCGACTCCCTGAAGACCACCGACGACGGCCTGCAGGGCGCGCGCGTCGGTGACGCGCCGAGGCTGCCGACGGACGCCGACGCCGACCCGGAACGCACCGACAAGCAGCAGAAGAAGCTCGACGACAAGAGCCAGGAGCTGCAGAAGGCCGGCCGGGAGGACGCCGCCCGCCCGATGGGCGAGGACCAGATCTACCCGGACGTGCCGAAGGAAACTCTCGAGGCCAAGGTCGACGGCGGTAAGGGCGGCGACAAGGGCGCCAAGGGCCCTGGCCCGCGCGGAGGGAAGGCCCCGGGCGCCGGCGGCCCCGTGACTATCGAAGCCGTGTCCGCGGTGGCCGAACACGACCGCGGGCCGCAGATCAAGCGGGGCTTCTCGCAGGGCCAGAAGCACATGTCCAAGGAGCGGGCCGACAAGGAGAAGAAGGCCCGGCAGGACAAGCAGCGGCACGAGAAGAACGTCAGGCAGGAGGTCTCCTCCAGCGGCAAGACTCAGGAGGACGCGCGGAACAAGGGCCGTTCCGACGTGGCCGCCTCCCGCGAGAAGTGGCGCAAGGAGCAGGACGACAAGACCGCCGACATCGAGGGCAAGAAAGGCAAGAAGTACGACAAGGCCCGCAAGGACATCAAGGAGAAGAAGGAGGACACCGACAAGAAAGTCGACAAGCGCACCGAGGACGACAACAAGGAGATCGACAAGAAGCGCGAGAGCGCCGAGAACGAAGCCGAGACCAAACGCGACGGCGACAAGGAGAAGTCGGACAACTGGATCAGCCAGGGCATCGACTGGGTCAAGGAGCAGTTCAACAAGCTCAAGAACGCCATCAAGGGCATCTTCGCAAAGGCCCGCAACCTCGTCACCGGCATCATCGATGAATTCAAAAAGCAGGTCTTCGACCTCATCGACAAGGCCCGCGACTGGGTCGTCAAACAGATCAACGACTTCGCCGACGCCCTCATCGCCCTCGGGGACGAACTCCTCAAGGACTACCCGGCGATGCGCGACAAGTGGCGCAAGACCATCGATGGCGCCCGCGACGCGGCCGTCAAGAAGGTCAACGAGGCCGCCGACGCGCTGAAGAGGACCGTCGGCAAACTCCTCGACGGTCTCGGCAAGGCGTTGCTCGCCGGGCTGGACCTGCTCGAGAAGGGGCTGCTGGCCGCGGTTTCCGTCGCGGAGACCGTCGTCACCAAGGCGATGGAGTACGGCGGCGCCCTGCTGAAGGGCCTCGGCGAGTGGGCGCAGATCGCGAGCGACATCGTCACCGACCCGGGAGGCTGGATCAGCAACGCCAAGGCGTCCGCGGAGAGCGGCGCGCGCAACCACCTCTTCAACGAGGTGAAGGCCGCGGTGAAGGAGTGGTTCAACCAGAAGGTCCAGGAGATCGTCGGTATCCCCCTGGAGACCTTCAACACCCTCACCAAGGGCGGGGTGAGCAAGGAGGAGATGGCCAAGATGGCCTGGGACGCCGCCGTCCCCCAACTCCCGCTCATCATCGGTGAACTGATCGTCACCAAGGTCGTCGCCAAGCTCATTCCGGGCGCCGGCTGGGTCATGGCCGTCATCGACGCGCTGAAGACCGCCTACGGAGCGCTGAGCGAAATCCTCCGTGCCTTCGGCACGTTCATGGAGTACCTGAAGGCGGTCAAGAGCGGCGGTGCGAAGGCCGCGATCATGTTCGCCAAGGCCGTCGCCGCCGGTGTCGTCGCCCTGCTGGAGCTGATCTACGAGGCGCTGATCAGCGGCGTCGGCAAGTACATGGGCAAGGTCAGCAAGTCGCTGAGCGGCATGGCGAAGAACATGCGGAAGAAAAAGCCCGCCCCGCGCGCCAACAAGCCCCGCTCGCCCAGCAAGAAGAAGGCGCCGCCCAAGAAGTCCTCCCGCCCGGAGAAGGAGGCGCGCCCCGAGAAGCGGCCCGCTCCGGAGAAGAGGCCCAGGCCGCAAGAACAGCGCGACCGGGCGAAGCAGGAGGAGAAGAAGGACCGCAGGGAGGAGCGCCGCGAGGAGGGCAAGGACGTCAACCTCGCCCGCCGCCGCGTACGCGACGCCAACCGCAAACTCCGCTCCCGCGACGCCGACGGCCGCCGCGACCGCGACGACACCCCGCGTCGAGGCGCTGCCCGCGACACCCTCCGCCGCCCAGGCCGCCGCCGCGACGACACCCGCGACCGCCGCGACCGCGACACCACCCGACCGGGCACCCGCACTGACTCCCGCCGCCCCACGGACAACCGCCCGGGCTCACCGGACCGCGACGGCACCCGCCGCCCGGACCAGGGCCGCGACCGCTACCGCCGCTCCGACCGGGACGACCGGGACGACCGCCGCGACGACGACCGCAGGAGGGACGCGGACCGCGACCGTCCCGACGGCGACCGGCGCAGGGACGACGGCCGCCGCCGCGAGACCGAGGGCAGCGAGAAGCAGCCTCGTCGCGACGCCGAATCCCGCCCGGGCCGTGGCCTCCGCCGCGCTCGCCAGACCGTCAAGTCCGCCCTCAGCAGGGCCCGTCGAGCGGGCCGCAGGCTCCTCGGCAAGGGCCGCAACCTCGGCCGCAAGCTGAACAACAGCACCCGCCGCATGCGTGACGCGTACAAGCGGCGCAAGGACCTGCTGAAGGACCAGCGGCAGCGGCGTGCGGAACAGAAGCGGGCGGAGCAGAAGAAGAGGCAGACGAAGCGGGAGAGGACTCAGGAGAAGGAGAACTCGCGAACGTCCAAGTCCGACAGGCTGCACCGGATCGTCGCCCGTATTCGCCCGAAGTTGCGCCGCATGCTGGATCACGGTGTCTACCGCTCCGTGATGCAGGCGACGTTGGCGGCAATGCGTGCTTGGTACCGCCTCTCGTCCCTTGATTTGCAAGGCGACCCACGCTTCACGGTCATTGCCCGGCTCAACCCGCTGGAACCGGTGGTAAGCGGTGAGGAAGACCAGCCCCTCGACAACGAGGAGCTGGAGGACTTGCTGAAACGGCACGAGCTGAAGCTCAAGACCGAAGTGCAGGTGGGCGAGACCGTCTTCTACCAGAAGCATTCCCGTAAGCCTTACGCCCCGACAGGAGACGGCCTGACGGCTGATCACATACCTTCCGGTGCTGCGCTGAGGCTGGCTGCGCAGAACAAAATCCTCAAGGAGGAAGCGGAACGACGAGCGGCGGCGGGAGACGACACTCTTTCGCGACTTGTTGAGAGAGAGGCCCGGGGTACGCTCCGTGGGCGTGAGCGGGCAGAATTCCTCAGGGAACGTGAAGACATACTTCGCAGCAAATCCATGTTTACGAAGAAGCAGACGCAGTCGGTGTACAACCAGGGGCTCGGTGTGGTTCTTCCGGAATCGGTGCACGAACGGGGCAGGACTTTCAGAAACAAGAACCAGGTTCCGGGTAAGGTGGAGAGAGACGCCCGTGATCTGACCGTTGCGGCCCGTAAGGACATGGAGTGGTATCTGGTGCTGATGCGCAGGGAAGGAACTCTGACGGAAGAGTATGTTGCGCATTTCACTCGCCACTACAAGACCTTGGTCAACAAGGGCGTCATCGATAAGTCCGCTGACATCGAGAATATGCTTGTGAAGTACCGCAGGAGGGCGAGGCGATGACCCATCTGAAAAAGGTCCAGCAGCTCGTAGAAGGATTTGTCGGTGCGGATCCGGATCGTCGGAACGCTGTATTCGGGTACTTGTCGGACCAGCCCGAAGCGGGAGTGCCGGCGGCGCTGGAGTGTCTATTTGGGACGAAGGACACCCTCACTGTCGAATATGTGGCTCAGTACCTGGCCTTGGTGCCGGGGAGGCGCGAAGCGAAGACTCGGGTTGCAGAAACCCTGAGGCAAGAGCCGAATCTTGCACCTTCGGCCTCATGGCTGGTCCCGTGGTTGCCCGATGAGCTTGTTTCCGGCTTCATTGCCGACTACATGGAAGCCCCTGACGAGCGCAGGCAGCTCGCCGATGTGCTCTATGAAATTGGTGTTTACTTTCCAGAGAAGCTCCGGCCGTTCACGCGACGTATTGATGATGACTACGTGCAACGTGCCCTCTTCGCCGGTGGGCCTGACAGCATGGCGGACGGATTCCTCTCCATCTGGCGAAACAGCGGGGAATTGCGGCCGCTGATCGCCATGGCTCTCATGCGTACTGAGCGGGCCGTGCACAATCTGATGGAAGTGCGGGACGGGCTGGATGACGCGCGTCAGTGGGAAACGCTGCTGGAGCTTTCCGGTCGGCTTCCTGGCGACGGGGGGAAGGCGGGGAGTTTCCCGGCCTTCATGGGTTTCGTGGGGGAATCGGGAGCTAGTCGCCATGTTGTCGGAGGGGCGACGCACGGGGTGGTTCCGCTCTGTCCCGACTGCGAGTTCCCTGCCACCTCGCTCTTGCGTCTTTCGGCAGCCGATCTGCCGTACAGCCTGAACGCGGACCCGGAGTTCTTCTGGTTTGCATGCGACTGTCAGGAAGCAGAGTCTCTCACAGTCGGGACCGGACCTGATGAAGTCCGAGCATACGACGCGCCGCAGGGAACTGCAGACCCCGAATCGCGCATCAGTCCTGGTGTGCTCTCGCTCCTTCTGGAAGAGCACCCCAATCAGGTGGGCGTTAGCCTGCGAGCCAGTCCGGGAAGTTCGCAGCATCAAGTAGGCGGACTCCCGCGTTGGGTGGAGCCCGACAGGCACCCGGTATGCCCAGAGTGTGAGCAGGCCATGCCGTATCTGGCCACTATCGACTCCGGCAAAACCCCCTATGGCGATATGGAGTTCGATGGAATTCTCTACTGCTTCTGGTGTGACGGCTGCCGTGTTTCCAGCACTCAGGTTCAGTACTGACGAGATGGGGGAGTAACGCATGACCCGCTACGCCGACATACCCAAACCCATCCGCTCCGGCATCGTCATCGTCGACCCCGAGCGCGGCACCCCCCAGCGCATCATCGTGCTGCAGTTCAACCCCGACACCCTCGAGCGCTCCGTCGCGCCCCAAGCCGCCGGCGGCGAAGGAGGAGGAAGCGGCGGGGATCGGAATGAGGCGTTGCGGCTCAAGGGCCCTGCCCAGGAGACCTGGAAGTTCACCGCCGAGATCGACGCCACCGATCAGTTCGAGTTCCCGGCACCCGACGGAATTCACCCACAGCTCGCGACGCTCGAAATGCTCGTGCAGCCGACGACCGCGCAACTCCGCGCCGCCTCCCGGCTCACGCAGAAGGGGACCATCGAGATCAGCCCCATCGAGACCCCCCTCACCCTCTTCACCTGGGGCAGCAAGCGCGTCATGCCCGTGCGGCTGACCGAGTTGTCGGTCAATGAGTCGGCGTTCGACGTCAACCTCAACCCGATCAGAGCCTCGCTCAGCATCGGGATGAAGGTGCTGACCGTCAGCGATCTGCCTGCCGGGCACCGCGGCGCCGAGCTCTATCTCGCGCATCTCGCGCAGAAGGAAAGGCTCGCCGGGATGGCAACAGCCGGACGGCTCGGGGCGCTCGGGCTGACCGGGGCCGACATCGGAGCGGGGAGGGCGTAGCAAACACCATGGTCGAGCCATACGAGAGTGCGCTGGACGCGATACCGGGGTCGCACCCCTACCCCCGCACCAGCCGGTACCACGACGCCGAGATCGGGGTGCACCGCCTCCCCGACGGGACCGAAGTCCGTTACGCCAAGCGGCGCTTGCTGCCCCCGCTCAGCGAGACCGGCAGCGACGACGACACCGCCCCGCACACCGTCAACGCCGGCGAGCGCCCCGACCACCTCGGGCAGCGCTACTTCGGCGACCCCGCCCAGTGGTGGCAGATTGCGGACGCCAACCCCGCCCTCGATCCACGCGAGTTGACTTCCGAACCCGGCCAGGAGATCGACATTCCGTTGCCGGGTGGATTCGCGGGGACCGGACATGGGTGACGAGCCGATCGGGAACGGGCCCGTTCACCTCACCCTGCACATGGGGCCCAAGCTCACCCGCCCCGTGCCCGCCGAGGTGACCGAGGCCCTGCTCTCCGCGCAGATCACCAGCACCGCGGGCGAACGCTCCGGCTTCCAGCTTGCGTTCGATCTGACCAAGAAGGGACTGCTCACGCAGCGGCTGCTGCCCGAAGGGTTCTTCGACCCGAAGACCCGCATCATCGTCACCACGTCCATCAAGGGCACGCCGACCGTCATCCTCGACGGGCTGATCGTTCGGCAGGAAGTCGGCGCCAGCAACCAGCCCGGGCAGACCACGCTCACCGTCACCGGCGAGGACCTGACCCTCCTCATGGATCTGGAGGAGCGGACGGACCGCTACCCCAACCTGGCGCCCTCCCAGCGCGTCGAGAGGATCCTCGCCAAGTACGCGGACTACGGGATCGACACCCGCATCATCCGCGAGCAGATCCAGCAGCCGCCCCGGGAGCAGCTCCGCGTCGACTACCAGACCGGGACCGATCTGCAGTATCTGAATGAACTGGCGCGAGCCAACGGCTACACCTTCTATCTCGAACCCGGTCCCCGCCCCGGCCGGTCCACCGCCTTCTGGGGGCCCGAGCAGCGGCTCGGACAGCGCCAGCACGCCCTCAACGTCAACATGGACGTCAACTCCACCGTCGACCAGCTGACCTTCGCCTACGACGGGACAGCCCGCGAAGAGCCGCAGGCGCGCGTCCAGGACCCGCGAACCCGCGACGCGACCCTTCTCCCCCAGCCCGACATCAACCCGCTCCGGCCACCCCTCGGCCGCCGCGCCACCCCCGCTCTCAAGCGCAGGACGCTCTCCGGCACGGCCAAGAAGGACCAGGAGCAGGCCCAGGCCGAGATTCTGGCCCGCGCCGCGACCTCCGCGGACGCGATCTCCGGCTCCGGGTCGCTGGACGTCAACCGGCACGGGTACGTGCTGCGGCCGCGCGAGCTGGTCGGCGTACGCGGCGCCGGCGTGACGTACGACGGCGACTACTACGTCAAGAGCGTGACCCACAACCTCAGGCCCGGCTCGTACCAGCAGAACTTCACGCTCTCGCGCGAAGGACTCATCGCCCGGAGCGGCACCGTACGCCCGTAGCGACGCCCCGTAGCGACGTCCCGTAGCGGCGCAGAGATCAGGAGAGAACTTCGTATGGCGGCACCGAACAATCGCTTCCCCGGCAAGTTCCGTGGGCGGGTGATGGACAACAAGGACCCGCTCCGGATCGGCCGGGTCACGGTCCAGGTCCCGGACGTGCTGGGTGACGAGACGTCCACCTGGGCGCTGCCCTGCCTGCCCTTCACCGGTCGCCAGGCAGGCCAGTACGCGGTCCCGGAGGTCGGCGCGGGCGTATGGGTGGAGTTCGAGCAGGGCGATCCGAGCTTCCCGATCTGGACGGGGTGCTGGTACGGGGACAGTACGGAGCTGCCGCCGGACGCGCTGGCCGGTCCGCCGCCGCACGACAACGTCGTGATCCAGACCTCCGACCTGCACAAGGCCGTGATGGGAACCGTGCCGGGCGGCACGGGGATCCGGCTCCAGGCGGCGAGCGGGGCATACATCCAGATCGACGAGAAGGGCGTGACCATCGCCAACGGCCAGGGGGCCTCGGTGGAGCTGATCGGCAATCAAGTGATCATTAATGAGGGCCGGTTGATCGTGCCCAAGAAGCAGTAGCCAGGAAACGGGGAGAGAAGTCTTGTCCGGACACTCCGGGAACTCCGGGAATCTCATGAGCGGCTCAGCCACGCTCCACTGCCCGCACGGCGGCCGGGCCTTCGCCGCCTCCGCGCCCACCGCCGTGAGCCTCGACGGCCTGCCCGTGCACACGGCCTCCGATGTCTTCGCCGTGACCGGCTGCACGCACACCGTCGACGGCGTGCCGCGCCCCTGCACCACCATCCGCTGGAGTCCGCACTCCGACAGCATGACGGTCGACGGAGCGCCCGTGCTCCTGGACACCACCCACGCGCAGTGCTTCGGCGCAGGGGGGCTCGTGCCGCAGGGACCACCGGTCGTCTCCGTCACGCAGCAAGGAGTGGTGTGCCGATGAGGGCCAGGAAGGCGCGCACCGACATCGCGTTCCCGTTCCGGCCCGACCGGCGCGGCCGCACCGCCCACGCGGCGTACGACGACCACGTCCGGGATCTGATCGAGCAGTTGCTGTTCACCAGCCCCGGCGAGCGCGTGATGCGCCCCGACTTCGGCTGCGGCCTGCTCGACCTGGTCTTCACGCCGAACAGCCCGGAGTTGGCCTCCGCGCTGGAGCTGTCCGTCCACGCGTCGCTGCAGCGCTGGCTGGGCGAACTGATCGAGGTGGAGTCGCTGGACGTGGTGAGTGAGGAGAACGTCGTACGCGTACATCTGCGCTACGTGGTGCGCTCGACCGCGAGCCGGCGCGACGAGGTGTTCGAGGGGAGGGGCGCGGCATGAGCAGCCGTACGAAAGACAGGCGCGGGCGGATCCGGGAGGCCCGTCTCAACGGGGTCGATGCCGTCGAGGTGAGCGACGACGGGCTCACCCTCACCGTCACCTTCATCGGCAAGGCGCCGCACGGGCTGTGCCCGGAGAACGTCCGGATCGACGGCGGCCGCCGGATCACCGGCATCGAGGCCGTCGAGGTGTCGGTCGAGCGCGAGGAGGACCCGGAGCTCGACGACCGCCTGTACGTCACCGTCGACCGCGCCGGGGACACGTCCCCGTACACGCTGTCCGTCGTCGACACCGACCCGTACGGGCGGCCGGGCACCGAGCCGTTCCCGGGCTTCGACCAGCGGTACTTCCACGCCGGCTTCACCTTCCAGCCGGACTGCCCGACGCCCTTCGACTGCACGGACGCACAGCAGGACCTTCCCGCCGCCTTCGCGCCCGCACCGGTCATCGACTACACCGCGCGCGACTACGACACCCTGCGCACGCTCGTCCTGGACCGGCTGGCGCTGACGACCCCCGACTGGGTCGAGCGGCACGCGCCGGACCTCGGCATGACGCTGGTCGAGATGCTCGCGTACACCGCGGACCAGATCAGCTACCAACAGGACGCGGTGGCCACGGAGGCGTATCTGGACACGGCCCGCCGCCGCGTGTCCGTACGCCGCCACGTGCGGCTCATCGACTACGCGATGCACGACGGCTGCAATGCCCGCGCCTTCGTCGCCATCGAGGCGGTCGAGCCGCTCACCCTCCCCGCGGGCACGTACCGGTTCGCCGCCGTGGACGTCCGTACGCTGAGGTCCCACGACGCGCCCGAGCCGGGCACCGTCATCGACGACGGGGACCTGGCGGTGCTGGACGAGCGCGGCTCGGTGGAGGTCTTCGAGCCGGTCGTCCAGGAGGCGCTGCGGCTGCGGCCCGCGCACAACGCCATCCGCTTCTGGACCTGGGGCGACGAGGTGTGCTCCCTGCCCAGGGGCGCCACCTCCGCGACCCTGCGCGACGCGTGGGCCGACGAGAAGTGCGCCGAGCGGCGCCTGGATCTGCGCCCCGGCGACCTGCTGCTGTTCGAGGAGGTCCTCGGCCCGCGCTCCGGCACGCCCGGCGACGCCGACCCCGCCCACCGGCAGGCGGTCCGCCTCACCTCGGTGACCCCGGCCGTGGACCGGCTGGCCGACCAGCCGGTGCTGGAGGTCACCTGGGCCCGGGAGGACGCCCTCACCTTCCCGCTGTGCCTGTCCGCCCTCGGCGGTACGGACTGCGCGCCGGTGGAGGACGTGAGCGTGGCCCGCGGCAATGTCGCGCTCGTCGACCACGGCCGGTCGCTGAGCTTCTGCGGGAGCCTGCCCGAGCGGGTCACCGTGCCGCCCGAGCCCGCCGTCCCCGCGCTCTGCGGGCCGCCCGCCTTCGGCTGCCCCGACCGCGAGAGGGGCAACGAACCGGCGGAGCTCGTCAACGCCCTGCTCGACCGGACCCGTTGCGGACGGCTGCTGACGGCCGACCACATACGGGAGCTGTTCACGGTGGTCGGCGAGGACGCGACCGTACGGGCGGGGCTGGCGCTCGAACTCGCCGGACAGCGGCAGGAGAGGGTCGTGCCGGGCACCGCGTACGCCCAGGCCGAGGCGCTGGAAACGCTGCTCGCGCAGAGCGTCTACCCGGGCATCGCACCCCGCTTCCGGCCCGTGCTCCACCGCTCCCCCGTCGTCCAGGCCGTGCCCTTCCCCGAGTCGCGGCACGTCTCGGCCGGGCAGGCCGAGCGGCTCGCCGGGATTCCGGACAGGGTCCGGCAGCGGCTGGTGGAGCTGTGGCGCAGCGCCCGCGACCACGACGGCCTCTCGGAGGCGGAGATCGCCGAGCTGACCGTGTTGTTCGGGCTCCGCGTGCTGGAGCGGTTCGAGCTGCGCAGGGAACCGGTCCGCGCACTGCGCGAGCTGCTGCACCGCAGCGAGCGGCTGCTCGCTACCAAGCTGCGGCGCCTGGAGGTGCTGACGGCCCGTGCACGGGCGGGCACCGTGCTGGACGGGCGCATCGCCTGGGAGATCGCGCACACCTGGGGCCCGGCGTACGCGGCCGGGCTGCACCCGCAGGAGCCGGTGCTGTACGGCCCGGCGGCCGCGCTCGTCCAGGACCCCCGAGCCGCGCTTCCCGCCGTACGCCTCGCCGACGGCGAGCAGGTGTGGCAGCCACGCCGGGACCTGCTCACCAGCAGGGCCCGGGATCCGCACTTCGTCGGCGAGCTGGGGGACGACGGGCGGCTCGCGCTGCGCTTCGGCGACGGCCGCCACGGCCTGAAGCCCCGGCCGGGCGCGGCACTTGAGGTGCACTACCGGCTGGGCGGCGGCCCGGCCGGGAACGTCGGCGCCGAGGCCATCAACCACCTGGTGCTCTGCCGGGATCAGGAGGAGGCCGACGCGGGCGGGCCGCTGCCGGTGGCCGGGGTGCGCAATCCGCTGCCCGCCGTCGGCGGCACCGCGCCCGAGCCGGTCGAGCAGGTCCGCCAGCTCGCGCCGCTCGACCTCAAGCGGACGAAGCTCCGGGCCGTCACCGCCGACGACTACGCGGCGCTGGCCTCGGCGCTCCCCGGCGTGCAGCGCGCCGCGGCCGAGGTCCGCTGGACCGGCAGCGTGCAGGAGGCGCACGTCGCCATCGACGCGTACGAGGCCGGGGATCCGCCGCCCGCACTGCTCGACGCGGTGGCGCACGCCCTCGAGAGCTACCGCCGCATCGGCCACGACCTGGTCGTGGAGCCCGCGCGGCACGTACCGCTCGACATCGCGCTCGACGTGTGCGCAGAACCCGGCCACCAGCACGGGCAGATCCTGGCCGAGCTGCACCGGGTGCTCGGCAGCCGCGCCCTGCCCGGCGGACGGCTCGGCTTCTTCCACCCGGACGCGCTCACCTTCGGCGAACCGGTCCGCCTCAGCCGCCTGGTGGCGGTGGCCGCGGCCGTACAGGGCGTGCGGAGCGTACGGGTGACCCGGCTGCGACGGCTCTTCCACGAGGGTCCCTTTGACAACAGAGCACTGGAGGCAGGTGTGCTGCGGCTCGGCCCGCTGGAGATCGCCCGCTGCGACAACGACCCCGAGCGGCCCGAGAACGGGCAGCTCACGCTGACGCTCGGAGGTGACCGATGAGCAGCCGAAGCGGCACGAGCAGCACCTGCGGATGCGGCTGCGGCGGGCACGACGAGCGCCACGCCCCGCCGCCCCTCCACAACCCGCCGGGCCGCACGGCCCTGGACTACCGGGTGGGCGAGTACGGGTCCTTCCTGGCCGCCATGCTCGACCGGCTCGCCTCGCCCGCCTACCCGGCGCTGCGCGACCTGACCGTACGCACTCCCGACGACCCGGCCATCGGGCTGCTGGACGCCTGGGCGGTGCTGGGCGATCTGCTGACCTTCCACTCCGAGCGGATCGCCGACGAGGGCTATCTGCGGACCGCGAACGAGCACCGGTCGCTGGCGCTGCTGGGGAGGCTGGTCGGACACCGGCCGCGCCCCGGCGTGTCCGCGGACACGCTCCTCGCGTACACCCTGGACCGCGATCCGCGCTCGGACGGGAAGGCGCCGGTGCTGATCCCGCGCGGCGCGCGCAGCCACAGCGTGCCCGCCGCCTCGGACGAGGACGCGCAGACGTACGAGACCGGCGAGGACCTCACCGCGCGCTGGGACTGGAACGACCTGAAGGTGCGGCGCCGCCGCCCGATGCTGCTGACGCCCGAGGACCTGCGCGAGCGCGCCGAGCTGTTCTTCGCCGGAACCGCGAACGCCCTCCAGACCGGCGACAAGCTCCTCTTCGTCTTCAACGAGGACTCCTCCGCCGATCCCTCGCAGAGGCTGCTGCTGCCGGTGACGCGGGTGCGGATCGACCGCGACGACGACGTGACGGCCGTGGGGCTGCCGGTGTCGGCCCTGCCGTCGCTGAAGGAGCTGGTCGAGGAGTTGCAGGAGTGGATCACGGAGGGACCGGCAAGCCCCGACCCGCGGCCCACGGGCAGCCCGCTGATCGAGGACTTCGACGAGCAGGTGCTGGCCCAGCTGCGCGCCGACCTCGAACGCCTCGACACGCCGGCGAAGTTCGCGCGTCGGCTGGACGAGCCGATACAGCGACTGTGGGAGGCCCAGGCACTCGCGGCCCCGTACGAGGAGGTGGGCGACTGGTTCGAGCAGCTGAACGCCATCTTCGTAGACCTCCAGGAACGCGCGTCGGAACTCGAGCCGCAGGCGGTCACGGCGGACGAGCAGGAACGGGTGGACACCACGGACCAAGGTGGTGGGCATTCGTTCCGCGGGGCTGTGGGCACTCCCCCTGGCTTCGCCGGGGGGACCCCCACCCAGGCGAAGCTCTGGGGGAGGGTGGGCACCACCGACCCGCAGACGGCAGCCGTACAGACGCTCAACGGACTCCTCCCGTACCTCCGCAAGCAGGCCACACGCCCCGCCACCCGTACACCGAACCCACAGAGCACCTTCGCCCCCGACTCCGATCTCGCCGCCCAGCTGCTGTCCGCGCTGGACCCGAGGCTGGAGGACAAGCTGTACGCGGCGTGGCGTCAGGCCACCCCACCCGCGGCAGCGGAAACCCTCCGCTCCGTCCAGGCAATGCGCGTAACCGCCGCCCCCTTCGGCGCCACCGCACCGCTCAAGCCCGTCCAGGACGACCGCGGCCGCGTCATCCGGCAGACCGACTGGCCGCTCACCGGTGCCGCGCTCACCAGCATGCGCGTCGTCTTCGACACCGCAGGCAAGGTGCCGCTCAAGGCGGAGTTCCAGCACACGGACGCCGGCAACTCGGTGCAGCGCACGGAGAATCTGCCCTCCGACGCAACCATCGAGCTCCCCCCTGGCCAGGTCCAGCTGTCCACCCGTGCCGGCCAGGACCACGACCTGAGCTGGCTCGTCAGGCGCCCGGCCGACTCGCAGGAGTCGGGCGTCACCGCCCGGCTGCTCGCCGAACTGCCCGAGCGCACTCTGTTCGTGTCCCGCCCCGGCGAGGACGGCCGGATCCACGTAGCCATCACCAACGGCAGCAGCCCGCCACAGGAGTGGCGGCTCAAGCCCGGTGACCCACCCGTCCAGGCCACACACGGCGGCTACGAGGTGACCGCCCGGTACGCGGCCGGGAGCGAGCCCGCCAGTGTCGAGATCAATCTCGCCACCATCCCGGCGCCGCCGAACCGCTACGTCCTCCCCCTCGACAGCGTCCACGACGGAATCACGGTCGGCAGCTGGGTCGCCGTCGAGCGCCCCCGCAAGGGCTCGGACGCCCCAGACGGGATCCCGGGCGACAAGAAGCTCGCCTTCGTCACCACCCGGGTCACCGCCGTGCGCACCGCCGCATACACCAACTACGGCATCACGGGCCGCGGTACCGAACTGACCCTGGCCGACCCCTGGCTGGACGAGCACGACGTGCTGCTCTCCCACATCCGGGAGACGGTCGTGCACGCGGGCGGCGAGGCGCTGCGCATGGCCGACGAGCCGCTGGGCGAGGACGTGCAGGGCAACGAGATCGAACTCGGCGCTCTGTACGAGGGGTTGCGGCCCGGTCGTCTGCTCGTCGTCTCCGGCGAGCGCACCGACATCCTCCCCCTGCCTTCGGCGGGGGGACCCCCGGACACGGTCTCCGGGGTGCGCGGCACCGAGCCCGCCGTGATCGCCGCCGTCGAGCAGACCGTGGACCCGGACCTGCCCGGCGACCACATCCACACCAGACTCACGCTCACCTCCGACCTCGCGTTCCGCTACCGACGCGAAACGGTCCGGATCCAGGGCAACGTCGTGCCCGCCACGCACGGCGAGAGCCGCGACGAGCCGATCGGCAGCGGCGACGCGACGAAGACCCACCAGTCCTTCACGCTCTGGCAGTCCCCGCTGACCTGGCTCCCCGACGACAACCCTCTGGGCGCGACCCCGGTGCTCGACGTGCGCGTCGACGGGCTGCTCTGGCACCCGGTGGACAGCCTCGCCGGGCGCGGCCCGCGGGAGCGGGTCTACGTTCTGGGGTCCGCGGGGGACGGGCGGACGACCGTGACCTTCGGCGACGGCGTCCACGGCGCCCGGCTGCCGACCGGCCACGAGAACGTACGCGCCCGCTACCGGTTCGGCACCGGCAGGGCGGCCAACGTCGCGGCGGACCGGATCACCCAGGCCATCACCCGGCCGCTGGGCGTCACCGCCGTCACCAACCCGCTGCCCGCGACCGGCGGCGCCGACCCGGACGGTCCGGGGCTGACCCGCCGTAACATCCCGCTGGCCGTGTCCGCCCTCGACCGGCTCGTCTCGGTCCAGGACTACGAGGACTTCGCCCGCTCCCGGGCCGGGATCGGCCGGGCCGCGGCGCGCGAACTCTTCGATGGGCGGCGGCAGCTGCTACATGTGACGGTCGCGGGCGCGGACGACGTTCCGCTGGCCGACGACTCCGAGGTACTGCGCGCCCTGCGCTCCTCGCTCGCCGAGTACGGGGACGCCCGGCTGCCGGTCCGCGTGGACGTACGAGAGCTGGTGCTGCTGATGCTGGTGGCGCGCGTGAAGGTGGCGCCCGACCACGCCTGGGAGCTGGTCGAGCCGCGGCTGCGCCGGGCCCTGCTGCACCATCTCGGCTATCCGGGGCGGGAGCTGGGCCGGAGCGCGCACCTGAGCGAGGTGCTGGCGGTCGCCCATGCCGTACCCGGCGTGGACTACGTGGACGCCGACGCCTTCACGGGCGTGCCCGCGAGCATCACCCCCGACGGTCTCGCGCAGCTGGCCGGGCGGCTCGCGGAGCCGCGGTCCGTGGTCCCGGCCCGGCTCGCCGAGTACGACGAGGACGTCCACCGGGTCACGGCCGGGGACGGCGAATCGCTCACCGCCGTCGCCGCCCGGTACGGCATCTCCCTGGAGGACCTGCTGCGCCTCAATCCCGACATCGACGACACACGGCGCCTGGCGAAGGGCCGCTCGGTGTTCGTCTTCCGCGGCATCAGGCCGGCACAGCTCGCGCTGTTCTCGCCGCAGGTCGCGGACACGCTGATTCTGACGGAGGTCAAGGACACATGAGCAGGGAGCCGGACGGGCTCGCGGAGCTGCTCCCGCAGTGGCACCGACTGCGGGACGCAGAGCAGGGCGAGCCCTTGCGCGCGCTGCTGGCCGTGATCGCCGAGCAGGTCGACCTCGTACGGAACGGGGTCGAGCAGCAATACGAGGACTGGTTCGTGGAGACCGCCGCCGAGTGGGTGCTGCCCTACATCGGCGACCTGGTGGGGTACCGCCCGCTGCCGGGCTACGAGCGGGTGCTGGCCACGGGGCTGAAGGACGGGAGGGGTTCGGAGGAGTCGCGGCGGCGGCTGGCCGAGGCACTGGCCCCGCGCCGTGACGTGGCCTCCACGGTCGCGAACCGGCGGCGCAAGGGCACGCTCGCGCTGCTGGAGGAGCTGTCGGAGTCGGTCGCCGGATGGCCCGCGCGGGCCGTGGAGTTCTCCCGGCTGGTCTCGCACCAGCAGCCGGTGAAGCTCTACGGGTCCGGCACCGCGGCCGTGAACGAGCGGCGGTCGGAGCGCGGGAGGCTCGTGGACGTACGGGACGGCTCGGCGCTCGACCTCGCGGGCGGTCCTTTCGGGACTCTCGCACAGTCGGTGAACGTGCGGCGGGCGAACTCGGCTCGTACGCAGGGGGGTTACACCCCGGCAGGCGTCGGCCTCTTCGTCTGGCGGCTGAAGCCGTACCGCGTCACGAGCGCACCCGCGTACTGCATCGACCGGGCCCGCAACCTCTACACCTTCTCGATCCTGGGCAACGACACCCCGCTGGTCACCAAGCCCGAGCCGGAACCGTCGGCTTCCCACATCGCGACCATCGACCACGTGCCCGCGTACATCCGGCGCAGGCAGCTCCACGACCGGCTCGCCGACTACTACGGCCCCGGCAAGAGCTTCACGATCTGGCGGGACGGACAGGACGAGCCGGTGCCGATGTCGGACATCGTCGTGGCCGATCTGACGGACTGGCGCTACCGGCCGAAGCGCGGGCAGGTGGCGGTCGACCCGGCGCTCGGCCGGATCGCGTTCGGGTCGCGCTCGGCGCCGCGCCAGGGCGTCTGGGTCACCTACCATTACGCGTTCGCCGACGACCTGGGCGGCGGCGAGTACGAGCGGGACCGTGTCACTCTCCCCGCCGCGGAGATCTACCGGGTCGGCCCAGGACAGACGTACCAACGGATCATGGACGCGTACGCGCAGTGGCGGAACGACCGGAGGGCCGGAAGGTGCGGACCCGACGGCATCATCGAGATCACGCACAGCGGCGCGTACCAGGAGCAGCTGGACTTCGACCTGGACCCCGGCGACCGGCTCGAGCTGCGCGCCGCCGAGGGGACGCGGCCGGTGATACGGCTGCTCGACTGGTACAGCAACCGGCCCGACGCGCTCAACATCCGCGCCCAGGAGGACTGCGAGCCCGGTGACGAGCCCCGGATCGTGCTGGACGGGCTGCTGGTCACCGGGCGCGGGCTCCATGTCACCGGCCCCGTCGGCGCCGTGGTGCTGCGCCACTGCACGCTCGTGCCCGGCTGGTCGCTGGAGCCTGGGGGTTCCCCCACCGAAGGTAGGGGGAGCGACCCGCACTCCCCCGAGGAGCCGAGCCTCGTCCTGGACCGCACCACCGCGTGCGTCCAGATCGAGCGCACCATCCTCGGGACGATCGAGGTCATCGGCGACGAAGTGCACACCGACCCGCTGCACATCCACATCGCCGACAGCATCCTGGACGCCACCGGGCACGACCGGGAGGCGCTGTCAGCCCCGGACTGCCGGCACGCGCACGCCGTCCTGCACGCCCACCGCACCACGGTCATCGGCGAAGTCCACACCCACGCGGTGGAGATCGCCGAGAACTCCGTCTTCACGGGGCGGATGAACGTCGCCAGGCGCGGGGTCGGATGTGTGCGGTTCAGCTATGTGCCGCCGGGCTCCCGTACGCCGCGCCGCCACCGCTGCCAGCCCGATCTCGTGGGCCCGGACGAGGCCCGGCGGGTGCGGCCGCTGTTCGCGAGCGAGCGCTACGGGACGCCCGCGTACGGGCAGTTGGCCGCGGGCTGCACGGAGGCCCGGGGGTCTGGGGGTTGTTCCCCAGGAGATTGCTGCTGCCGGCGGGGCGCGGAGGACGGCGCCGAGATGGGCGCCTTCCACGACCTCTACCAGCCACAGCGCGAGGACAGCCTGCGGGCCCGGCTCGCGGAGTACGCACCGGCCGGCACCGACGCCGGGATCATCCCCGTCACCTGACACACCACAGCAGACTGACGAAACTTACGAGGGGGACCCCTTCCCATGCACGCTGACATCTCCCGCATCACCTTCCGGCCGGACCGGCACTACTCGGCGGTGGTCGCCCAGCAGGGCCGCGTACAGCTCGACGCCGACGCCAACGAGAACACGGCCATCCAGCTCTACCAGGCCCGTACGACCGCCGCCGACCTGATCGGGCAGCACGGCGGCCCGGCCGGGGCCACCGGCTTCAAAATCAACTTCCTCAGCGGCAACCGGGAGTTGGACGACCTGACCATCGGCGGCGGCCGCTACTACGTCGACGGCATCCTGGTCGACGCGACGCGGCCGCAGCCCGGCACGGCGGTCGACGACGACGGCCACGACGGTCACGACGGCCACGACAGGGACGAGGACGGCGGGCAGGGCGGGGCGGGGGCGGCGCCCGAGCCGCCGAGGACGTGGACGTACTGGGACCAGCCCGACGGGTACCGGGACCCGGAGCGGCCCGGCGACCGGCTGCCCACGGGCCTCCCGTTCCTGGTCTATCTGAAGGTGTGGGAGCGCTCGGTGACCGCGGCCGAGGACCCGGCGCTGCGCGAGGTGGCGCTCGGCTCCGCGCTGCCGGACACCGCGGCCCGTACGAAGGTCGTCTGGCAGGTGCTGGCGCTGGAGGGCTCGAAGCTGGACCTGGAGGACGGGAGCGGCGACAAGGACGCGGTCCGGGCGGCGTTCGGCCGGTGGGCGGCGAAGGCCGCGCTGCCGGGGTCGCGGCTGGCGGCGCGCAGCGAGCGGCCCGAGCACGCGGACGAGGACCCGTGCCTGGTGAAGCCGGACGCCCGCTACCGGGGCCCGGAGAACCAGCTGTACCGGGTGGAGGTGCACGACGGCGGGACGGCGGAGGACGCGACGTTCAAGTGGTCGCGGGAGAACGGCTCCGTGGTCTTCCCGGTGGACGGCCTGGACGGTACGTGGGTGGAGCTGGCATCGCTGGGCAGCGACGACAAGCTCGATCTGAACGTCGGCGACTGGGTCGAGTTCGTGGACACCGCCTACAGCAGCCGGCTCGAGCCGCTGCCGCTGCTGCGGGTCGAGGAACTCGACCTGCCGGGGCGGCGGGTGCGGCTGTCCGCCGAGCCGGAGCCGGGCGTCGGGCGCCGGCCGGAACTGCATCCCTTTCTGCGGCGCTGGGACCACCGGGAGGGTTCGCGGCGCGGCAAGGGCGGGGCTCCGGCGCGGCTGAAGCACGGCGCGGTCAAGGTCGAGGAGGGCCGCTGGTTGCCTCTGGAGGACGGCGTGGAGGTGTACTTCGCCGCAGAGGGTACGTATAGGGCAGGGGACTACTGGCTGATCCCTGCGCGCACGACCACGGGCAGCGTCGAATGGCCGGTGAACGAGGCCCGTAAGCCGCTGCTTCGGGCCCCGCTCGGCGTTCAGGTGCACTACGCGCCGCTGGCTTGGGTGCTCAGCGAGCAGTCGGAGTCGGACCTTCGGCAGTCCTTCGGTCCGCTGGCGGCGCCCGTCCCTGCGGCGAGCGAGGAGGCACTTGCGGCTGAGGCGGCGGCACTGGCGGAGACGGAGGCGCGCGAGGCGGCGGAGGCGCGCGCGGGCGCTGGTGCGGTCGGTGGCCCTGATGCGGGCGCTGGGGCGAGCGCTGGTGCGGGCGCGTGGACAGAGGGGGAGGCCGAAGAACAGCTGTAGGGAGAGCCGATGATCCGTACCGGAAGGAGCACACCACCATGGCCACGCCCCTAAGCGCCTCTCGACTCGTGAAAATCCTGCGCGACGAGGGACTTGTGGTCCACGAGTACCGCAACTGGCGCACTCATAACCGCAATCACAAGGGCCCGTGGGGCCCGGTGAACGGCGTGATGATCCACCACACCGTCACCAAGGGCACCAGCAACTCCGTAGAGCTCTGCTACGAGGGCCACTCGGCCCTGCCGGGGCCCCTGTGCCTCGGCGTCATCGACAAGGAGGGCGAGGTGTGGCTGGTCGGCAACGGCCGCGCCAACCACGCAGGACTGGGCGACGGCGACGTGCTGCGCGCAGTCATCAACGAGACCGGCCTGCCACCCGACAACGAGGCCGACACGGACGGCAACCGGCACTTCTACGGCTTCGAGTGCATCAACCTCGGGGACGGGAAAGACCCGTGGCCGGAGGTGCAGAAGCTGGCGATCGAGAAGGCGTCGGCCGCGATCTGCCGGGCCCACGGCTGGACCGAGAAGTCCGTGATCGGACACCTCGAGTGGCAGCCGGGCAAACAGGACCCGCGCGGGTTCACGATGCGCTCCATGCGCGAGCGGATCGCGAAACGCCTGGGCGGCCAACCGGACGGCCCATCCGAACCGGCGCCCAAACCGCCGGCGAAATACGAGCCGTTCCCGGGCGCCGACTTCTTCCGCCCCGGCCGCACCAGCAACATCATCACGGCGATGGGGAAGCGCCTCGTCGCCGAGGGCTGCGGACGCTACGAGGTCGGCCCGAGCCCGGAGTGGTCGGACGCGGACAAGAAGTCCTACGCGGCGTGGCAGCGCAAGCTGGGCTTCTCGGGGAAGGACGCGGACGGTATCCCGGGCAAGACGAGCTGGGACAAGTTGAAGGTGCCGAACGTATAGGACGACGCGGCCAGGACGCCGGCGCATGGCGCCGGTGTCCTGCGGCCGACGCCGCGTGTCATGAGCCGGCCTCGGCAGGCGCCAGCGCGGCCTGCATCGCCACTCCGTCGACGTAGGAGTGCTTCTCCTTCACCGCCCCGTTCTCGACCAGGACGAAGTCCGCGAGGTCGACGTCGACTGCGGCACCGGCCGCAGACGTCCCGGTCAGCTTCCACTGGGCAACCCAGAAGTCCTCCCCCGCGCGCAGTGCGACCAGTTCCCATGTGAGGTCGGGGACAAGCGCAAGCGTCCCTGCTGCCGCCTCGCGGATGGCCGCTCGCCCGCGCGCGGGGGTCTGGCCCGAGTGCAGATGGAACACGGAGTCGGCCGTGTGGAGTTCGACGATCCGATCGGGGTCGCGGGCCTCCCAGGCCGCGTGGTAGCGCTCGAACAGGTCGCGGGTGGCAGCGGTCATCGTCTGGCCTCCGGTTCCATGGACAAACAGACAGACTGTATGTAACTTCCCGGTCGTTCGTCCGTCAAGAGGTTCCGTAAACTGAAGCCGGCCAGAAATAGAGCTGAACGCATGATGCCGGGTGAGCATGAGCGCTGATCGCCGAACCCAAGCCGAGCGCTCCGCAGCGACGCGGCAAGCGCTGCTCGAGGCCGGCCGGAAGCTGTTCGGCCAACTTGGCTACGGTTCGGTCAGCACCGTTGCGATTGCGGATGCCGCCGGTGTGAGCCGGGGCGCGATGTATCACCAGTTCGCCGACAAGCGAGAGCTCTTCGAGGCGGTATTCGAGGACGTCGAACGCAGTTTGGTTCGGACCATCGGCTCGGCTGTATCCGCATCGGGATCGACCGATCCGATCGAGAACCTGATCGTGGGCTGCCTCGCCTGGCTCGACGCTTCGGCGGAGCCGGAGGTGCAACGTATCGCTCTCCTCGATGCCCCGGCGGTTCTCGGCTGGCACCGTTGGCGCGAGATCGAGCTTCAGCACACCATCGGTCGCCTGGAGGATTCCCTCTCCGGTGCCGTCGAGGCAGGTCGGATCCGGACGCAAGCCGTTCGGCCCCTGGCGCTCGTCATCGTGGGTGCCTTGGACGAGGCGTCTCAATATCTCGCCAAGTTCGGAGACTCGCCACAAGAGGAGAGCAACATCAGGGCGGTTATCGAGCAACTCATCTCAGGTCTGGCACACGACACCTGACACTCGTTCCGCCACCGCCCGTCGGATGGATCGGCGCTGCGCGACCCGCCGGCTACACCGCCGGAAGTGCCCGCTTCTCGATGGCCGCCGCCATCACCTCGGGGAAGAGGTCGGGCGTGCAGGCGAACGCCGGTGCGCCGAGGGCGGCCAGCGCCGCCGCGTGCTCCCTGTCGTACGCGGGCGCGCCCTCGTCGGACAGCGCCAGCAGCGCCACGAACTGCACGCCGGACGCCTTCATCGCCGCGACCCGCTTCAGCATCTCGTCGCGTATGCCGCCCTCGTAGAGGTCGCTGATGAGCACGACGACGGTGTCCGCGGGCCTGGTGATCTGCGACTGGCAGTAGGCGAGGGCCCGGTTGATGTCGGTGCCGCCGCCGAGCTGGGTTCCGAAGAGGACGTCCACCGGGTCGTCCAGCTGGTCGGTGAGGTCGACGACGGCGGTGTCGAAGGCGACAAGGCGCGTCGCGATGGACCGCATCGAGGCCAGAACCGCGCCGAAGACGGACGCGTAGACCACGGATGCGGCCATCGAACCGGACTGGTCGATGCACAGGACGACGTCCTTCTTCACGCCCTGGGCCGCGCGGCCGTAGCCGATGAGCCGCTCGGGCACGACGGTGCGGTGATCGGGCAGGTAGTTCTTGAGGTTGGCCCGTATGGTGCGGTCCCAGTCGATGTCCCGGAGGCGGGGCCGGCTGACGCGGGCGGACCGGTCGAGCGCGCCGGTGAGGGTGGCCCGGGTCCTGGCCGCCAGCCGCTTCTCCAGGTCCTCGACCACCTTGCGGACGACGGCGCGGGCGGTCTCCTTGGTCGTCTCGGGCATGGCCTTGTTGAGGGACAGCAGCGTGCCGACGAGATGGACGTCCGCCTCGACGGCCTCGAGCATCTCCGGCTCCAGGAGGAGGGACGAGAGCCCGAGCCGGTCGATGGCGTCCCGCTGCATGACCTGCACGACGGAGGTCGGGAAGTACGTACGGATGTCCCCCAGCCAGCGGGCCACTTGCGGCGCCGAGCCCCCGAGCCCGGCGGACCGGCTGCTGCGGTCCGGGCGATGGGAGCCCTGGCCGTCGCTCCCGTAGAGCGCGGCCAGGGTCCGGTCCATGGCCGCATCCCGCCCCCCGAGCGCACACCCGGTCCCGTCGCCACCTTCCCCACCCCCGAGCACGAGCCGCCACCGCCGAAGCCGCTCAGCGGCGTCAGTGGCTGAAAGGTGGTGGGCAGTCGTTCCGCGGGGCTGGGGGTACTCCCCCTGGCTTCGCCGGGGGGACCCCCACCCAGGCGAAGCGCTGGGGGAGGGTGGGCACCACCGACCCGCACCCGGCGTAGCAGAGGTCGGGGCAGCCCCGGAGGCCGCTGTCGTACGGTCGCTCATCTGCCTACCTCCACAAGGTCGTTGTCGTCGCGCCCGAGCAGCAAGCGCAGCGTAGGGAGCACCGCGTCGGCACGGTCCGGGTCGAGCCCGGGGCCGAAGCCGCGTACGGTCCCGACCGCCGCACCGCCGGCCGCGCCACCAACCGCGCCGCCGTGCCCCTCCGGTCCGCGCCGGACGAGTTCGCCGAGCGTGCGCCGTACGCCCGGCTCGTACGCGGCGAACGTGCGGCGCAGCAGCGGCAGGACGTCGGTGAAGGACTCCGCCGGGACACCGGTGAGCCACGCGTCGATCAGCCCGAGCAGCCGCTCGTCGTGAACGAGCAGCATGCCGCCCCCGGCTCCGCCGCCGACGAACCCTTCGATCCAGGCGGCCGCCTCCGCGGGGGCGGTGCCCGGGGACAGCGCGAGCCCCATGAGGCGCGCCGCCTCGCTCTCCGCGAGCCGCCCGTCATCCAGCAACAGCCGTCCGGCCCGCCCCCGTATCACCCCGCCTACACCATCCCGCCGAGCGAGCGCGCCCAGCACAGCGACCCACCGCTCACGGAGGGCGGGCTCGGAGCGCCGGGCCGTGTCGCTCTCGGCCGCCGTCTCGGACAGGAGGCTCACGGCCGTGTGGACGGAGTCCACATGCCGTCGCATCTCCGCGGCGCCGTCCGCGTCGAGGCCCGCACAGGCCGGGGGCAGGCCGACGAAGATGCGCTCGGCCAGGCCCGTGGCCACCTCGGTCAGGGCGGCCGAGTCCGTGCCGCGCACGTCGCCGTACCGTACCGAGCGGACCAGCGCGGGCAGGGCCTGCGCGAGATGTCCGACGTCCGGGTCGAGTGCGGCCAGGTCGGCGAGCACCCGCATCACGACCGGCAGGGCGTCCGGGAGCCCGGCCAGCAGGCAGCGCTCGGCGAGCGCGGTGACCTCGGCCAGGGAGGCGGCGGAGGCCGCCTCGGACTCGGCCTTGGCCGTCGCCGCGGCGGACACGGTCGTCCCCCATACCCCGGCCTCCGCGACCCGCACCGACAACTCCGGCTCCCAGCGCAGCCGCCACGACTCCCGGAACGTCCCGAGCCCCCCGCGCGAGGCCACCGGCTCGCCCCACGCGATGCCGAGTATCCGCAGCCGGTGCAGCAGGCGGCTGCGCCCGGCATCGGTGTCCTTGCGCAGGTCGAGCTCCAGCTCGCGCTCCGCCGCCTCCGGCTTGATGCGCAGCGTCCGCTGAGCCCGCGTCAGATCGCGCTGCAGCGGCACCGCGGGCGCCGAGTCCGGCACCTGGCCCAGTACGTCGCCGACGACCAGCCGGTCCCTGATGAGCGCGAGCGGCACATCCGAGCCCTCGCACATCACGGCGCGCACCGCATCGGTCGTCTCGGCGAGCCCCGCGAGCGGGCGGCCGCGCATCGCGGCGAGGGTGTCGGCGAGCCGTACGGCCTCGATGACGTGGGCGGAGGAGACGGGGTGGTCCTCGTCTCTGAGGAGCCCCGCGACCTTCGTCATCCAGCGCTCGATCGGGCGGTCGGGGGCGTTGAACAGATGCCCGTACCAGCCCGGCGAGGCGATCCCGGCACCGTAGCCGCTGTGCCGCGAGAGCCGCCGGTGGGTCCAAGGGACCCAGGTGAGCTCGACCTTGGCCTTCGGCAGTCCCCTGACCAGCTGCCGGTCGGCCGTCGCGGTGGTCCGCCGGGTCAGCGCCGGCACGTGCCAGGCGCCGCACACCACGGCGAAGCGGTCCCCGAACGCGCGCCGCGCGTCGCGGATCCGCAGCCGCATGTGCGCCTCGCGCACGGCATCGCGCTCGTACCCGCCGTCCCCGTACGTCTCGCGCAGCGCGCCCATCGCCTCCGCCAGCGCCTCGAAGGCGCCAAGCGCACTCCCGGCAGCGGCGGCATCCGCGCTGCCCCGGTCCCCTCCCGAGGCAGCAGGGTGCGGCCCAACACCCGCAGGCCCGGCGGCCGACGACTCTCCGCCCTCCCGTTCCCCGCCTCCCGTCCAGGAGCCGTCCCGGGAACCGGACCGGGGCCCGCTCCGGTCGCCGCCCCCGGAACTGACATCGCGGCGGTTTGCGCACTCCGCGACGTCGATGTCGATGTCGCTATCGACGTCACCCCGGGAGCCCGGACCGTGTCGCTCCGCACCGGCGGTGCGCCCAGGCGGTGCCTGTCCCGCTTGCGCGGTCTCGACGCCCGACGGCTCATGGGTGGTGTGCGTCCGCGGGCCGTCGGGGTCGGCGGCTGCCCGGGGCGATGGGGCGGCGTCCGCGGGCGGATGGGCCGTGCGCGCCCGGTCGGTTGGGTCGCCTGGTGTCCGGTGCTCGACCGCGTCCTCCCACCAGCGCTCCGGGTCGTCGTACCCGGCGGCCTCGGCGAGGACGGCGAGCGGGTCGATGCGCAGGCGCTCCTCAGTTGTGCCGTCGCCTTCGGCGGCGGGCTCCCGGTCGGGCTGCTCGGGCGAGCCGGGGGCGAGCGCCCCGTCCTCGCCGCTGCCGCTCAGCGCGAGCGTGTGCGCCGCGGGGAGGTCGATGAACCGGACCTCCGCGCCGTGGGCCAGAGCCCAGCGGATCGCCACCCACTCGGGGGAGAACTCGGCCAGCGGCCAGAACGCCGCGCATGCGGGGTCGTCGGCGACGTGCGCGAGGAGCGCGACGGGCGGCCGCATGTTCTCGTCCGCGGCGAGCGCGACGAGGGTGTCCGCCTCGGGCGGCCCCTCGATGAGTACGGCCTGGGGCCGGTGCCGGTCGAGCGCCTCCCGTACGGCTCGGGCTGACCCGGGCCCGTGGTGCCGCACACCGAGCAGCAGGGGCCACCCGCCAACCCGCGCGCCCGCACGGGCACCCGCACCCGCGCGTGCGGCCGTGCCAGCGCGAGTGGTCGCACTCGCGCGGGTGGCCCTATCCGCGCGGGCGGCCATACCGGCGCAAGCGGCCGCATCCGCGCGGGCGGCCATACCGGCGCAAGCGGCCGCATCCGCGCGCGTGGCCATACCCGCACCAGTAGCCGTCTCCGCCCCGGTTGCCCTATCCGCGCGGGCGGCCATACCAGCGCAAGCGGCCGCACTCACGCGGGTGGCCGTGCCCGAGCCAGTGGCCCTATCCGCGCGGGCGGCCGTACCGGCACGAGTTGCCGCGCTCGCGCCGGTGGCCGTCTCCGCGCCTGCGGCCGTACCCGCGCTCGTGGCCATCCCTGCGCCCTCACACGTACCCGTCGTGCCCGCACCCGGGCTCACGCCGTCACCTCACGGCAGGCGCGGTAGAAGTCCTTCCAGCCCTCGCGCTCGCGAACCACCGCTTCGAGGTACTCCTGCCAGATGACGCGGTCCGCGGCCGGGTCGCGGACGACCGCGCCGAGGATGCCGGCCGCCACGTCACCCGCGCGCAGGACCCCGTCGCCGAAGTGGGCCGCGAGCGCCAGCCCGCTCGTGACGACGGAGATCGCCTCGGCCGTCGAGAGGGTGCCCGACGGGGACTTGAGCTTCGTACGGCCGTCCGCCGTCACGCCCTCCCGGAGTTCGCGGAAAACCGTGACGACGCGGCGGATCTCGTCGATGCCGTCCGGGCCGGCGGGCAGATCGAGCGAACGGCCGATCTGGTCGACCCGGCGGGAGACGATGTCGACCTCCGCGTCGGGCGTGGCGGGCAGCGGCAGCACGACCGTGTTGAAGCGGCGGCGGAGCGCGCTGGAGAGCTCGTTGACGCCGCGGTCGCGGTCGTTGGCGGTCGCGATGACATTGAACCCCCGGACGGCCTGCACCTCCTGGCCCAACTCCGGGATGGGCAGGGTCTTCTCCGACAGCACGGTGATGAGCGTGTCCTGCACGTCCGCCGGGATGCGGGTCAGCTCCTCGACGCGGGCGGTCATCCCCTCCGCCATCGCCCGCATGACCGGGCTGGGCACGAGCGCGTCGCGGCTCGGGCCTTGGGCGAGCAGCTGGGCGTAGTTCCAGCCGTAGCGGAGGGCTTCCTCGGGCGTCCCGGCGGTGCCCTGCACCAGCAGGGTCGAGTCGCCGCTCACGGCCGCTGCCAGGTGCTCCGACACCCAGGTCTTGGCCGTGCCGGGGACGCCGAGCAGGAGCAGCGCGCGATCGGTGGCGAGCGTGGTCACGGCGACCTCGACGATGCGGCGCGGACCCACGTACTTGGGTGTGATCACCGTGCCGTCCGGAAGCATGCCGCCGAGCAGATACGTCGCCACGGCCCACGGCGACAACCGCCAGCGGGCAGGGCGCGGGCGGTCGTCGGCCGCGGCGAGCGCCTCGAGCTCGTCGGCGAAGGTGTCCTCGGCGTGCGGCCGGAGCACCTGACCGGTCGCGGTGGCGGTGGACGTGGGTGTGGTCGTGGTCGTGGTCGCGGTTGCGTTCGTTGTGGCTGTCGTGATCGTGGTCGTCGCGGCGGTGGTGGCGGTCACGGCTCCCCCTCTTCGCACGGCTGCGCTTGTCGCATGACGTGCGTCAACCGTGCACCCCACCACTGACAATCGGCCCTTCACCGCCATCGCGCCCCGGCAAAACAGCAGGTCAGACGCCATTGTCAGTGCCGGACCGTAGCTTTGTTCGCATGACTGAGTTGGGGGTGCGCTGGACGGCGGAGCAGGTGCTGGCACTGGCTCCTGACGCCGCGTCACGCAGCGCGGGGAGCAGGCTCGGGGTGACGGGACCGTGGTCCGCGACGGGGGCGGGCGAGGGGGCGGTGTGGGGGCTGTGCAAGGGCAGCGGCAGCAAGCCGTATCAGACGGTCGTGGCGGTCCACGACGGGACGGGGGGTTCGGGAACGGCCGCGGGGCAGGCCCCGGGCCCGGTCCCGGCGTCGGCATCCGCGCCGGTCCCGGGATACAAGTGCAGCTGCCCGAGCCGGAAGTTCCCGTGCAAGCACGCTCTGGGGCTGCTCCTCCTCTGGGCCGACGGCCCCGCGGCGGTGCCGGACGGGGAGAAACCCCCTGAGTGGGCCGAGTCGTGGCTCGCGGGCCGCCGGCAGCGCGCCGAGCGGAGGACGGCGGCCGCCCCCGCCGCCGGTGCGGGCAGCGGCGGCCGGGGCTCGGACTCCGAAGCCGCGAAGCGGCGGGCCGAGCGCCGCGCGGAGCGGATGGCCGCAGGCGCGTCCGAACTGGAACAGCGCCTCGCCGATCTGCTGCGCGGCGGGCTCGCGGGCGCGGACCGCGCGGGGTACGCGGCCTGGGACGAGACGGCCGCCCGCATGGTGGACGCCCAGGCGCCGGGACTGGCCGCGCGGGTACGGGAGTTGGGGGCGATCGCGGCCTCGGGCGACGGGTGGCCGGCCCGGCTGCTGGAGGAGTGCGCCCTGCTGCACCTGCTGGACGAGGGGTTCCTCGGAATCTCCCGGTTGCCCGCGCCGCTCGCGGCAACCATCCGTTCCCGGGTAGGTCTCACGACGGACAAGGCGGAGCTGGTCGCCACGGAGGGCGCGGCCATCCGGGACCGCTGGCTGGTGCTGGGCCTGCGGGACAGCGAGGACGGCGCGCTGACCACCCGCCGGGTCTGGCTGCGCGGTGCGGGCACGGGGCGGATGGCGATGCTGCTCTCCTTCGGCGCGGCCGGGCGCGCGCCGGAACTCGCCCTGCCCCCTGGTATTTCGCTGGACGCGGACCTCGCCTTCTACCCGGGCGTCCGGCCACTCCGCGCCGCCCTGGGCACGCAGTTCGCACCACCGGCCGCCCCGGCGGCGGACGGCCCGCCACCGGGCTGCACGGTCGGCGAGACCCTCGCGGCCTACGGGGACGCGGTGCGCGACGACCCCTGGGTGGACGCCTGGCCAGTGGTGCTGTCGGACGTCGTACCGATACCCGCCCCCGACGGATGGCAGGTCGCCGACGCGGCCGACGACGCCCTCCCAGTGGACCCGCGCTGCCTGGGCCGTACGGGCCTCTGGCAGCTCGCCGCCGTCTCCGGTGGCACGCCGGTCACGGTCTTCGGCGAATGCGGCCACCGCGGCTTCATCCCTCTGACGGCCTGGCCCCCGACCACAACGGAACCAGTCCCGCTATGACCACCCACCACCCACCGACACAGCCATCCAGCCCCACAACGACAACTCACGCGACCCCGCGTGCCGCCTCACAACCGCCCGCCCCTCCAGCGCCGGACTCGCGCGCGTGGGCACGCTCAACGAGGCGGGCTTCAGAGCACCGGACTTCGGACCAGCGGGAACTGCACAGGGGGACATATGACGACGACCACACAGGGGACACATGACGACAACCACACAACAGCCCGCCGCCTCCTGGGAGGCACTTGTCAGCGCCGCGCTGCTGGGGACCGAGCGGCGTAGGCCGCCCGTATCCGGAAGCGCCGCGCACGAGCGGGAGCCCACGACCGCGTTGCTGGACGCCGCCGCGGTCAGCACCGTGCGGCGCCGGGCAGGGCTGCGCCCGGCCCCGGCGCGGGAGCGGCCCGCGGTGGCGCCGGAGGACGGGCGGCCGCCGCTGCCGCCCGCCGCGCAGCGGCGCCTGGCGGCGCTGCTCGCCAACCGCGCCGCGGCCCCCGGCAACAGCGGTGGCCGCCGCGGCACCGCGCCCGACCTCACCGAGCTCCTCCCCCAGTGGCTGACCGCCGCCAACCACCACGGCTATCGCGCCCCCGCCGCACTCCTGCCCGCGCTCCTCGACGCGGCCCGTGCCCGTACCGACCTGCGCCAGGACGCGCTCGCCCTCGGCGGCCCCCGCGCACTGTGGCTGGCACGGCTCAACCCGGACTGGAGGTTCGCACTGCGCGGGGCGGCCGGCGGATCCGGCCTGCCCGAAACCTGGCAGCCCGGAAGCGCCCAGCCCAGCACCGCCCAGCCCAGAAGCGCCCAGCCCAGCGCCGCCCAGCCCAGAAGCGCCCAGCCCAGCGCCGCCCAGCCCAGAAGCGCCCAGCCCAGCGCCGCCCAGCCCAGAAGCGCCCAGCCCAGCGCCGCCCAGCCCAGAAGCGCCCAGCCCAGGACCGGCCAACCCGCAACAGGCCAACCCGCAACAGGCCAGCCCGGGAACGCCGAGTCCGATGCCGTCCAACGGACCTGGCAGGAAGGCCTGTTCGCCGAGCGCGTCGCGCTCCTCGCGGCGCTGCGGCGCCGCGACCCCGCCGCCGCGCTCGCGCTGCTCGGATCGACCTGGGTCAGGGAACGGGCCGAGGACCGGCTGATGTTCGTCGACTCGTTGCGCACCGGGCTCTCCCCCGCCGACGAGCCCTTCCTCGAGCAGGCCCTGTCGGACCGCAGCCGCAACGTCCGGGCGACCGCCGCCGAGCTGCTGTCCGCCCTCCCGGGCTCCGCCCTCGCGACCCGCATGGCCGAGCGGGCCACTGCCTGCGTGGCCCTCGACCGTACGGGTGCCGCCTCGGTGATCGCCGTAGAGGCACCCCACGCGTGCGACGCGGCGATGCAGCGCGATGGGGTCGCGCCGAAGCCGCCGTCCGGGTGCGGTGAGCGCGCCTGGTGGCTGGGCCAGATCGTGGAGTCCGCGCCGCTCAGCTGCTGGAAGGACCGGCTCGGCGGCCGCAGCCCCGCGGAGGTCGTGGCGCTGCCGGTCGCCGACAACTGGCAGGCGGACCTGCATGCCGCCTGGTGCCGCGCCGCGGTACGGCAGCAGGACAGCGAATGGTCACGGGCGCTCCTCGGCCCGCCCGGTGCGGCGTCCGGCGCGGCCGGCCCGTCCGGCGCGACCGCCGCCACGGCCTCGATGGGTGAGCGGGCGAAACTGCTGTCCGCTCTTCCGCCGGGCGAACGGGCGGCATGGGCCGCGGAGTTCATCGCGGCACACGGGCTTTCGGAGGCGTTCCAGCTCCTCGGCGTGTGCACGGTGCCGTGGGCCGAGCCGCTCGGCCGGGCCGTCGTGGACGCCCTCGACATCGCGCGGGACGCGGGCAGCTACCCCTGGAGCTTCAGCGGCGTGATGGGCTTGGCCGAGCGGTGCCTCGACCCGGCACAGGCCGACCGGGTGGAGTTGCTCACCGCGATACCGGATGAAACGGAGAGCGCCTCTCCGGGCGCGGGCGGCTACTGGTCCGAAGCTTTCCAGCGCCTCGTCGGCACCCTCCGCCTGCGCGCCACGATGCACCGAGAACTCGCAGCCCCCACGGACCTCGAGCCCGCAGACTTCGACCCCGCGGTCGACCACCCCGCAGACCTCGAGCCCGCAGACCTCGACCCTGCGGTCGACCACCCTGACGCCGGCCACGGACCGTAGCCGGTCAACGGTCAACCGGAACGGTGACAGCTGAGAGGCCCCCGGCCTCTCAGCCCAGGGTGCGCTACGCCGCGAGCTGGCGCACGTTGGCCTGGACCCACGCCACGACGTCGCTGGTCGGAGTGCCCGGGGTGAAGATCTCCGCGACGCCCAGCTTCTTGAGCGGAGCGATATCCGCTTCGGGGATGATGCCGCCCCCGAAGACCTTGATGTCCTCCGCGTCGCGCTCCTTCAGCAGCTCCAGCACCTTCGCGAAGAGCGTGTTGTGCGCACCGGACAGGATGGACAGGCCGATCGCGTCCGCGTCCTCCTGGATCGCCGTGCCGACGATCTGCTCAGGGGTCTGGTGCAGACCGGTGTAGATGACCTCCATGCCCGCGTCCCGCAGCGCCCGCGCGATGACCTTGGCGCCGCGGTCGTGGCCGTCGAGCCCAGGCTTGGCCACCACCACGCGGATCGGACCCGACACACCCATCCCTGCCTCCATGTACCTCTGCCGTCACCGCACGCATACGTGAACGAACGTTATCTCCAGCATCCCTCACCGGGCAGTTTCGCGGACGCGGCCGAGGGGGAAATCACACTGTGGGACAGTTTTGCAGGAGAGCCGCAGCAGGGCCGGAGCCGAGCCGCACCGGCCTTTCTCACACCGGCTCTCCGTGAGGGCACACGGGGGACGGAGCCGTCCCCCTCACGTGCCGGTCGGGAGGTCGGTCATGGGGGCCTTGCCTAATCTTCCGAGTCTTCTCCGCCCCTCCGCCGCGCTCATCAAGGCCACGGCCCTGGACCTGGCGATTCTCGCCGGTCACGCCGTGCTCTACCCCACCGGCGTAATCCAGGAGCGCCCCTCGGGCCCTCCGGACACGTCGAGCGCCCAGGACGCGCAGGGCCGACCACCGGTGCCCGCCCAGTCCTCGGACTCGGCGGCGACGTCCGACCTGCCGGACGGCGCCCCGGACAGCGCCCCGAGCGACGACACCTCGGATGAGGAACCGGAGGACGCCCCCGACGCGCCCCGCCTGCCCACGACCGACGCGGCACAGGCCGACCGCCTGCCCGTCCTCCTCCTGCACGGCTTCATCGACAACCGCTCCGTCTTCGTGCTCCTGCGCCGCTCCCTCCGCCAGCACGGCTGGGATCAGGTTGAAGCTCTCAACTACTCGCCGCTGAGCTTCGACATACGGGCCGCGGCCGCCCTGCTCGGCAAGCACATCGAGGAGGTCTGCGAGCGCACGGGCCACGCCAAGGTGGATGTGGTGGGGCACAGCCTGGGCGGCCTCATAGCCCGCTACTACGTCCAGCGACTCGGCGGCGACGTCCGCATCCGCACCCTGGTCACGCTCGGTACGCCGCACTCCGGTACCCGGGCCGTAGCGCTGCTGTCGGCGCACCCCATCCTGCGCCAGATGCTCCCCGACTCCGATGTGATCGAGGAACTGACACAGCCCGCTCCCGGCTGCACCACCCAATTCGTCAGTTTCTGGAGCGACCTGGACCAGCTGATGGCCCCGCTGGAGACCGCCCAGATCCATCACCCGGACCTGATCACGCACAACGTCCAGGTCAGCGGGATCGGACACCTCGCACTGCCGGTGCACGGCGCGGTCGCGGCGGGGATCCGCCAGGCGCTGGACGCCGCGGCCTCGGACGGCGGCGGCGACTCGGAGACGGCCTCGGTCGCCTGAAACCACCGCGCCCGGGTGTGAAGGGTTCTCGAACTGAATTCGAACGCCCGGCCAAACTCCGGTGCGCAGTCCGCCGAAAGGCGGCCAAATGCCCGCTCCCCGGCAGCCCGAAACCTGCTGAAGATTGTCGGCGCCGCATACCGCCGGGTACAGTCACCGCACTGCACCGCCCTGGGGGAGCCCCCAGACCCCCAGCTCCTGTTGCCGAGGCGAAAGAGAAGTTGGTGGTGAACGACCGTCACCCGTCGGGGAGCTCGACCCCGACCGTCCACACTCCCGACGCCTCGTACGGGCTCTATACGACGTATGAGCAGCAGGGAGCCCACAGCGGCTATGCCGCCGGGTACGACGGTTATTCCACCGGTACCTTCGACAGCCTGAGCGGCGCGTACGGCGACGACGACCCGCTCTTCGGCGCGCTGCCGGGCACGTACGGCTCGGGCTCGGGCAGTTACGACTCGGGCCAGTACGCCTCGGGCCAGTACGACACCGCGCAGTGGGGCACGGGCGCCCAGCAGACCGGCGGTTACGACGCCTACAGCTCCTACGGCACGTACGGCGGCGACGCCTATCAGGCCGCCTCGTATGAGACCGGCGGCTACGACGCCGGCGCGGCGTGGGCCGGCGGCATTCCGCACCAGGCCGGGCCGGCACCCGTCGAGTCCATCGACACGAGCGCGCAGGACGGCCACCTCGGCCAAGTCGGCCACAGCGGCCAGTGGGACGCGACGGCGTGGACCACCGGCTCATACGAGTCCGGCCAGCACCACTTCGCACAGCAGGACTTCACGCAGTCGGACTTCACTCAGCAGGACGCCGGGCAGTACGACTCGACGCAGTGGGACGCGGCAGCGTATGCCGAGGACTCGTACGCCGAGGCGTCGTACGACCCGGCGCCGGCAGCCGAGCTTGAACACACCGCTGTCTTCGAGGCGTTGGAGGAGCCGGGCGACGAAGCCCCGGCTCCGGCTGAGACTCCGGGAGCCGACTACCCCGCGGCCGACTTCAGCGAAGCGGCCGCACACGCCGAAGTCGCCCCGGACGAAGGCCACGAGGGCGAGTACGCGGGCGGAGTCGACGCGGATGGAGCCAACTGGAACGGAGGCGGAGTCGCCACCGTTCCCGTACAGCGCCGCCCGGGCCCGAGCAGCCGGGCCCGTCGCCGCATGCCCGCCCGCCGCTCCGCCATGCTCACCGTCGCCGTCCCGTCCGTTGCCGTCATGGGGGTCGCCGGAATCGCCGCCGCCTCCGTCAGCGGCATCGACAGCGACAAAGGCGGCGCGAAGGGCGCACAGGCCGCCCACGGCCCCCCCGCCGAGCAGTCCGCGGCGGCCAATAACAAGCTCGACACCCAGCTCGCGTCGCTCACCGCCGACGCCGACGACTTCGCCGACCGCGCCAGCCGCACCCAGGAGCGCATCGACCTCAAGCAGCGCCAGCTGGAGGAGAAGAAGCGCAAGGAGGCGGAGGCGCGCCGCAGGGAGGCGCTCCGGCCGAAGTACGCGCTCCCGGTCGAGCAGCACGGGCTCAGCGCGTATTACGGCCAGGCGGGCATCAACTGGATGTCCGTGCACACCGGCATCGACTTCCCGGTCAGCTACGGCACGCCGGTCATGGCCGCCACGGACGGCACCGTCCGGACGCAGTACAACCTCGCCTACGGGAACATGGCCATAGTCACGGCCCCCGATGGCACCGAGACCTGGTACTGCCACCTCAGCAGCACCAAGATCCGGTCCGGCTCGGTCAAGGCGGGGGACGTCATCGCGTATTCCGGAAACTCCGGCAACTCCACAGGACCGCACCTGCACTTCGAGGTGCGGCCGGGTGGTGGCTCGGCCATCGACCCGCTTCCGTGGCTGCGCAGCCACGGGATCGAACCGACCTGACACACCAGGGTGTGGGCATTCGTTCCGCGGGGCGATGGGGGTGCCCCCATCGCCCCGCGGAACGAATGCCCACAAAAGCGGGTTGTTCTATAGCTTCTCTACGGGCGCGTAGCGCAGCAGCAAGACCTTCGGCTTTTCGTCGCCGAAGTCGATCGTCGCCTTCGCGTCGTGTCCGCTGCCCGTCACCGACATCACCGTTCCCAGTCCGAACTGGTCGTGCGTCACGCGGTCGCCGACCGCCAGCGCGATCACCGGCCGGTCCGTCGCCCTGCGCGTCGCGAAACCGCTCGGCCCGCCCGCCCTCGAGCGCGAGGACGCAGAGGACGACGCGGACGGCGAAGTCGACAGCAGGGAACTCAGCCCGGCCGTCGCCGAAGCCGACGGCGTCGAAGCACCCGTACGCCGCCACTCCACGAACGTGTCCGGGATCTCCTCCAGGAACCGGGACGGCGGGTTGAACGATGGCTGGCCCCATGCGCTGCGCATCGTCGACCGCGTCAGATACAGCCGCTCCCGCGCGCGCGTGATCCCGACATAAGCCAGCCGGCGCTCCTCCTCCAGCTCCTTCGTGTCGCCGAGCGCGCGCATGTGCGGGAAGACCCCGTCCTCCATGCCGGTCAGGAAGACGACCGGGAACTCCAGGCCCTTGGCGGTGTGCAGGGTCATCAGCGTGATGACGCCGGTGCCTCCCTCGCCCTCGTCCTCGTCCGGGATCTGGTCGGAGTCGGCGACCAGGGCGACCTGCTCCAGGAATTCGGCGAGCGTGCCCGGGTTCTCCTCCGTGCGCTCCTGCTCGAACTCCAGCGCCACGGCGGCGAGTTCCTGGAGGTTCTCGATCCGCGTCTCGTCCTGCGGGTCGGTGGAGGCCTGGAGCTCCGCCAGATAGCCCGTGCGCTCCAGCACCGCCTCCAGCACGGTCGCCGGTCCCGCGCCCGATTCGGCGATCGTCCGCAGCTCCTCCAGCAGCGTGTTGAACCGCTTGACCGCATTCGCCGACCGCGCCGCCATGCCGTACGCCTCGTCGACGCGGCGCAGCGCCTCCGCGAAGGTGATCTTCTCGCGCAGCGCGAGCGCCTCGATCATGGCTTCGGCGCGCTCGCCGATACCGCGCTTGGGGACGTTGAGGATCCGGCGCAGCGGCACGGTGTCCTCGGGGTTGGCGAGCACCCGCAGGTAGGCGAGGACGTCGCGGACCTCCTTGCGCTCGTAGAAGCGCACGCCGCCGACGACCTTGTACGGCAGCCCGACCCGGATGAAGATCTCCTCGAAGACACGGGACTGGGCGTTCGTACGGTAGAAGACGGCGACGTCGCCCGCCCTGGCCTCGTCCTCGTCCGTCAGCCGGTCGATCTCGTCGGCGACGAACTGGGCCTCGTCGTGCTCGGTGTCCGCGACATAGCCGGTGATCGCGGAGCCCGCCCCCGCCTCCGTCCACAGGTTCTTGGGGCGGCGGTTGGCGTTCCGCTCGATGACGGCGTTCGCGGCGCTGAGGATCGTCTGCGTGGAGCGGTAGTTCTGCTCCAGCAGGATCGTGGTGGCGTCGGGGTAGTCCTCCTCGAACTGGAGGATGTTGCGGATGGTCGCGCCGCGGAAGGCGTAGATCGACTGGTCGGCGTCGCCGACGACGCACAGCTCGGCCACGTTGAGATCGGGCGCGGTCTCCCCGGTCCCCACCAGCTCGCGCACCAGCGTGTACTGCGCGTGGTTGGTGTCCTGGTACTCGTCCACCAGCACGTGGCGGAAGCGGCGCCGGTAGTGCTCCGCAACGTCCGGGAACGCCTGGAGCAGGTGGACGGTGGTCATGATGATGTCGTCGAAGTCCAGCGCGTTGGCCTCGCGCAACCGCGACTGGTACAGCGCGTACGCCTCGGCGAGGGTCTTCTCGAACCCGTCGCTCGCCTGCGCCGCGAAGTCCTCGTCGTCGATGAGCTCGTTCTTGAGGTTGGAGATCTTGGCGCTGAAGGACTTCGGCGGGTAGCGCTTCGGGTCGAGGTCGAGGTCGCGGCAGACCAGGGACATCAGGCGCTTGGAGTCGGCGGCGTCGTAGATGGAGAAGCTGGAGGTGAAGCCGAGCTTCTTGCTCTCCCGGCGCAGGATGCGGACGCAGGCGCTGTGGAAGGTGGACACCCACATCGCGTTCGCCCGCGGCCCGACGAGCTGCTCGACGCGCTCCTTCATCTCGCCCGCGGCCTTGTTGGTGAAGGTGATCGCGAGGATCTGGCCGGGGTGCACGCGGCGCGCGCCCAGCAGATACGCGATGCGGTGCGTCAGCACGCGGGTCTTGCCGGATCCGGCGCCGGCGACGATGAGCAGCGGAGAGCCGGTGTGGACGACGGCGGCGCGCTGCTGCTCGTTCAGCCCCTCGAGCAGCGCGGCGGGGTCAACGGCGGGCCGCGGGGCGCCGTTGCGGTAGTAGCGCTCCCGCGCATCCTCGTCGGCGGCAGCGTCGAAGCGGCCCGCGAAGAGGCCGGCCGGGATCTCCTCCGGGCCACTGTCCTCGGGCGGCGGGGGCGGGTGTTCCTCGCCGGGGTGGCTCGAGTGGCCAGCGTGGCCGGAGGGACCCGTGTGGCCAGGGTGACCCGGCCCCGGGAGTCCGGCCGGGGGCTCTGCCGGGTGCTCGAGGTCCGCCAGGAAGCTGTCGTCAAAGAGGCTGCTCATCGTTCACCGAGTCTAGGCCGCGGGGCTGACAGCCCACGCCGGTTCCCGCCCCTCCGCTGTGGGAGGGTCGCATTTCGCCCTAAACGATCGCGCCGCAGAAAGGTCACGAAAAGGTTTCGGGCATATCGAACATCAGCCTTCACAACCGCCCCACACGTTGGCTACCGTGCTCGCTCAGGCGGCCCGATCCCCCTGCCGGCGACCGCGTCGGCACGGGCAGCCTCCGCCGAGTCCGGCGCTGCCCGAAGGACGTCCTGAGGACGCCCGAAGGCATCCGGAGCCGGGGACCCAACGTACGACCGGGGTGAATCGGCCCCCGCACGCCCGCGTGTCAGAGCGTGGCGGCGCGCGGTGGCCGTAGGGCAGCCTTCCGATCGCCCGAACCCGACAGCTAACCCGGTAGGCGGTCCACGGAAGGAGTCGCGCGCCTTGGCGTCGCACCGCAAACGGCGGACTCGAATGTTCACGTCCCCCGGTTCCGGCCGCGCGGCCGTCGGACTGACGACCGCGGCCCTCGCCTCGGTCAGCCTGCTCTCGCAGAGCGCGCAGGCCGCGCCGGACGAGCCGAAGCAGAGCATCGAGGAAGTCCAGAAGAAGGTCGACGAGCTCTATCGGCAGGCCGGCACCGCAACGCAGCAGTACAACCAGGCCAAGGAGCGCAGCGAGAAGCAGCGCACCAAGGTCGACCGGCTGCTCGACGACGTCGCGAAGCGGACGGACAAACTCAACGAGGCTCGGCGCATGCTGGGCAGCTACGCGGCCGCGCAGTACCGCAACGGGGGCATGGCCTCGACGGCGACGATGATGCTCGCCGACGACCCGCAGGGCTACTTCGACCAGGACCATCTGATGTCCCGGATGACCGGCCGGCAGCGGCAGGCCGTCGAGGACTTCCAGACGGAGCAGGAGGCCGCGTCGAAGAAGCGCGCCGAGGCCACCGAGAGCCTCGCGTCGCTGACCGAGTCGCAGAAGGAGCTCCGCACCACCAAGGAGTCCGTGCAGGGCAAGCTCTCGGAGGCGCGCGAGCTGCTGTCGAAGCTGACGGCCGAGGAGAAGGCGCGGCTGGCGGAGCTCGAGCGCAAGCGGGAGGCCGAGGCCCGGCGCAAGGCGGAGGAACTGGCGCGGCAGCAGGCGGAGAAGGCGCGCCAGGAACAAGAGCAGGAGCAGAACGACGGCTCCGGCTCGACCGACGGAGGCTCGGACTCGGGTACGGACTCGGGCGCCGACTCGTACGCCACCAAGGCCGCCAAGGCCATCGACTTCGCGCGGGCCCAGATAGGCAAGCCGTACGTGTGGGGCGCGACAGGCCCGAACTCGTACGACTGCTCGGGGCTCACGCAGGCCGCCTGGAAGTACGCCGGGGTCTCGCTGCCGCGCACGACCTGGGACCAGGTGAAGGTCGGCACGCGGGTCGCCACGGAGGACCTGAAGCCGGGCGATCTCGTCTTCTTCTACGACGACATCAGCCACGTCGGGCTCTACATAGGCGACGGCCAGATGATCCATGCACCGAAGCCGGGCGCGAACGTCCGCACCGAGGCGATCACGTACATGCCGATCTACGGCAGCGTCCGCCCCGCATAGCCCACGTGCCTGCACAGCCGCGCGGGAGGGGCCCCGGGAGCGTTCGTGCGCCCCGGGGGCCCGCCCCGCCGGATCGGCAGGTCAGGTCCAGAGGACGGCGATGAAGATGTTGGCGATGGTGAGGAGGCCGACCGTGCCGAATGCCGCCTTGTCGACCTTCTCCTCGTCCCGCTTCACGTAGACCAGGCCGAGGATGACGACCAGAAGCGCGAGCTTCACGCCTATCTTGACGTTGTTGACGGCCTGGTCGTCGGCCTGGTTGAGGCCGACCAGCGCGACGCCCGTGATCAGCATGGTCAGCGCGCCGTGCAGCATGGCCGGGTTGAAGCGGGCCGTTCCGGCGCTCATTGCCTTCATCTGCGTGAGGAAGCCGCCGAGCAGGGCCGCGATGCCGATGATGTGCAGGCCGACGAAGACACTGATAAGTACGTCCATGCGGCGGAGCGTAGCCGGGCCCGTAGCACCGCTCTCCACCGAGGTGCGCCTCAATCGCCGCTTCGGTCACGGCCGCACCAAGAAGGCGGCAGCACCCGGGAGTTCACCCGCCGCTTCTGTTCAGTGCCGCTCTTAAACGTTCCAATCCCGGTCATCACGACACCTGCCCGTAACACGGAGGTCTAGCGTCCTCCACCGAGGCGCCCCCACGCGCCCCGGTGGCGACCCCCGCACGGCCACCGGAAAGGCAGGAAGGAAGTGACGGCCGCCGTGGCCTCGCACAGGAAGCCCAGGCAGCGATCGCTCACTGGCACGCTCACCGGCACGTTCACCGGCATCACGGGCATCACGGGCCTCACGGGCATGAGAGGTGGTACCGCAGCCCGTACGGCCGCGACGCTCGCCCTCGCGAGCGCGGCAGGCGCAACCGGCGTCGTCGGCGCTGCGCAGGCCGAGCCCAGCCTCACGCCCGCCCAGGTCAAGGCCGAGGTCGACCGGCTCCACCACGAAGCCGAAGCCGCGACGGAGAAGTACAACGGCGCGAAGGAGAAGACCAGCAGGGCGCAGAAGGAGCTGGACCGGCTGCGCGACGAGGCCGCGCACAGGTCCGGGCGGCTGAACGCCTCCCGGAACGCGCTCGGTTCGATCGCCACCGCCCAGTACCGCTCGGGCGGCATCGACCCCGCCGTACAGCTCGCGCTCTCCTCATCCCCCGACGACTACCTCGAGCGCGCCGCCGCCGTAGAGCGGGCGGGCAGCCGCCAGGCCGCCGCGGTCAGCGGCATCCAGCGGCAGCTGCGCGACATCGAGCAGGTACGTTCCGAGGCGGGCGAGAAGGTCGCGGAACTGCGGTGCAGCCAGGCCGCGTTGGAGAAGCACAAGCGCACGGTGCAGGAGAAGCTCCGTGAGGCCGAGGAGCTGCTCGACCGCCTGACGGCCGAGCAGCGCGCGCAGCTCCTCGGCGGGGACGGTCACGGCCCGGACGCCGCAGCGTCCGCGCGCGCGGGCCGCAGCGCCTCACGCGGCCCGGTCCGGGCGCCGAACGTCCGCGCCGCCACCGCCGTCTCGTACGCGTTCGGTGCACTCGGCAAGCCGTACGTCTGGGGCGCGACCGGCCCGAACGGCTACGACTGCTCGGGCCTCACCCAGGCCGCCTGGAAGGCCGCCGGGGTCTCGCTCCCCCGGACGACCTTCACCCAGATCAACGCCGGGCAGCGCATCTCACGGTCCCAACTCGCCCCCGGTGACCTGGTGTTCTTCTACTCCGGCGTCAGCCATGTCGGGCTGTACATCGGGGACGGCCAGATGATCCACGCCCCGCGGCCAGGCGCGCCGGTCCGCGTCGCCCCCATCGACGAAATGCCCTTCGCAGGCGCGACCCGACCGGCCTAGCGACCTGCCCCAGGCCACTGGCGGAGGACCAGCCTGGCTCTGCCCACGGTCCGCACGACAAGCGACCCAGTTGCAGGGCAATGGAAATTGTTGCCCTGAATTGACTTTATCGCGGACCGGAAAAACGTCAACTTCCCGCAAAATTCGCAGAGTTGCCGCTAGAATTTACGATTGACCCCCCGGGAACGGAGCGGCGCACGCCGGTAAAGCATTTTACTTAACGGCTCTTATTCATATTGTCGAATCATTCACCGAATGCCTCACCAGGGTGAATGTGCGCCTCCCGTTGACCTGACGGACATGCCTAACCTGAAAGGACGACACATCTCGAAGGGCGGGGCAGCCCAATTGCTGGGCGAACTCCGCAGGTTGGAGGTCATTCATGTCCGCCATGCAGGAAAGCGAATCTCCGCTGCCGCCGGTTGCCGATGCCATCATCCCGGCGACCGGGTCCGTCGCGGGCGGGACCGCATTCACCATCACCGGATCCAACCTCACCAACGCGACCGTCACCGTCGGCGGCGCGGTGGCCACCGGCATCAACGTCAACGCCGCAGGCACCGTGCTCACCGGCATCACGCCCGCCGGTGTGTCCGGCAACGCAGCCGTCATCGTCACCACCCCCGCCGGCACCACCACCGTCAACGGCGGCTTCACCTACACCACGCCACAGCTCCCACCGGTCACCTTCTCCATCAACCCGGCCATCGGTCCAGTCGTGGGCGGGACCGCGTTCATCATCACCGGATCCAACCTCGCCAACGCGACCGTCACCGTCGGCGGCGCGCCGGCCATCGGCATCAACGTCAACGCCGCAGGCACCGTGCTCACCGGCATCACGCCCGCCGGTGTGTCCGGCAACGCAGCCGTTGTCGTCACCACCCCGGCCGGTACCGCCACCGTCAACGGCGGCTTCACCTACGTGTGATCCCGCGCCGGCAAAGCAGGCGCCCCGGCAAAGCAGGCGCCCCGGCCGGACCGGCACCTCCCGTGTCGCGCCCGCGCCGGGGCACCTGCCATCGGCGAGGCCCACCGTTCGCTGCCGCCTCGGTAGGGTGAGCCGATGGCTGTCGTAGTCGAACTGATCTCCTACCCGGTCAAAGGGTGCGCCGGCACGTCGATGACCGAGTCCCTGCTGACAGAGGCGGGCCTCGCGTACGACCGCAGCTTCATGGTCGTCGGCGCGAACGGTGTGTTCCGCAGCCAGCGACGGGATCCGCGGCTCGCGGTCATCCGCGCTGCGGTCAGTGCGGGCGGCGAGCGCCTTACGCTTCGGGCGCCGGGCGCCGACGTCCTGCGCGTCGACGTGGATCTGACATCCGCCAGGCGTGACGTGGAGTTGTTCGGCACCCCGTACAAGGGCATCGACCAGGGCGGCGCCGCGGCCGAGTGGCTGTCGGAGGTGCTCGGCGCACCGAGCAGGCTGGTGCGGGTGCCACCGGAGCACGACCGCGTGACCGACGGATGGACCCCGGGCACGTCGGGCTATGCCGACAGCAGCCCCGTACACGTCATTTCACGAGCCACGCTGGACGGACTGAACCAGCGGCTCGCCCAAGCGGACGGGCGAGCGGACCGGTCGCCACTTCCGATGACGCGCTTCCGCCCCAACATCGTGATCGACGGGTGGGACGAGCCGCATATGGAGGACCGCGCCCGCCGGATCAGCATCGGCAACGCCGAACTGGGCTATGCCAAGCTCGCGATCCGGTGCGCGGTCACGCTGGTCGACCAGCAGACCGGAGCCAAGGCGGGCCCCGAACCGCTGCGCACGCTCGCCACGTACCGCCGTGCGGCGGAGGGCGGTGTCGCGTTCGGCACGAAGTTCTCCGTGCTGCGGCCCGGCAAACTGGCGGTGGGGGACGAGGTGTCCGTCAGTTCCTGGAGTGATTCGGAACTTTGACGCAATCACCAAGGGGCGGCAGCGCAAGCCCCGGCCACCGCTTGCTCAGTGGGTATAGTCCTTCAGCTTCTCCGTCTCGAGGGTGATCCCCACCGGGTCGGGGATCTCGAGGACGGCGCCGTACGGGCGTGACGTCAGGCTGCGGTACTTTCCGCCCTCCGGATCGGCGTGGACGGTGACGGTGCATTCATCGCGGTCGATGAGGAGGTAGACCGGAATGTCGGCTGCGGCGTAGGCGTCGCGCTTATCCCTGCGATCGCGCTGATCGGTGTCCCAGTCGTGCGAGGTCACCTCGACGGTCATCAGGACGCCCTCGGGATCGGCCCACTCGCCCTCCCCCACGAAATGGTCCTCGGGAACGAGAGAGCCGTCCGGACGGGCGCGGCCCTTGCGATAGCCCTCGACCTTCAGTCCCTGATCCGGGTACAGCGCCAACTCGGGCCGCTGTTGCATGCACTGCTTGAGGAGCCACATGATGATCGCTCCGTGATCTCCGTCCGGCACGGACTTGACCCTCAGCCTTCCATTAATGAACTCCATCCGCACGGTCTCGGGCGCCGCGCGGGCGATCTGCTCGAACTCTTCGACGGACATCTGGGGTCGGTCGGCAGTCCTGGGGGTCATGGCGTCGCCTCCTCCCCTCCATGGTGCCCTGACTTCGGGCGGCGGCGCGTGCTGCACGCTCATGCGTATGCGCTCCTCCTTGAGCATCTCGGGGCAGCCGCAGTGCACGCTATACAGCGAGTGCGCTTCGTGGTGACACGATCACAAAAAGTCATCCGCCTTGGTGTGCGCGGAAATTGGAGTTACCGCCGCTCCCCGTACTTCCTGCCGAGGAAGGCTCCGACCAAGGCGGCCGCCCCGCCCCCGAGAATCGCGGCTCCCTGCGTGGCGGCATCGTGGTCGAGGAAGTACGTCGCCACCCAGATGTAGGCGACGGCCGTGCCCGCTCCCAGCGCGGAGCCCAAGGCTTGCAGCCCGGTGTGGACCCACTCCACGCGACGCCGGTGCTCCCGTTCTCGCCGGAGTTCCTCCAGCATCCACTCCACCGTGCCCGGCCGGAGCGCCTCCCACTCCTTGGCCTGTTCGACCGGCAGCCGGTCGCCCCAGGGGATTCCCGGCTCCGTGGGGGCACCGACCGCAGGGCTCTCGCTGGGGTTGTCGGTCATCGCGCATCACTTGGGGTGTCCGGTCTCCGCGGCGCTGCCGCCCTGTCAGTCCAGCCCGGTGGTGGACCGAGCTGAGCGAAGAAGTCGCCCATGTCCTTGTCGAGTTCCATCCGTACGGGAAGCCTCTCGGGCCGCGGGGGAGCAGCGGGCAGCGCCAGAGCCGCCAGGTACCCGTCCAGCACCGCGCGCCATGGCGTGATGGAGGCAGGCGCGGCCCCCAGGTCGTTGGGGGCGGCATCCCAGGCGCGCAGCCGCTGGGCCTTGCGGATGCGGTCTCTGGCCGACACGAATCCGCGCACGGCCAGGACCACCCAGAGCGCTCCGAGGACAGCGGGCCACACCCACGCTCGGTCGAGCGGGATGGAGTACGCCCCGCTGGACAGCACCAGGGCAGCGGGGACGAGGAGCGCAAGGACAGCGCCCGTTATCAGGGGAGCCCCGACGCGCAGGGCCGGAGCCGCCCTTGAGCGGGCCATCGGGGCAGCATCCGGCATTGGCTCCGGCGAAGAAGCGGGGAAGGCGGCCGAGCCGACGCGGGCGTCGACGGCCGAGCCCAGCAGATGAGTCAGGTGGCTCAGCAGCTCCTCCGCGCGAGCGGCGCTCATCCGCTCCTGCGGATCCTGGGCGAGCAGCCCGTCGATCAGCGGGCGCAGCGGTCCGGCGAGCGGTGGCGGCTCATCCTCCAAAACCGCCCGCATCGTGTCTGAGGCCGTCGAGCCGCGGACCGGTGGCCGCCCCTCCACCGCCTCGTACAGGGTCACGCCCAGCGACCACAGATCCGCCGCGGGAGTGCGCGATCCCGTGGCGAGCAACTCCGGCGCCATGTACTGCGGCGTGCCTACGATCACGTGCGGCGATGTGTCCCCCGCCGCGCCCTCGAACGCCGCGATGCCGAAGTCCGTCAGCACAGCCCGCCCGTCCCTGCGGAACAGGATGTTGTGCGGCTTGACGTCCCCGTGCAGCACCCCGGCTGCGTGCAACGCGCGCAGAGCGCGCAGCACTTCCAGGCCGATACGAGCCGCCTCCCTCGACGGAATCCGCCCGCGCTCACGGAGAAGGTCCGCCAGGGAGTGCGGGGTGACCTGCTCCATCACGATCCACACCTGGTCGTCGGCCTCGACCACGTCGTGCACGGCGACTACGTGCTCATGGCCGATCCGGGCGACCGCCTGCGCCTCGCGGCGCACCCGCTGCAGCCACTGGGCCCGCGCCTCGGCGTCCACAGAGCCAGGAAGAAGCAGCTCCTTGAGGACGACCGGGTGATTGAACTGGGTATCCAGGGCCGTCCACACCGTCCCCATGCCCCCCCGCCCGAGCCGCTGCAGCAGCTCGTAACGGCCGCCGATCAGAGCCTGCGACGCACCCCTACCGGCGCCGCCGTGCCGGTTCTGATCGCCTCCCGGCGTTTCCCCGGTCTCCATCCGCCCCCCCAAATCACATCCCGCACAGAGTAATGGGAAGCTGGCGGAGCGTCAGCCCGGCACGGCCTCCTGCCGGGCGGCATACGCGATGAACTCCGCCCAGGCGGCGGGCGTGAAGGCCAGCTGGGGGCCGGTCTTGTCCTTGGAGTCCCGGACGTGGATGGTGCCGGGGCAGGCGGCGACCTCGACGCATGCGCCGCCCTCAGAATCGCTGTGGCTGGACTTATGCCAGGAGAGGGCGACCTCTATACAGTCGCCGCCCGCGGTGCCGCTGTAGCTGGACTTGAACCAGGCCAGCTCGGTGCTCATAGCTCCTCCGCCAACTCTCTGATGAAACGTGCCGACTCCTCGGGGCTGAGGGCCTGCCGGGCGATCATGGCATGGCGCTGGGCGATGATGCTGACCTTCTCGGGGTCTGCATGCAGCACGCCCGTCGTTTGCCCCTCTTCGTAGGCGGGATGCTCGTGCTCGGGCGTTTCCAGCATGACGAACGGCCCATCGAGCCCGGGATGTGCGCCCCCGGCCGGCATGACCTGGATGGTCACATTACGCTGCTCGCCTGCTTCCAGCAGGCGGTGCAGTTGCCGCTTGTGCGCCTCCGTGTTGTCGACAGGGTGGCGCAGCGCCGCTTCCCCGATCACGAAGCTGAACGCCTTGGTTTGCTTCTCCAGCAATCGCTGGCGCGCCAGGCGGGCGGCGACTCTCTGCTCGATCGTCTCGTCGTCGAGCGGTGGCCAATGCGCGTTGAGCAGCGCCCGAACCGTCTCGTCTGTCTGCAACAGCCCGGGGATGAGCAGGGGCTGGTATGAGCTGAGAGTGATCGCCTCGGCCTCGTATCGCATGAAATCCTGGGAGTACGAGACGAACTTCTCCGGCTTCAGATAGTCCTGCGCCGCGACCAGCAAACCCCCCGCCCCGCACATCTCGTCCGCGACCTGGAGCAACCGCAGCGTCGGCTTTCGCCGCCCCTGCTCCATCGACTTCACGGTCTCGTACTCGTAGCCCGCTTCCTCGCCCACCTGCTCGCGGCTCACCCCCGCCCGCGTGCGCCACAGCTTCATCTGGTTCCCGCAGTACCGCCAAGTCATTGGCGGTTGGGAGGGGTTCCCAGTCGTCATCGCACCCCCAACCTCTCCCGGTGCACGCGCGGTACACCACGTTCCGTACCCGCTCCGTTACTGCCGAGGCTACGCCCCCACCAGCACTGTTTGAGCCATGGTCGACGGAACTCCCCCACCACCGAAGGACATTGAATGGCTGCTGCCGCGCCACTCGCGCAGCGTCGTCCGCTCCCGAGAGCTGCTGCGCGATCAGGCCCGCGCGTGGAAGGTCCCGGATGACGTGGCGGAGACAGCCGTGCTGCTGCTCAGCGAGCTGATGACCAACGCCCGCAAGCACGCGCGCGTATCACCGGGCCGCGAGATCAGCGCACGGTGCGTCCTACGCGACGGCGCGCTGCGCATCGAGGTGTCCGACGCCAGCGACCAGCTGCCACAGCCGCGCCAGGCAGCACCCGACGACGAGTCCGGCCGCGGCCTCGCCCTCGTGGCCGCGCTCGCGGACGAGTGGGGCGCGCGGCCGCGTACCCGCGGCATCGGCAAGACCGTGTGGTTCGCGCTGAAGTTGCCGCCCGAAGCGGGCTGATCAGACCGGCCGATCAGACCAGGCGCCTCGCCGTCGCCCACCTCGTCAGCTCGTGCCGGTTGCTGAGCTGCAACTTCCGCAGCACAGCGGACACATGGCTCTCGACCGTCTTCACCGAGATGAACAGCTGCTTGGCGATCTCCTTGTACGCGTACCCGCGCGCGATCAGCCGCAGGACCTCGCGCTCGCGCTGCGTCAGCCGGTCCAGGTCCTCGTCGACCGGCGGGGCGTCCGTCGAGGCGAAGGCGTCGAGGACGAAGCCCGCGAGCCGGGGCGAGAAGACCGCGTCGCCGTCCGCCACGCGGAAGATGGCGTTCACCAGGTCCGTCCCCGTGATGGTCTTGGTGACGTAGCCGCGGGCGCCGCCGCGGATGACGCCGATGACGTCCTCGGCCGCGTCCGAGACCGACAGCGCGAGGAAGCGCACCGGCTGCTCCGGGTCAGCCATCATCGCGGCGCTGCGGCGCAGGACCTCGACACCGCCGCCGCCCGGCAGGTGGACGTCCAGCAGGACGACTTCCGGCCAGGTCGCGGTGATGACGGTGACGGCCTGGTCCACGTCGGCGGCCTCGCCGACGACCTCCACGCCCGTACGGTCGGTCTCGCCGATCTCGGCCTGGACACCGGTCCGGAACATCCGGTGGTCGTCCACGAGCACGACCCGTACGCGACGCGCCTCATCGGCCCCGGCCCCGGCTCCAGCCCCGGCCCCCGCCTCAGCGCCGGCCCCGGCCTCGTTCTGCGGTTCCCGTGCCTCTTCCGTCATCACGAAGCCCTCTCCATCTCCAGCTCGACTTCCGTGCCCCCGTCCGGCGCGGAGCGCAACCGCGCGGTCCCGCCGTTGCGCTGCATTCTGCCGATGATCGACTCCCGGACGCCCATCCGGTCCTCCGGCACGGCGTCCAGGTCGAAGCCGGGGCCACGGTCCCGTACGGACACGAAGACCGTACGGCCTTCCACCTCCGCGTAGACCTGGACCGGCCCGCCCTCGCCACCGTACTTCGCGGCGTTCACCATCGCCTCGCGCGCGGCTTGAATCTGGGCGGCCAGCTTCTCGTCGAGCGGGCAGTCCCCGACGCAGACGACCTCGACCGGCACGCCGTGGTGGTCCTCGACCTCCGCCGCCGTGCGCTTCACGGCCTCCGCGAGGGTCTCCGGCTGCTCGGCCTCCTCCTTGCCCGTCCCCTCCGGCCTGTAGAGCCAGGCGCGCAGCTCCCGTTCCTGGGCGCGGGCCAGCCGCGCGACTTCCTTCGGGTCCTCGGCGTTGCGCTGGATCAGGGTGAGGGTGTGCAGGACGGAGTCGTGGACGTGGGCCGCGACTTCGGCGCGCTCCTGGGCGCGGATGCGCATCAGCCGCTCCTCGGAGAGGTCCTGCGTCATGCGTACGAGATACGGGCCCGCGAGCAGCGCGATGCCGACGAGGACGGCGAGCGCGGCGGTCAGCACGTTGCCGAGCTGGTGGGCCGAGCCGCGGAGCACGATGAAGCCGGTCACGCCGATGCCGACCAGCACCACGCCTGCCGCGCTGCGGGCAACGGCCTGGACGCGCTTGCTGCGGCCGACCTCCATCCAGTGCTCGCGGCGGGCGTTGTCGGCCTGCCGCCAGACGAGCGCGACACCGGCGCCGATCAGCAGGATCGGCCACACGTACGCGCTGGCGGCCTGCCCGAGCTGGAGGTTGTCGACGAAGATCGCCAGGCCGGCGACCAGCGCGAGCAGGGCGAAGAGCTGGCCCTTGTCGGGCTTGCGGGCGCGGATCCGGCGGCGGCCGTCCGGGCCGACGTGCCCGGCGGCCGCCTCGGCTTGCGGGGTCTCGACGCCGCCGACCCCGAGGGGCACGGCGAACCAGAATCCGGCGTATAGCAGCGCGCCGAGTCCGTCGAACATCAGCAGCGCGACGAAGACGATCCGCACCCACGACACCGGCAGCCCGAGGTGTCCGGCGAGCCCGCGCGCCACGCCGCCGAGCATCCGGCCGTCGGCGCTGCGGTAGAGCTTGCGCGGCGGCGGTTCCTCAGGGGGGTCGGGCGCCGGGGCGTACGGGCCTCCGGCGCGGGCGGTGGCGGCGGTCATGCTCCGATCGTCACACGTCCGGTCCCCCGGCGGTATCAGGGTCGTCCCTGACCGCCCCCGGACTCGCGGTAGCCCTGCTTCACGGCGTCCTCCGCGCCGAGGTCGGCGCCCGGTTCCTTGTTCAGCAGGAAGGAGCCGTACACGGGCCTGCCCACGGGCTGGTACACGTGGACCACGACCCCGGTGCCGGTCGTCCGGACGTCCGTCAGCTTCAGCGCGGTCGGCAGGGCGCCCTGGGCGAACAGGCGCTTCCCCTCGCCCAGGACGACCGGGTAGATCCACAGCCGGTACTCGTCGATCAGGTCGTGCTCCATCAGGGACTGCGCGAGGGTGCCGCTGCCGTGGATCTGGATCTCCCTGCCGGGCTGCTTCTTCAGCTCGGCGACCTTCTCGATGACGTTGTCGCCGATCAGGGTCGAGTTGTTCCACTCCGCCTTGTCCAGGGTCGTGGAGACCACGTACTTGGGGAGGCTGTTGAGGGCGCTGGCGACCGGGTCTGCGGGGTCGGTCACCTTCGGCCAGTGGGCGGCGAAGATCTCGTACGTTCTGCGGCCGAGGAGGAAGCCGTCGGCCGCGGAGAACCAGTCGGCGACGTACCGGCCCATGTCCTCGTCGGCGTAGGGGACCAGCCAGCCGCCCTTGTCGAAGCCTCCGCTGGTGTCCTCCTCGGGGCCACCCGGCGCCTGCATGATCCCGTCCAGGGACAGGAATGTGGTCAGAGTGATCGCGGTCATGGCGTGTCTCCCTCTCGAGTGATCCGGCCCCCCTCGCACGAGTTCAGACTCCGGGACGGCGAGACACTCATCGGTCCGCGACACGGGCCTTTCCCCTATCCCACCCCTTCCCGAAACCGGGGCTCCGCCCCAGACCCCCGGCCCTGAGGCAGAGCCCCCCACGCGGCGAGCCCGCACATCGTCCACAGCCCGGAAGGGGCCACACCCCAGCGGTAGCTGGAGGGAAGGCGGGGAAGCGGGAGAAGACCTCCGCCCAGACCCCCGGCTACGGGGCAGAGCCCCCACGGGGCGCCTCCAAGGGTGGGGCAGGGCGGAAGCCCGCCCGTCGTGCCCTAGTTGTCCTCGATCCGTAGGCTGTTGCGGACGTCGTCGAAGACCTGCTTGTGGCGGGCCCAGCCGGCGCTCGGGCCGGACAGGTAGAGCGCGTACTCCTTCTCGCCGGGGTTCCCGAAGCCCAGGTCGATGGCGCGGAACTGGCGTGCTCTGCCCTGGAAGGTGAACTCCCAGATCGCGGCCGGCATCCCCCGGTAGGCCGTCTCCTGCATCCGCAGCTGCTTGTAGCCGGGCAGCTTCCCCTCGCTCAGCGACTTGGCCTCGTCGTCCTTCCAGTGCTGCAGGGGGTCGGAGCTCGCGAAGTCGAGGACGTTGATCCGCAGGCTGACCAGGCCGGCCGGGTTGATGAACGCGATGTCGCTGTCGGGCACGTCCGTGCGGGTCCAGTCCTTCGGCACGGGTACGGAGAGGCCGAACTCCTTCGCCTCGACGAGTTTGTAGCCGTTCGGGAGGGGCGAGGGCTTGGGGGTCGGCGGGGACGCGCTGTCCGAGGCCGAGGCCGAGGGAGTCTCCCGGGCCTGGTCGTCCTGGCCCTCGCCCTTGTCCGCGGCGAGCATCCCGAAGAGGACGCCCGCGACCGGCACCGCCGCGGCCACGAGCACCGCGGCGGCGGCCCACGCGACGATACGGCGGCGGCCGCGGCGGCGGGGGCGCGGGCCGGGCTCTGAGGGCCCGGGGGCCCCGGGCTCGAGGGGGGCCGTCGGCCCGGTCCCCCTGCGCGTGCCCGTACTCGTACGCGTGCCCGTGCCGTCGCCGTCCCGCACCCCGCGGTCCAGCAGCTGCCCGTGTTCCACGTATGCCGTCTCGGCCTCCGCCGCCGGTTCCCGCAGCCGGAGTTCGACCGTCTCCGCCCCCGGCCGCTCCTCGGGGTCCTTCGTCAGCAGCTGCTCGATGAGCGGGGCCAGCACCCCGGCCCGCTGCGGCGGTTGCAGCGGGTCGACGGCGATCGAGTAGGCCGTCTCGATCGCCGTGTCCTTGCGGAACGGCGGGCGGCCCTCGAGCGCCTGGTACAGCGTCGCGCCCAGCGCCCACAGGTCGGAGGCGGGGCCCGGCGTGCCGCCCCTGACGCGCTCGGGGGCGACGTAGTCCACGGAGCCCACCAGCTCGCCCGTGCGCGTCAGCGTGGACGTGCCGGAGGCGACCGCGATGCCGAAGTCCGTCAGCACCACGCGCCCTTCCGCGCCCAGCAGCACGTTGCCCGGCTTGACGTCCCGGTGCAGGACCCCGGCGGCGTGCGCGGCCCGCAGTGCCGCGATCATGCCGCGCCCGATGCGGGCCGCCTCGTCCGGGGAGACCGGGCCTTCCTCCTTGATCAGGTCACCGAGCGTCCGGGAGGGCACGTACTCCATGACGATGCAGGGCAGCCCGCCGTCGTCCACGACGTCGTGCACCACGACCACGTTCGGATGCGTGATACGGGCCGCGCTGCGCGCCTCGCGCCGCGTCCGCTCGTACAGCGTGGCGCGCTCGTCGTCGGCCAGGTGCGGCGGCACGTGCAGCTTCTTGAGCGCCACATGACGACCCAACAGCTCGTCCTCGGCCCGCCACACGGTGCCCATGCCGCCGCGGCCAATCCGCTCGACCAGCCGGTAGCGCCCCGCGACCAGCCGCCCTTCGTCCCGCCCCGCGCCGTCCGACACCCTTTGCTCTCCCTCTGCCCCCCGGCCTGCCATGAACTCGACATTGCCATGGTGCGGACACGATAACCACGGCGCCGCGCCGCGTCCCCACCGGGGACATCTCAGGGTCGTACCAGGGTCGGGCCGGATGCTCTCCGGGTCACCGGACCGTCACCATGGACGCATGACCGACGAGCCCGACGAGCCCGACGAGCCCGACGAGCGCGACGCGCCCGACGAGCGGAGCGCCGCCGACCGGACCGGCCCGCCACTGCTGCGGCGCAGCCGTGGCAACAAAGTGATCGCGGGCGTGTGCGGCGGGCTCGGCAGGCACTACGACCTCGATCCGGTCATCTTCCGCGTCGTGCTTGCCGTGCTGGCGATCGCGGGCGGCGTCGGGCTCATCGCGTACGGGTTCGCGTGGCTGCTGATCCCGCTGGAGGGCGAGGACGAGAACGAGGGCAGGCGGCTGCTCTCCGGGCGAGTGGAGGGTCAGGCGCTGGCCGCTGTGCTCTGCGCACTGCTCGGCTGCGGGCTGCTGCTGTCGATGCTCGGCAACCCGACCGTCGTGTTCTTCTCGTTGGTCGTCTCGGGCGCGCTGGCCGGGTGCGCCCAGTGGTCGCAGCGGCGGCGCAGGGCGGAGCAGAAGGGGGCGGCGGACGCGGGGGCGCGTGCGGGAGCGGGGCACGCTGCCGCCGGGGGCGGGGGTGCCTGGGGGGCGTCCCATCCGGCCGGGCACGAGGGCGTGCCCCCCGAGACGCAGGCCCCGCCGGCGCCGGGCGCCCCGTCCTGGTGGCGCGGCCCTATCACCAAGGACGGTACGGGGGGCACGACCGGCACCGGCTACCTGTGGGGCCCGGACGACGGTCTGCCGTGGGACACCAAGGCGCCCGCCGCGGCGCGTTCGGGCCGGGCCGCCGCCTGGTCGGCCGACCTGGCCCCCGCGCGGGAGCGGCGGCCCTGGATCGGCGGCTGGACCTTCCTCCTCGCGGTGGCCGCGTGCGCGGCGGGCATCCTCGCCTCCTGGGACGCCCAGCCGCTCGGCACGAGCCTGCAGACCGGCCTCGCCTGCGCGCTTGCCGTGTTCGGCCTCGGCCTGGCGATCAGCGCGTTCTACGGGCGGGCGGGCGGCGGGACGGTCATCCTGGCGTTGCTGACCTGCGCGCTGCTGGTGAGCGCGGCCGCCCTGCCGAAGAGCGTGACGTCCGACTGGGTCCGTACGGACTGGAAGCCGGCCTCGGCCGCCGCCGTACGGCCCGACTACGGTGTCGGCTCGGGCGTCGGCACGCTCGACCTCTCCGCGCTGAAGCTGGACGAGGACCAGACCGTCGCCACGCGCGCGAGCGTCGGCGCCGGGCAGTTGAGGGTCCTCGTACCGAAGGACGCCACGCTGAAGCTGGACGTGGAGGTCGGGCTGGGCGACCTGCGGCTGCCGGGCGAGCGGCGGAACGACGTGGACGTCTCCCCCGGCCTCAGGGAGCGCATGACGATCGAACCCGCGGACGGGCGTGAGCCGCGCGGCACGCTCGACCTCGAACTGGAGGCGGGCGTAGGACAGGTGGAGGTGAGCCGTGCGGCGTCATGACACGGAGCCGGGGAAGCTGGTCGCGGGTCTCGTCCTGCTGAGCGCGGGCGTGATCTACGCCCTGGACGCGACGGGCGCCTGGTCCGTCCCGGCCTGGACCTTGGTCCCGTTGGTGGCGGCAGGCCTCCCGCTGGCGGCGCTGACGGCAGTGATGACCCGAGCGGCCCGCCGCCGCGCGAGCCGAGCCCCGCGCGCCGGTGACCCCCGCGCTCCGGAAAACGCCCCGCCCGGCTGACGCCCGGCGCAGGCAGAGGCGGCCTCTCCTCGCCACTGCGCATCACCGCCGGCGGCGGCGCTTGTGGGCTCGGGGGCCCTCGCGTCCCGGATCGCCCGCACCGGGGAGGTGCCCAAGGAAACGGTGGGTGGGTTGGTCCCCGGCCAGAGGCCAGAAGGGGCGGTCGGCAGGCGGGACGGCCCGGCGGCAGACGGTTGGTGGCGACCGGGGGCGCTCGCTGTCTCGCGGGGACACCCGGGCGGTAGAAGGGAGTTGCAGCGCGCTCCGCCCGGTGGGCTGCCGCGCAGGCACGGCGGCACCCGTGCGCCTGCTCCGTGCGAGCAGCGTCGCGCCGCGGGCGCTCGCCGGCCGCCCGGCACCGGCACCGGCGCCGTCCGCCGGTCCTGACGGCGAAGCCGCCAGGCGGGGTTGAAGGGGCGAAGCCCCTTCACGGGGCGGGGGGGGTACTCCCCCTGGCTTCGCCGGGGGGGACCCCCACCCAGGCGAAGCGCTGGGGAGGGTGGGCATGGACCGGCGCGGAGCGCCGGGGAGAGTCAGCCGTACAGCGGGCGGCCGTAGCGGTTGCGGCGGGAGCGGAGTTTCGCGTCCGTCGAGAACACCTGCGCCCCCGCGAAGATCAGCGGGATCCACGCCATCAGGTAGGCCAGGTCGTTCCCGTAGTAGTACGGGTGCGACTGCCAGCTGACGGTGAGCCAGAGGCTCAGTGAGATCAGCGCGCCCCCGAACGCGGCAAGGCGCGCCAGCAGCCCGAGCAGCGTGCCGACGCCCACCGCGATCTCCCCGATCGCGATCGCGTACCCGAAGCTCCTCGGACTCTCCAGCGCCAGATCGACCATCGCCGGGATCGCGGACCCGTTCCGCACGGATTTCATGAGCTCGCCGATCGAGCCCGGGCCGCTGTCGGCCAGGAAGGCCGGGTCGGTCAGTTTGTCCAGACCCGCGTAGATGAAGGTGACGCCGAGAAAGATACGCAGCGGGAGCAGTGCGTAGCGGGATGCCGAATCCCGCCACGATCCGGCCGGTTCGCCCAGCCCGCCCGTGAGATCCCGGTCAACGCGCGCTCCGTGAGCCATGTCGTCCGCCCTCCATCGCCTGCCCCCGCAGGGACGATTCTCCGGCACACGGGTGCCTTCGGCGAGGGGTACGGACAAGATTCGGTGAGGGTTCAACCAGCTGAAACGCTCCGACCGGCTCAACCCCGGAGCAACCACACCTTCCGGGCCCGGTTCAACAGACCCGACCGGAGCCACCCGTACGGCTCAGCCGTCCACCACGTCGATCCGGCAGCGGTTCGACTCCGCCCCCGCTGCCGTGACGACCCGGACGTCCACCCGGCCGGGCTCGACCTCGGCCGGGACCGGCACGGTCAGCGCCGAGTCCGTCGGGTTGGCGAAGCCCCCGGCGACCGGCACCAGCGGCACGTGCACATGGACCGTGCCGATGCGGACGACCATCCGCGCGAGCGCCTCCGCCGTGCCCGCACCCGCCGGTACGAAGCCGCCGCCGCGGATCTCGATGTCGTCCCCGGCCCGGATGGGCCCGTCGAGGTCGCCGGCCTCACGGGCCCGTACGACGGACAGCACGATGGGGCGGCCGCCCTCCGCGGCCTTCGCGACCAGGTAGGCCGTGGCGGACACGGCGGCCAGCGCCACGAGTCCCCATGGCAGATCCGGCAGCCGCTCCGGCTCCCGCACCAGACGCACCACGGCGAAGACCGCGATCGCCGCGGCCACCACCACGTACTGCACGTCGGGGAGGCTGCCGCGCCCCGCGTCGTCCGTGAGCAGATCGGCGGCGCGCGGCCGGGCCGCTGACACCTTCTGGAGCCGCTGCGCCCGTACCCGGAGTACCACGACGCCGCGCGCCGCCAGGGCCACCAGCAGCGCCAGTGCCACAACCGCGAGCAGCCCGTCGCAGCGCCCGAGCGTCAGCCCGTCGAGCAGCCGCGCCCGGTCGTCCGTCACGGCCAGGGCGACGGCCGTGACGAGCACGCCCGCGACGGCCACGAGCACCCACAGCGCGGCGACCGTACGCGAGGTGGAGAGCCGGTTGTCCTCGCCGACGAGCGGCCCGGCCAGCGCACCGCGCCCGCGCCGCAGCCAGACCCGGCCCTCCGCGCGCCCGAACTCGGCGGCCGTGTGGGCGGACCGGGTCAGCTCGTCGGACACCCACTGCCGGGAAGCCCCGGAGGAGTGCGCGAGCGCGCCCGGCACGCCGCGGCCGGCGGCCAGCTCCTCGCGCCGTGCCACGAACGCGGCGACCGCGCGCCGGTGCCCTTCGCGGGCGCCGTACGGGCAGTCCCCGCACGTGCAGCGGCTGCCGTGCCCGTCGCGGCCTTCAGGGCCGCCGCCATGACTGCCACCGGGGCTACCGGGACCACCGCCTGGCAAGCCGTCTCTCGCCGAGTCCACGGCCATGGGACAACACCTCTCTCGCTGCACGCGCCGCAATGCCCGTGTGATGAGAGGGAATTGTGCCGCATTCGTCCGGCCTGTCAGGTCAGCAGGTCCGGCTCGCCACGGGTGATCTGCTGCCACAGGGCTGGTAGTTGATCAACGCCACGAGATCGTTTCCGAGCTGCTCGCGGGTCTGCAGGGCGCTGTGGTGATCGATGAGGACCGGTTTCCCGGCCGCCTTCGCGGCCGCCTGCACCTGACATGACCGCTCCATCGTAATGAACCACCACGCGGCCGCGTCGACCGAGTCCCCGACCGTCAGCAAACCGTGATTGCGCAGGGATGACGACCTTGTGGGCCCGGGCGCGTCGGCGATCGGCGCGCCTCTCCGCCGCGTCCACGACGACGCCGGCGCAGTCGTCGAAGAGCGTGTGATCCTCGGAGAAGGCGCACACGTCCTGGGTGATCGGCTCGAGCAGCTCGCCGCGCGCCGACAGGGCGCGGCCGTACGTGGTGTGGCTGTGCGCGGCGGCGACAACGTCCGGGCGCGCAATCTTGCCCCTGCGAGTGAACGGCGAAGACCGCACTGATTGACAGGAGTGGCGGCCTTCACCGTTCGCCTTGAGCTCCCTTCCCGCCGCTAAGCTCACCTTGTATGAGCACCGACAAGCAGATCGCGCAGATGCTGCGGCTGATGGCGAGCAACGAGGTCGTCGAGGTCACCAACCGCTGGGGGTCGGTGAAGAAACTCGCCGGACTGGCCTTCATCGCCGAGCAGTTCGGCTTCGCGTACTACGGCGCCGAGCAGTCCGGGGCCAACGACGGCGCGGTGAAGATGCAGCTCTACCGTGACCCGAGCCCGTACGCGCAGCAGCGCGCGGCCGCGACCTGGGCGCAGTTCCCGCAGGCGGGCAACGGCGGTCCGCTGCCGGGCATTCAGCCGGGCGGCAAGCTCAAGCCGGTCCCGGAGGCCGCCCCCGCCGTCGAACTCCTCAAGGCGCGCATCAACTTCGACCTGACCGGCAAGAACGCCGAGAAGCGGATGATGTGGGGCGCGATCGGCTTCACCGTCGGCGGCGCGATCGGGGTCGCCCGGGGCGACTTCTTCGGCCTCACCATGGGCATCGGCCTGGGCCTTTGGGCGTTCTGCATGGCCCTGCTCGGCTTCGGCTTCATCTGGACGCGCAGGCGGAACCGGAAGTACGCGGCGCTGCTGGCCTCCGCGGGCTTCGTCCCGGTACGCGATGAAACGGGCCGCACCCGCTTCCTCCGCCCGGACCAGCAAGTCCCGGGCCACGCCAACCCGTTCGCGAACCCCTACGGCGCGGGCCCGGCCCCGCAGGGCGCGAACCCATACAGCGGCGGTCCGCAGGGGGCCGCCCCCTACGGACCGCCGCAGCGGTAGCGCTCAGAGCCGGTCGATCTCGGTGAGGTCGATGTCGATGTCGAAGGGGACGGAGAGCTTGAGCCGGTCGTGGTGGACGCCGGTGGAGCGGTAGGCGCGCGTCTCCTTGTCGAGCTCAAAGACGTGGACGACGGGGCGTTCGTCCGCACTGATCATCTCGACCCGCCAGAAGTACGGGATCCCCGCGGTGGCGTACTTGTGCGGCTTGGTGTCGTGGTCGCGGGCCTCGGAGTCCGGGGACACGACCTCAACGGCGAGCATCACGTCCCTGACTTGGAAATAGGTCTGTTCGCGGCTCCGCACTGCGCCGGCTCGCACGACCGCGATGTCCGGTTCCGGACCGTTCCGCTTGTCGATCACGACGGTCATTTCGCGGACAACCCTCAGCAGGGGAGGAACAGTGCGACGCAGTCCGCTCACCAGCAGGTCGATCGCAATGCTGTGAAAAACGCGCTGCGGACTCACGAAAACCAGGCTCCCGTCGATCAGCTCAGTGTGCGGCGGGAGGTCAGGCAGGGTGAGAAGGTCGTCCACGGTGTAACCGTCGCGCGGCGGCACCGGCCAGTGGTGGTGCGCGCTCTCAGCGCTCATGAGTGCTCCCATGGACGTGAAGTCTGGTCCGTACGATCAGACTACCCAGCACGAACAGCGACGCCGCCACTCAAACGAATGAGCGACGGCGTCGGCATTGTCCCGTAGCGGGAGGGCGGGAAGGTCACTCCCACTCGATCGTGCCCGGGGGCTTGCTCGTCACATCGAGGACCACGCGGTTGACCTCGTCGACCTCGTTGGTGATCCGGGTCGAGATCTTCGCCAGCACCTCGTACGGCAGGCGGGACCAGTCCGCCGTCATCGCGTCCTCGGACGAGACCGGGCGCAGCACGATCGGGTGGCCGTACGTGCGGCCGTCGCCCTGGACGCCGACCGAGCGGACGTCCGCGAGCAGCACCACCGGGCACTGCCAGATCTCGCGGTCGAGGCCGGCCGCGGTCAGCTCCTCACGGGCGATGGCGTCGGCCTCGCGCAGCAGGTCGAGCCGGTCCTTGGTGACCTCGCCGACGATACGGATGCCGAGGCCGGGGCCGGGGAACGGCTGGCGGTGGACGATCTCGTCCGGGAGGCCGAGCTCCTGGCCGACCATCCTGACCTCGTCCTTGAAGAGCCGGCGCAGCGGCTCGACGAGCCGGAACTGCAGGTCCTCGGGGAGGCCGCCCACGTTGTGATGCGACTTGATGTTCGCGGTACCGGTACCGCCGCCGGACTCGACGACGTCCGGGTAGAGGGTGCCCTGGACCAGGAACTCGACCTGCTCGCCGTGCGCACCCGCCTCCGCGACGACCTCGCTCGCCGCCTGCTCGAAGACCCGGATGAACTCCCGCCCGATGATCTTGCGCTTCTCCTCGGGCTCCGAGACCCCCTTCAGCGCGGCGAGGAACTGCGCTTCCGCGTCCACGACCTTCAGCTGCACGCCGGTCGCCGCCACGAAGTCCTTCTCGACCTGCTCGGACTCGCCCTTGCGCTGCAGCCCGTGGTCGACGTACACGCACGTCAGCTTGGGGCCGATGGCCTTCTGGACGAGGGCGGCGGCGACCGAGGAGTCCACGCCCCCGGAGAGCCCGCAGATCGCGCGCTTGTCGCCGACCTGCTCGCGGATCGCGGCGATCGACTCCTCGACCACGTTGTGGGTCGTCCAGTTCGGCTCGAGCCCGGCGCCGCGGTAGAGGAAGTGCTCCAGCAGCTGCTGGCCGTGCGTGGAGTGCAGGACCTCGGGGTGGTGCTGGACGCCGTAGAGCCGGCGCTCGTCGCACTCGATGGCGGCGACCGGCGCGCCGTCGGTGGTCGCGGTGACCGAGAAGCCCTCCGGGGCGGCCGAGCAGGCGTCGCCGTGGGACATCCACACCGGCTGATCGCTCGGGGTGCCCTCGAAGAGGGTGGAGCCCCTGCGCGAGACGGTCAGCGGCGTACGGCCGTACTCGCGGCCGCCGGTGTTGTCGACCGTGCCGCCCAGGGCGAGCGCCATGGCCTGGAACCCGTAGCAGATCCCGAAGACCGGGACCCCGGCCTCGAAGATCTCCGGGCCGAGCCTCGGGGCGCCCTCGGCGTAGACCGAAGCCGGGCCGCCGGAGAGGATGATCGCCTTCGGCTTCCTGGCGAGGATCTCCTCCACCGGCATGGTGTGCGGAACGATCTCGCTGTAGACCCGGGCCTCGCGGACGCGACGGGCGATGAGCTGTGCGTACTGCGCGCCGAAGTCGACGACCAGGACCGAGTCCGGGGTGTGGTCGGCGTCGGGAGCGGCGGGCGGGGTCGCAGATGACACTTCGGCGGCCTTCCGGCGGTGATACGGGGTGTGTGGTCTCGATTCTAACGGGGGTACGCGGCGACCTCCGCGTCTCACCATCCGGGCGGCTGCTGGCCCGCCGTCGCGGTCCACGCCATACTGATCCGCATGTCTCGGCACATGACCTTCGTCTTTACCTATGGCACCCGGCCCGTCCGGCTGCCATGGTCGTGCTGCTTGAGCCACTGACAAGCGACTTCCCAGGCGCCCCGGGCCGACAAGGCCCGGGGCGTCCTGCGTTGTCCGGGCCGTGATCGTCGCCCCCGGGGGCCGGCCCCTACGACCCCGAGGAGATACGGACATGAGCAACCCCACCGCGGCCCCCGCCCCGACCGACGCCGGCGCCGGTACCGACACCGGCGCCCGCACCGAGCAGGCCGCCGCCGAAATCACCGACGCCCGCGGCCGGATCGACGATCTTGACTCCCGGATCATCGGCCTCGTACAGGAACGGATGGCGGTCTCGGCCGTCATCCAGCAGTCCAGGATCGCCTCCGGAGGGCGGCGCGTGAACCTCTCCCGCGAGATGGAGATCCTCAGCCACTACAGGGAGCAGCTGGGCAAGCCGGGGACGGCGCTGGCGATGACGCTGCTGGAGCTGTGCCGCGGCCGCGTATGACCTGCCGCGGCTTGCCGTTCATACGCGGCTCATACGCAGCTCATACGGGCTGGGGGCCGGGGGCCGTCACCCGTACGGCGCGTGACCGGGCCCGAGCACCTTCGTTGGTCCCGGTGTCCGTGCCAGCCAGGGGCGGCCGAAGCAACCACGCGTGGCTCCGCCCTCGTTCTACGGGGCGCCCAACAGCAACAGGGCGGAATCGCTGGAGCGTGTGACGCGGTGCGCGTCGTGGGACCGCGCTCCAGCGCGTGACCGGTCAGCAGGGGACAGCGGCCCGGTCACGGCCAACGGGAACGGCCGGTCCCCGGGACGCCCGGGACCGGCCGTCTCCTTCTTTCACCCTTCACGCTTCACTTTGGGTCGGACTCCATCCGGTTTCACGAGAGTTCACCTTCGTCACATCAGTGACACAGGTCACGCGAATCTCGCGACATCACTCGCACAACCATCCTCACCTCTTACGGGTCACTTATCTGCAAACGCACGGCCATACCGCGCTCCCCCACCGCGACGGCCTCCCCATGCAGTGCTGCACCCACAGCACTCGGACCCAGAAGAGGTCTCATGAAGATCCGCCGCGCTCTGGCGACCGCTGCCGCGACGGCTGTCATAGCCCCGGCTGCGCTGCTCGCCGCGCCCGCCGCCTACGCGGACCCGAACGTCACCTCGACCGCCTCGGAGGACCCCAGCACTCCGCCGACGGACGAGCCGACCGACGAACCGACGGACGAGCCGACGGACAAGCCCACCGACGAACCCACGGACGAGCCGACCGACGAACCGACGGACGAGCCCACCGACGAGCCCACCGACGAGCCCACGGACGAGCCCACCGACGAGCCGACCATCCCGCCGTACTGCGAGGAGGTCGACCAGAACTACGAGGAGAAGGCGCTCAGCGCGAAGATCTCCGGCCTGCCGGGCAAGGTCGTCGCCGGCAGCGGCTGGACGGACTTCAACCTGACCGTCAGCAACACCTCCGAGGTGGACCTCAAGGAGGTCGCGCTCTGGGCCGAGGTGGAGAACTTCGAGATCGACGAGTCGAAGTGGCTCAGCCCCTACATCGACCTGGAGTTCCGCAACCCGGTCTCCAAGCAGTGGGAGACCATCGGCAGCAAGGAGTTCGCGGGCGGCTACTTCTGGGGCGTGGAGACCCTGAAGTCCAACGACTTCGTGAAGGTCGACCTCCGGGTCAACATCCACAAGAACGCCCCGGCCGGTGACAGCTACTCCTTCGGCACCGGTGCCTACCTGGACAACGTCGAGGGCCAGGAGTGCATCGCCGAAAGCGCGGGCGCCGACTACTACTTCACCGTTCTCAAGCCGGGCAGCAACCCGGGCAACCCGGGCGAGGCCAAGCCCGGTGACGGCAAGCCGGGCGACAAGCCCGGACCCGACACCAAGCCGCAGGGCGGTGTCAAGGAGCTGCCGGTGACCGGCAACCTCGCCGAGACCGGTTCGTCGTCCGCGCTCCCGACGATCGCCACCATCGGCGGTGTCGCCATGGTCGTGGGCGCCGGCGCCGTCTTCGTCGTCCGCCGCCGCAAGGCCGCGGGCTCCGAGGCCGCCGCGTAAGCGACAGCCACACCCGTATGAAGGGGCCGCACCGGAGGGGGGTGCGGCCCCTTCGTCGTGCCCCTCGTCGTGCTCCTTCGTCGTGCCCGCGCAGCGCTCCGGCTACGGCTTCTTCGGCGGCACCACCGGTACCGGCAGGACCGGCAGCCGCAGCGCCCCGAAGGCCTCCTCGGGGACAGCCGGTGCCTTCGGCTGCACCGCCGCCAGCCGGGCGTACGCCGTGCCCTGCTCCGGACGCAGGTCCTCCTCGCCCTTGTTGGGCCACAGCGACATCGCCCGCTCGGCCTGCGCCGTGATGGTCAGCGACGGGTTGACACCCAAGTTCGCCGAGACCGCCGAGCCGTCGACGACGTGGACGCCCGGGTGCCCGTACAGCCGGTGGTACGGGTCGATGACGCCGTGTTCCGCGTCCTCGCCGATCGGGCAGCCGCCGAGGAAGTGGGCCGTGAGCGGGGTGCCCATCAGCTCGCCGACGTTGCTGCCCGGGAAGCCGTTGATCTCCTCGGCGAGGATGCTCGCGGCCTGCGTGGCCTCGGGGATCTGCTTCGGGTTGGGCGCGCCGTGCCCCTGCCGGGCGGTGAGCAGGCCCTTGCCCAGGCCCTTCGGCTTCCGGTACGTGGTCAGCGAGTTGTCCAGGGTCTGCATGACCAGGCCGATGATGGTGCGCTCCGACCAGCGGCGGTTGGACAGCGAGCGCAGCACGAGCCACGGGTGCCGGGCGCAGTTCGCGAGCCAGGACAGTACGCGCGGCGCCCGGCCCCCGTACGGCACCTGGAGGATGGACATGGCGCCCATCGCGTTCGAGCCCTTGCCGTAGCGGACCGGCTCGATGTGGGTGGTGTCGTTGGGGTGGATCGAGGACGTGATCGCGACGCCCCGGGTGAAGTCGGCCGGCTCGCCGTGCTTCCTGCGGTAGCGGCGGCTGTCGGTCATCGCGCCCACCAGGGCCTCGGAGTTGGTACGGGTCAGGTGGCCGAGCCTGTCGGAGACGCGGGGCAGCAGGCCCTTGTCCCGCATGGTGTGCAGCAGCGTCTGCGTGCCGTACGTGCCGGCGGCGATGACGACCTGCTGCGTGCGCAGGGTCCTGGGCTTGGCGGAGCGCTTCTTGTCGGTGGGGACGGTCGAGATGAAGTAGCCGCCGAAGCCGTCCTCGTAGACGGCTGTCACGGTCGTCATCGGGTGGACGACCGCCCCGGCTTTCTCGGCGAGGTAGAGGTAGTTCTCGTTGAGGGTGTTCTTCGCGCCGTGGCGGCAGCCGGTCATGCACTCGCCGCACTCGGTGCAGGCCCGCCGTGCCGGTCCCGCGCCGCCGAAGTACGGGTCGGGCACCTCCTCGCCCGCCTTCGCCCGCGCCTTCGCGTCCCCCTCGGCGTCCTTCCCGTCGCCGAAGAAGACGCCGACGGGCGCCAGATGGAAGCTGTCGCCGACGCCCATGCGCTCGGCCGTCGCCTTGAGATGCACGTCGGAGGGGGTGAGGGTGGGGTTGAGCCGGACGCCGAGCATGCGCTGAGCCTGGTCGTAGTACGGCTTCAGCTCCTCCTGCCAGTCGGTGATGTGGCCCCACTGGCGGTCCTCGAAGAACGCCTTGGGCGGTACGTAGAGGGTGTTGGCGTAGTTGAGGGAACCGCCGCCGACTCCGGCTCCTGCCAGGATCATGACGTTGTTGAGCAGGTGGATGCGCTGGATGCCGTAGAGGCCGAGGGCCGGGGCCCAGAGGAAGTTGCGGACGTCCCAGGAGTTCTTGGGCAGGGTGTCCCTGGTGAAGCGGCGGCCCGCTTCGAGGACGCCGACGCGGTAGCCCTTCTCGGTCAGGCGCAGGGCGGCGACGGAACCGCCGAAGCCGGAGCCGACGACGATGACGTCGTAGTCGTAGACCTGATCGGGGGCGGACTCGTCCCGTGACACTGGCTACCTCCGTGGAACGTGCGGCTCGGAGCCCGCGCCTGTGCTTCACCACAGGGCCGAAGACGAAAGGG